>JAIVHL010000188.1 GCA_020201075.1 Halomonas sp. | reverse complement strand
GCGCCAGCAGGCTGCGTCCTAGGCTCTCGGCGGTGATGCCGGTGCCGTCGGAGATGAAGAAGGCGGTACGGGTCATATCGTTGTCGTCGCAGAAGGTGTTGAAGAAATCGTGTCGGTGTCGAATCCCATTGTCGGTGCCTAGGCCGCTGGCCACAAGCATCGGTCACCTGGGTGTTATGCTAGCTGACTACAGAAATCCGTAGAATCGGCCCGCTGTTGTAAAAATCCTCCACTCCCTACCCGTTTAGACCAATGGCGAATATGGCCCCCTCTTGATAGAGTGCCGACCATCTCATCATGCCTTCCCGGCATGATCACCTGTCGTGGTAAGCCAAGGGGGTCCCGTGGACAACTATATTCTGTGGTTCGATGTGCTGGGCATGGACGATGTAGACCGTGTTGGAGGCAAGAATGCCTCCCTCGGTGAAATGATCTCCAATCTGGCCGGCGCCGGGGTGAGCGTGCCCGGCGGCTTCGCCACCACCGCCCACGCCTACCGCGAATTTCTCTCCCACGAGGGCCTCAACGAGCGAATCAACACTGCGCTTGCCGCACTGGATGTGGACGATGTCACGGCCCTGGCCAGCACCGGCGCCGAGATCCGTCAGTGGGTTATCGATACGCCGCTCCCGCCGACCTTCGAGCAGCACCTGCGTAGCGCCTACGAGCAGCTCCTTGCCCGGCATCCCAATCTCAAGGTTGCCGTGCGCTCATCGGCTACTGCCGAGGATCTGCCGGATGCCTCCTTCGCCGGCCAGCAGGAGACTTTCCTCAATATCGAGGGCTTCGACAACATCAAGCGCGCGGTGCACGAGGTGTTCGCCTCGCTGTTCAATGACCGCGCCATCTCCTACCGTGTCCATCGCGGCTACGCCCACGAGAACGTGGCGCTTTCGGCCGGCGTGCAGAAGATGGTGCGCTCCGAGACCGGTGCCAGCGGGGTGATGTTCACCCTGGACACCGAGTCAGGCTACCGCGACGCCGTTTTCGTCACCGCCTCCTGGGGCCTGGGCGAGACGGTGGTGCAGGGCGCGGTGAACCCCGATGAGTTCTACGTCCACAAGCCCACCCTGGCCGCCGGTCGCCCGGCCGTGCTGCGTCGCAACCTGGGCTCCAAGCTGATCAAGATGATCTACGGCAAGGAGGCCAGCGCCGGGAAGTCCGTGGAAACCGTTGATGTGCCGCTCAACCAGCGGGGCCGCTTTTGCCTCAACGATGAGCAAGTCATGTCTCTGGCCCGGCAGGCGGTGACCATCGAGCAGCACTATCAACGCCCCATGGATATCGAATGGGCCCTGGACGGTGACGACGGTGAACTCTATATCGTTCAGGCCCGACCCGAGACCGTGGTTTCCCAGCAGGAGGGCGGCCAGCTTGAGCGCTTCCAGCTCAAGGAGAAGGGGCGCAACCTGATTTCCGGTCGCGCTATTGGCCAGCGTATCGGCCAGGGTGCCGTCAAGGTGGTGTTCTCCCCTGAGGACATGAATAAGGTGCAGCCAGGAGATGTGCTGGTCACCGATATGACCGACCCCGACTGGGAGCCGATCATGAAGCGCGCCTCGGCCATCGTCACCAATCGCGGCGGCCGCACCTGTCACGCAGCGATCATCGCCCGTGAACTGGGGATTCCAGCGGTGGTGGGCTGCGGCGACGCCACCGAGGTGCTGGCCGACGGCCGCGAGGTCACGGTTTCCTGCGCTGAGGGCGACACCGGCCACGTCTATGAGGGGCTGCTGGCCTTCGATCGCAGCGTGACCAGCGTCAATGCCATGCCCGAGATCCCCTTCAAGATCATGATGAACGTTGGCAACCCCGACCGCGCCTTCGGCTTTGCCAGCCTGCCCAGTGCCGGTGTCGGCCTGGCGCGCCTGGAATTCATTATCAACCGCATGATTGGCGTGCACCCCAAGGCACTGCTTGACTATGACACCCTGCCTGCCGACCTGCAGCAAACCATCGACCTGCGCATCGCCGGCTATACCAGCCCCGTGGATTTCTACGTCGACAAGCTGGTGGAGGGCATCAGTACCCTGGCCGCTGCCTTCTATCCCCAGCGTGTCATCGTGCGTCTGTCCGATTTCAAGTCCAACGAGTACGAGAATCTGATCGGCGGCAAGCTCTACGAACCGGGCGAAGAGAATCCGATGCTCGGCTTTCGCGGTGCCTCACGCTATATCTCCGACTCCTTCCGCCCCTGCTTCGAGCTGGAGTGCCGGGCTCTGAAGCGGGTTCGCGAGGTGATGGGCCTGGACAACGTCGAGGTCATGGTGCCTTTCGTACGCACCACCGACGAGGCGCGCCAGGTGGTCGAGCTGCTGGCCGCCAACGGCCTGAAACGCGGTGATAACGGCCTCAAGGTGATCATGATGTGCGAGCTGCCGGCCAACGCCCTGCTCGCCGACGAGTTCCTCGAGCACTTCGACGGCTTCTCCATCGGCTCCAATGACCTGACCCAGCTCACCCTGGGGCTGGATCGTGACTCCGGCATCGTCGCCCACCTCTTCGACGAGCGGAATCCGGCAGTCAAGAAGCTGCTGGCCATGGCCATCCAGGCCTGCAAGGCCCAGGGCAAGTACGTGGGTATCTGCGGACAGGGACCGTCGGATCATCCCGACCTCGCCAAGTGGCTGATGGAACAGGGCATCGATTCGGTGTCGCTCAATCCCGATGCGGTCCTGGAGACCTGGTTCATGCTGGCGGGCGAAACCCTGGAATAAGTCGCAACTGAAATAAGTCGCTAGCGGCGACAAAGACGCCCGGCCGACCTCCGTCGACCGGGCGTCCTTCGTCTATGCTGTCAGACTCCCCTATGCCAATTCCTTCGACAAGGAGTCTGCCCCTATGAGACTGCCCGCCATTCCCTTCCGCCGTCGGCTCCTGGTACCGGTTACCGCGACCCTGATGCTGGGCCTGCCGTTTGCGGCCCAGGCCGAGGTTGCCTTCCAGTATGACCTGGTGCAGATGGTGCTGGCGCTGGTGGAGCCTCAATCTAGCGGCATCGGTGGTGGTGCCTTCCTGATGCACCATGACGGCGAGTCGGTGGCTGCCTATGACGGCCGCGAAACCGCGCCGGCCGCGGTGAACGGCGAGCTGTTCCTCGACGAGACGGGCGAGCCGCTGGCGTTCATGGAGGCCGCGGCCAGCGGCCTGTCGGTGGGCGTGCCGGGTACGCTGCGCATGCTGGAACTGGCTCACGCCGAGCACGGCCGGCTGCCCTGGGCTGAGCTGTTCGGTCCCGCCATTCACCTTGCCGAGCAGGGATTTATGGTGAGCCCGCGCCTGGCCACCAGCCTGGCCAGCGAACAGCCGCTGCGAGACGATCCACTGGGCAGCGTCTTCTATTATCCGGACGGTGAGCCTCTGCAGGCTGGCATCACCCTGAAAAACCCGGCGCTTGCCGCCATCCTGCGCGAGATCGCCGAGCACGGCAGCGCTGCTCTGCACGAGGGCTCCATCGCCGAGGATCTGGTGGCCCGGGTACAGGGGCATCACACCCGCGGCGGCGCCATGACCACAGCCGACCTGGCCGGCTACGAGGCCAAGCGGCGCGATCCCCTCTGCACCGCCTGGATGGCCTATGAGGTATGCGGCTTTCCGCCGCCCTCATCCGGCCATCTCACCGTGATGCAGATCCTTGGCGTTCTCGAGCACCTGCCCGAGGTGGATTCAGTGGTCGAGGAGGGCGTGCCCTCCGAGGCCTGGCTGCATCAGTTCCTCGAGGCGGCTCGGCTGGCTTTCGCCGACCGTGGCAGGTATATCGCCGATCCGGATTTCGTCGAGGCGCCGGGGGGAGACTGGTCGGTGATGCTGTCTCCCGACTATCTGGCCCTGCGTGCCGAGCTTCTCGGCGAGGAGAGCCTCGGCAGCGGTGGCGCCCAGCCGGGCAATCCCGGCGAACTGGCCACCGCTTGGGGGCAGCATCCCGACCAGCCTGAATACGGCACCAGCCATATCAGTATCGTCGACGAACACGGCAACGCCATCGCCATGACCACCACCATCGAGGCCGCTTTCGGCGCGCGGATCCTCGCCGATGGCGGCACCGGTCTGCCGGGGGGCTACCTGCTCAACAACGAGCTCACCGACTTCTCCTTCACGCCAGAGGACGAGGCGGGGAACCTTATTGCCAACCGCGTGGAGGCGGGCAAGCGGCCGCGCTCCAGCATGAGCCCGACCCTGGTCTTCGATCGCGACAGCGGCGAGCTGGTGGCGAGTCTCGGCTCGCCGGGCGGGGCGGCCATTATCCACTACACCGCCAAGGCCTTGGTGGCAATGCTCGACTGGGGGCTTGACGCCCAGGAAGCGCTGGATCTGCCCCATGCCATCACCCTGGGCGGCCCGGTGTTTCTCGAGGAGGGACGCTTTCCGACAGAAACCCTGGAGGCCCTGAGCGCCCGCGGCCACGACGTCAGTGAGCGGGAGCTGGTCAGCGGTCTGCAGGCCATCCAGCGCACCGAGTCGGGCTTCTTCGGCGGCGCCGACCCGCGCCGGGAAGGGGTGGTGATGGGCGATTAATGAGACGGTGGAAGATCAATGGCGCAGCCAGTTGCGCAACTTCACCAGCAGCAGGGCGCCGTCGCCGAGTTCGCGGCGGTCGTCCAGCAGTTCGGCGAGCAGCGCCGGCCGATCGGTGATGATGGCGTCCACGTCCAGGTCGATCAGCTGTGACATGCGCGCCCTGTCGTTGATCGTCCAGGCGTGGACCTCATAGCCATAGTGGCGTGCCAGACGGATCTCGTTCTCGGTAATGCGGTTGTGGCGTAGCCCCAGAGCGTCGAAACTGTGGCGATCCAGAGTGCCGGGCAGGATTAGCTGGGCCAGCAGGGTGACCCTGAGCTCGGGCTCCCGGGCGCGGACTTCCTCGATCAGTGCGGGTGACATGGTGGCCAGGCGCATCTCGCCGATGACATCGATGACACCACAGGCCCTGGCCGCTTCGGCGTTCGTGGCTTCCTCATGGCAGACCCGACGCCATCTCGCCTCCTCATGCAGAACCGCGATGACCTCCTCCACCAGCGCCACCTCCCGACCCGAGTCTGGCTTCATGTCGATCATCAAGGCGCCTCGGCCGCGAACCGCAACCAGAGCCTCGTCGAGGCCGGGAATCCGTTCTCCCTGAAAGGCATCGCCAAACCAGCTGCCAACGTCGAAGGCCTCCAGTTCCTTCCGGGTCAACTCGCCCAGCCAGCGGGGGTCGCCGGTCAAGCGCCGCAGGGTCCGGTCGTGATAAACCATGACCTGGTCGTCAGCCGTCAGTTTCACGTCGATTTCCACGTAATCGGCGCCGTCCTCAAGGGCACGCCTCACCGCCGGGAGGGTGTTCTCCGGCGCCACCATGGAACTGCCGCGGTGTGCGATGTTGGCGACGTCATCGCGCAGCTCGAAGCTGTTGACGATCAGCCACGCCTGGGAGAGGGCGAAGACGATCACCCCCAGCTCCAACGCCCAGGCCAGGCGGCCGGGGTGGGCATCGCGCGGCGGGGGTGACGCAGGGCGCTGCTCCCGATGGGCCAAACGCAGATAGAGGCAGGTGGAGAGCAGAGCATTGGCGGCGATACCGCCGAAGGTGATGGCCAGGGTCAGCAGCACGTAGGCGGTGAGATAGGCCAGGGTGGCCGGTATCAGCACGGCGTTGCGTTCCGGCAACCACCACAGCATGGGTGTGAACAGCCGATCGAAGAGCAGGGTGGCCATCAGGGGCAGGGCGATGATCACCAGCAGCAGGGCGATCACCGCCACGGCGATTGGCCCCTTGCGCCCGTGGGTCAGGCGGTGGCTGCGTGCCAGCGCCTGCCGCGGCCAGATCCCCTCCAGCGCCACCAGCGGCAGGGCAAGGATCCAGCGAAAATAGAGGGTGGCGGCGATGGCTGCCCAGACCACCACCAGCGGCAGGCTGATGGCCAGGAACTGCCACAGCGCCGGCGGCCGCACACGCTGTACATAGTAGGGGTCGAGTCCGCCCAGGAAGAGGCCGTAGAGCCAGGCGATGGCGAACGCGACGGGAAGCACCAGCAGCAGGTGGGCGCCCACCTGTACCACCACCAGGGCGGCCAGCTGGGGCAGCCGGCGCAGGGTCCACCACAGTGCCTCGAAGGCCAGGCGCACATGGTTATCCCTGGGACGCGCCGATACCAGGATCATCCCCGCCTGCTGGAGGTAGAGCACCAGAAAGGTGAGGCCGATGGCGGCCAGCAGCCACAGCGCACCACCGACGCTCATCAGAATATCGACCAGCTCGGCGTTGGTGATCACCGGGCGGCCGAAGCGGGCAAGCAGGCGGGTCAGGCTCCAGGCGACTGCCGGCAGTAGCAGCAGCGAGGCCAGCAGGGTGAAGAACAGATGATAGGCAATCAGCGGCCGCATGTGGTCGCGCAAGGTGCGCAGCACATCCCGACTCAGCTGTGGGAAGGCCAGCATGGTGGGTCAGACGCCTCAGCCCTCGAGGGGCAGGCGCTCATTGGCCACGACGATGCCGTTGTTGTCGGCGTAGAGCCATTCGCCGGGAGTCAACGTCACCCCAGCGAAGGTCACCGGGATATCGCGCTGACCCTCGCCGCGCTTATCGCTCTTGCGCGGGTGGGCACCCAGAGCCTGTATGCCCAGTTCGGTCTCGGCCAGCACGTCCACGTCGCGCACGCAGCCGTAAAGGACGACTCCGCACCAGCCGTTATCGGCGGCCTGTTCGGCCAGCATATCGCCGAGCATGGCGCAGCGTTGGGAGCCTCCGGCATCGACTACCAGCACTGCCCCCTCGCCGGACTCGGCCACGGCCTGCTTGACCAGCGAGTTGTCCTCGAAGCACTTCACGGTACGGATCGGTCCGCAGAAGGCCTCGCGGCCGCCGAAGTTGATGAACAGCGGGTCCAGAACCCGTACGTCGGGATGGGCATCGCAGATGTCGGGGGTGATGATATGGCTCATGTCGGGGCTCCTTGCACGTAAATCCACTGATGGATGATGCCACACTCGCGGCAAGGTGAAAGACGGCTTTGGTGGGGAGGCTCTACGGGGCGCTGAAACGAAAAAAGCGCCCCCACCGGGGGCGCTTCTGTCATCGGCTCAGGCCACCTCGAGAGCGGCCATTCGATGTTGCGAGCATCGGAGTCGAAGATGAGGATATCAGAAAACTGAGCTATCAGGCTTCTTGAGTTATCGGAATCACGCTGGAAGCGGCATTCTGATACTCCTCGATTTCGTGGAAATTCATGTAGCGATAGATTTCGGCGGCCATGGCGTCGAACTCGCCCATATAGCGGCGGTACTCGTCAACGGTGGGCAAACGACCTTCCACGGCGGCGACGGCCGCCAGCTCCGCGGAGGCGAGGTACACATTGGCACCGTCGCCGAGGCGGTTCGGGAAGTTACGGGTGGAGGTGGAGACCACGGTGCTCTTGGCGGCAACGCGAGCCTGGTTGCAGGTCGATCTCGATGATCTCGGCGTAGTCGGCGTCCTGATCGGCGCGCATCAGGCTCGGGTTTGCCAGCCACTCTTCCATGCCCTGGATGCGACGCTCGATGGTGCGGCGGTCGCCGTAGCCGTTGCTGATCATCCACTTGAGCAGGGTGATATTGGAGTTCAGGTACTGGCTCACGCTGTCCTCGGACAGGGTGATGGTACAGCCCGCGGCGGAGCGCTCGGCGGAGGCGTCGGAGAGCTCGAACGCCTGCTCGACGGTGAGGTCCTCGAGGCCTTCGATTTCCAGCACGCGACCGGAGAAGGCATTCTTCTTGCCGGCCTTCTCGACGGTCAGCAGGCCTTCCTTGATGGCGTAATAGGGAATGGCATGGACCAGATCACGCAGGGTGACGCCAGGCTGACGCTCACCCTTGAAACGCACCAGTACCGATTCCGGCATGTCCAGCGGCATTACGCCGGTAGCGGCGGCGAAAGCCACCAGGCCCGAGCCTGCCGGGAAGGAGATGCCCAGCGGGAAGCGGGTGTGGGAATCGCCGCCGGTGCCGACGGTGTCGGGCAGCAGCATGCGGTTCAGCCAGCTGTGGATAATGCCGTCGCCCGGACGCAGGGAGACGCCGCCGCGGTTCATGATGAAGTCGGGCAGGGTGTGATGTGTGTCCACGTCGACCGGCTTCGGATAGGCGGCGGTGTGGCAGAAGGACTGCATCACCAGGTCGGCCTGAAAGCCGAGGCACGCCAAATCCTTGAGCTCGTCGCGGGTCATCGGGCCGGTGGTGTCCTGGGAGCCCACGGTAGACATCGCCGGCTCGCAGTACATCCCCGGGCGCACGCCCTCCAGACCACAGGCCTTGCCGACCATCTTCTGGGCCAGGGTAAAGCCCTTGCCGGTGTCGACGGGCTGCTCGGGCAGGCGGAAGACATCGGAGGGGGCCAGACCGAGTGACTCACGCGCCTTGGTGGTCAGGCCGCGTCCGATGATCAGCGGGATACGGCCGCCGGCGCGCACCTCGTCGAGAATCAGCTGGGTCTTCAGCTCGAAGGTGGTGAGCACCTCATCGGTGCCATGCTTGCACACCTTGCCCTCATAGGGGTAAACGTCGATGACGTCGCCCATCTCGAGCTTGGAGACATCCATCTCCACGGGCAGGGCGCCGGAATCTTCCATGGTATTGAAGAAGATCGGGGCGATCTTGCTGCCGAAACAGAAACCGCCGGCGCGCTTGTTAGGCACGTAGGGAATGTCATCGCCGAAGAACCACAGCACCGAGTTGGTGGCGGACTTGCGTGAGGAACCGGTGCCGACCACGTCGCCGACGTAGGCGACCGGAAAGCCCTTGGCCTTGACTTCTTCGATCTGTTTCAGCGGACCTTTGGTGCCGGGCACCTCGGGCTCGATGCCGTCACGCTCGTTCTTGAGCATGGCGTTGGCGTGCACCGGAATGTCGGGACGCGACCAGGCGTCCGGCGCAGGGGAGAGATCGTCGGTGTTGGTCTCACCGGTCACCTTGAAGACGGTGAGGGTGATCTTCTCTTCCAGGGCGGGCCTGGAGAGATACCACTCGGCCTCGGCCCAGGACTGGATGACGTCCTTGGCCACGGCGTTTCCTGCCTTGGCTCGCTCTTCCACGTCGTGGAAGGCATCGAACATCAGCAGGGTGTGCTTGAGCTGTTCGCCCACTTCCTTGGCGAGTTCGGCGTCGTCCAGCAGTTCGACCAGGGAAACAATGTTGTAGCCGCCCTGCATGGTGCCGAGCAGTTTGACCGCGTGGATCTTGTCGATCAGCGGCGACTCGGCCTCGCCCTTGGCGATGGCGGTCAGGAAGCCGGCCTTAACGTAGGCGGCCTCGTCAACACCGGGGGGAACGCGGTTGGTGATCAGGTCGAGGATGACTTCTTCCTCGCCGGCTGGCGGCGTCTTCAGCAGCTCGACCAGTGCGGCGACCTGTTCTGCGTTCAGCGGCTTCGGTGGCACGCCTTCCGCGGCGCGCTCCTCGACATGTTGGCGATAGGCTTCAAGCACGTTAGGGCCCTCATTGCTAGTGGAGCCAGAGTGGCTCGGCTCGGCACAATGCTTGCCGAAACATGCCTCTGGCACTGGAGTCAGGGGCGTATTACCCCCGTCCTGGTTGGACGAGATTCTACGCGAGACTGTCGACAATGTTAAGCAAGCCCCGTCTCATGGGGCCTAGCACTTTGGTCGGCGAGATGTGGGTTGGGCTACAAGCCGGAAAAAACATGAGCCGTTTCATCTTGCCGCGATGTCCTTCCACGCCAGTGCCGTATCGGTTCGCAGGCTGCTAGGGTCATGGGTAGGCTTGGCAGGAGCTGATGATGGATTGTCGGCGCGGGGTCGGCTGGACCGCTCCGAAAGGGAACACCGTCTGGCTGGTGTTACACTTCGAGTGATCCGGCGATCCGGCGGTCCGGCGTCAGGGAGGCAACCATGTGACAGAAATCACGCTATCGCCGCCGTATCATATTGCTGACCGCACTGGTCCTGCCGGTGGTGAAGCGCCGAGGTGAACGCTGGCCGGAGATCGACACCGAGGAGTATTGCGACCAGCAGCAGCGCAACCGGGAGGTCACGCTCAGAGTCCTTGAGGTGTTGACCGGGCAGTAGTGTTCGGCCTGTGCCTGTAGGACACTCTCTCTGCGTCACACTCAGCCGGTCAGGGGGTTCGCAATGCGCATGAGGCCATACAGAAAAGGGACTTGGCACCCACCACGTTCATCGACACCTGAAAGCGAGGTAGCCACCCCTTGCTGCTGATTGGCCTTTACCTGCTGGCGAGCCTGGCAGCAATCATCCTTTATCGCCTCGACAAGTTGGCAGCCCAACAGGGCCGGCGGCGGATTCCCGAATCGACCCTGCACCTTGTCGCCGTTATGGGCGGTTGGCCGGGAGCCCTGTTGGCTCGGCGCTGGTTTCGCCACAAGACCCGCAAGCAGCCCTTCGGCATGATCCTGTGGAGCTGTGCGGTGCTCAACGTTTGCCTAGTGGCCTGGCTGGTGACGTCGGATGCTGCCTCGGGCCTGCGCCAGCTGGCGAACCTGGGATAGGGTTCTTGGCGGCGGTGTCCAGCGCAACCCCATCTTCGCCTCGGCCGCCGACCGCAGCGGCGGCTAGTGCTGTGGGCGAAGAATCAGAGGGTTGAATGGGCATCCGGCGTTGCGGCTGACGGATGCCGTCCGAACTGCAGCTCGGCCAGGTGACGGTAAAGGGGGTTGGTGTCCATCAGCTCCGCGTGGCTCCCGGCGGCCGCCAGTCGGCCCTCGTCAAACACCAGCAGGCGGTCGGCGGCCACCACCGTGGCCAGGCGGTGGGCGATGACCAGGCTGGTACGCCCCACCATCAGGCGGTCCAGGGCCTGCTGCACCAGCCGCTCGCTTTCGGCGTCCAGGGCGCTGGTCGCCTCGTCCAGCAGCAGAACGCGGGGATCCTTGAGCAGCGCCCGGGCAATCGCCAGGCGCTGGCGCTGCCCGCCAGATAGCTGCACGCCACCCGGTCCCAGGGGCGTATCGAAGCCCAGGGGTAGGGCCTCGATAAAAGGCAGGGCGTTGGCGTCCCGGGCCGCCTCGCGCAGTGCGTCCAGGTCGGCGTCGGCGTCGCCATAGCGCAGGTTGTCGGCCACGCTGCCGGAGAAGAGTACCGGCTCCTGGGCCACCAGCCCCAGCGACGAGCGCAGCTCGCCGAGGTCCAGCTCGCGCAGGTCGACGCCGTCCAGGCGGAGGATGCCGGCGTCGGGATCGTGGAAGCGCAGCAGCAGAGAAAGTAGCGTGCTCTTGCCGGCCCCGGAGGGGCCTACCAGCGCTACCCGTTCGCCCGGGCGAATGGTCAGGTCAACGTCATCCAGCGCCGGGGTTTCCCGTCCCGGATAGGTGAACCTCACACGCTCCAGCCGGATCTCGCCGGAGAGCGGCTTGGCCAGCGGTCTTGGACGGGCCGGCGGTGCGATGCCCGGGCGGGTATCCATCAGCTCCAGCAGCCGCTCTGCGGCGCCTGCTGCCCGCTGCACGTCACCGGCCACTTCGGCCAGGGTCGCTACCGCGCCGGCCGCCAGCACCGCATAGAAGACGAAGGCCGAGAGTTCGCCGGCGGTCATGGTGCCGGCCAGCACCGCCTGGCCGCCCTGCCACAGCATGATGCCCACCGCCGCGAACACCGCCAGCATGGCGATGCCGGTCAGCCAGGCGCGCTGACGGGTGCGGTCGATGGCGCTGGCGAAGGCTTCCTCGACGCGACCCGCGTAGTCGCGCCGGTCGAGCGGCTCATGGGTGAAGGCCTGGACGGTGCGGATGCCTGACAGCGCCTCGTCGGCATAGCGGCCGAGCTCGGCCACCCGGTCCTGGCTGGTGCGTGACAGCCGCCGGACTCGCCGCCCGAACCATAGGATCGGCAGCACCGTGGCGGGGATGCCGAGCAGCACGATGGCCGAGAGCCACGGCTGGGTAAGCAGCATCAGCGCCACGGCGCCGATCAGCATCAACAGATTGCGCAGGGCCAGCGATACCGAGGAGCCGAACAGGCTCTGCAGCACGCTGGTGTCGGCGGTGAGCCTGGAGACGATCTCTCCGGCGGCCTGGCCGGGCGCCTGGGCGCTCTCGAAGAAGCCGGGCTCCAGGGTCAGCAGGTGGTCGAAGACTCGGCGGCGCAGGTCGGCGGCCAGCCGCTCGCCGATCCAGGTCACCAGGTAGTAGCGCAGCGCCGAGGCCATGGCCAGCACCGCCACCACAGCGAGCATCAGGCCCAGGGTGCGGCCCAGGGCGGCGCTGTCGGCGGCAATAAAACCGCGATCGATTACCAGGCGCAGCCCCTGACCGAGAAGCAACACACTGCCTGAAGCCAACAGCAGGACCAGGGCCGCCAGGGCCAGGCGCCATCGATAGGGAGCCAGCAGGCCCAGCAGGCGCAGCAGCACCCGCGGGTCGGGACGTGAACTCATCGCAGATCTCGACAGGCAGGAAAGAAACGGAGCATGCGCCGACGATAGCAGCCCGGCAAGGCCGCTGCATGGCATGGATGGCGTCGAGTTCGCGGGCGCGACGCGATGTCGCTTGAAGAGGGAGGGGACAGACGCCATATTCGTTTTAAACGAACTGTGACCCGGAGACACTCATGTCCGAATCCTTGACCCTTGGCTGCCCTCACTGTGGCGCCATCAACCGAGTCAGCCAGAGGCGTCTCAACGACGCCCCCAAGTGTGGCAAGTGCAAGCAGGCCTTGTTTACCGGTGAGCCGGTAGCGCTGACTTCTGACAACTTTCGCGCCCTGGTGGAGCGCAGCGAACTGCCGGTGGTGGTGGACTTCTGGGCAGCCTGGTGCGGCCCCTGCAAGATGATGGCGCCGATCTTCGCCGAGGCGGCCCGCGAGCTCGAGCCTAGGCTTCGCTTTGCCAAGCTCGATACCGAGGCGGAGCAGGCCCTGGCCGGTCGCTTCGGCATCCGCAGCATTCCCACCTTGATCGTGTTCAAGAACGGCCGGGAGGTGGCCCGCCAGCCAGGGGTGCTGCAAGGATCCCAGCTGCGTCAGTGGCTCAAGCCACACCTTGTTTGAGCCCTCTCCCTACAAGCCGACTTGCTTAGGCGCGTCAGGCTAGCTCTTGCGCCTGAGCTGTTCTTTCAGCTGTTTGGGTACCTGCTTGATGATCAGTCGATCGGCTTCTTTGTCGTACTCGACGCTGGAACCCAGCAGGTGT
>JAIVHL010000187.1 GCA_020201075.1 Halomonas sp. | reverse complement strand
CCCCGCCTTTATCGGGAACACAGCAAGCCGTTGGCTTAGTCCTCGTCGAAGTCCCCCTTGAACTCGGGGTTGGGGCTCGAACGCGGATCTTCCTCGCCGGCCCGGCTGCTCTCGCCGGAGCGTGGCTGTCCGCCGGGACGTCCGTCGATATCGAAGGGCTGCTGCATGACACGCAGGTTGCCGGGAGGAGCCTCGCCCTCCTTGCCGACCCCGAAGTAGAGGGTGGTGTGCGGGAAGGGGATCTCGATGCCCTTGGCGTCGAAGTGCAGCTTGACCAGGCGGTTGAAGGCGCGGCCGGTGGACCACTGGGTGCCGGGCGTGGTCTTGATGCGCACGCGGATGTTGACCGAGCTGTCGGCCAGGGCGACAACGCCGGCCACTTCCAGCGGGGCGAGAATATTCATCTTGTGCTCCTCGTCACCGGCCAGTTCGTCAAAGGCTTCGCGCAGCGCCACGACGGCATCGTCGATGCTTTCGCGATAGGCGATGCCGTACTCGCCCACGTGATAACCGAACTCGCGCATGTAGTTGGAAACAGTGTCCACGCTGGAGAAGGGCACGATGTGGTAGGTACCGTTAAGGTCTCGGATGCCCACCGAGCGGATGCTCAGGCGCTCGGCGGTACCGGTGATGCCGGCAACGGTGACTACGTCGCCGGTGTTCATGGCGTTTTCCACCTGAATGAAGACGCCGGTGATGATGTCCTGGACCAGCTTCTGGGCGCCGAAACCGATGGCCAGGCCCAGCACGCCGGCACCGGCGATCAGCGGGCCGATGTTGATACCGATCTCGGCAAGCACGATCATCAAGGTGATGGTCACCAGGGCGATGGCCAGAGCATTGCGGAACAGCGTGAGCAGGGTCATGGCTCGGGCCGAGGGCGTTCCGCTGCCGGTCTCGGGATTGAGTTTGTGCTCGATCAGGCTGGCCAGTGCCAGCCACACGCCGATGGCGAACATCAGAATCACTGCCACGCTGATCAGCTTGCCGACCAGATGGCTGCCCGACTCCGAGGCGTACCAGGCTGCCAGGTCGAAGGCGCCCCAGGCGTTGAGCACCAGCATGGCCACCAGCACCAGGATGACGGTGCGAATTACCCGCAGGGCGTTGGGCACGTAGCTGTTGAGGCGGGCTTCCAGCATCGGCAGCTTGCGACGCAGGTCATCGGAGAGGGTGATGCGCCGGCCGATCGTCTGGCTCAGGAAGCTGGAGAGTTGCAGGCCTACCACCACGGCGGCGATGGTCTTGAGCCAGCGGTTCCAGTAGGCAGCCTCGGTGGAGGTGATCGGCAGCAGGCGCAGCCCCTCGTAGCGGGAGGCGAACAGCATGCGCACCCCCGCCTTGATCAGCTCGATCACCAGGAAGGCGTTGAGAAACAGCGAGGCGCGGGTGGAGAGCTCGCCGGTCTCGCCGATGGCGAAGGTGGCGAGCAGGTTGCCACCCAGGTAGGCAAGGGCCACGATCAGCACGTCGACCAGCGCTGCCAGAGCCACGCAGATGATTAGTCGCAGCACCGGGGTGAGCCCCTCACCGTTCAGCGACCACTGGCTGATGCTGGTGAACAGCGGCTTGGCTATGCGGCGGAAAGCGAGGAAGAGCACCAGGGTAGCCAGAATGACCAGGCCCAGATTGATGGTGGCGCTGGTAAAGGCCTCCATGTCAAAGGTACTGTCCAGATCGCCGCTGCCCATGGTGCGCAGCACGTCCACGGCATTGCCGAGCTGACCGCCGATGTCGCTGGCTACCCGGCTGGTGATCTCTGCCAGCTGTCGGGGCAACGAGACAGGTGCGGCCTCCTGCGTTGCCGGCTCGGCGGCCATGCCTCGCAGCTGCTCGATCAGCTGCTGGCGGGTCTCCTCGTTCTCGAGCAGATTGGCCAGGGTGGCGTTTGCCGTCTGGCCGTCAGTTTCGGCTGGCTGGGCCTGTGCCGGTCCGGCCAACGCCAGCAGAACGACCAGCAGCCAGCCGAGCATCAGGGGTAGAGCTCGCATGGAATTCACGCGGTGACCTCCGTCTCTTGCGTGTGATGTGTCATGTTGAGTGAGTCCAAAGGTGACGCAAAAGAGGCATGATACGGTCTTTGGGGCGAGACCTCGACCCGCCCTGTTGCGGTGCACGTCGCTGTATCAAGCCGCGTATGCCGCCGGTGTCGATGCGGTCCAGTCGGAAGAAAGGGAGAGTGGGGATGGCAGTCAACCTGCTGTTGGTGGCGGCCGGAGGCGCCCTGGGGGGGATGGCGCGTCTGGCGGTGGGGAATGCGGTGAGCCGGCGACTCGGCGTTACCTTCCCCTGGGGAACCCTGGCGGTCAATCTGAGCGGCTCCCTGACGATCGGTTTGCTCGCAGGCCTCCTGGGACCACCGCTGCCCGGCGAGGCGGGCAGCGTCTGGTCGCTGTTGGCCATTGGCCTGCTGGGTGGCTATACCACGGTGTCGTCGTTCAGCTTACAGACCTTGATGCTGTGGCAGGAGGGGCGGCAGCGTATGGCGCTGGCCAATGTGCTGGCTACCCTGGTGCCTGGCCTCTGCGCAGTGGCTGCTGGCGCGTGGCTGGCGGGAGGCCTGGCATGATCGATTGGCGGGCCTATGGGGCGGTCGGGGCCGGCAGCGCGCTGGGCACCTCCCTGCGCTATCAGCTCAGCCTGTCGCTGCAGGGCTTGCCGGGCCCCTGGTTTCCCTGGGCAACCCTGGCGGTCAATATGCTCGGCTCCTGGCTGATCGCGCTTTTGGCTGCCGTGATCGCCGCCCGAGTGCAGGGCCGGGTGGCGCGCTGGCAGCCCTTTCTGGTGGCCGGCTTCTGCGGTGGCTTCACTACGTTCTCGCTGTTCGGCCTGGAGCTCATTCAGCTGCTGGCCCAGGATCGTCCCCTGGCGGCCCTCTGCTATGGCCTGGCCAGCCTGATGCTGTGGCTGGCCGCCGCCTGGCATGGCCATGGGGTAGGTCGGCGACTGGCCGCGCCCTGAGTCACTTTACTTAGCCATTAACTCTCGGGAAGCCGCCAGCTGTCAGGGCACTCGGCGGCGCGATAGAGGCGCTGGGCGGTAGTGGCATTGCGCTGCTCGGCCACCCGGGTACGGCCACCCTCCAGGGCGTCCAGCAGGGCATCGTCGGCATGGCGTACGGTGAGCAGTACCAGGTCCTCCTGGCGGGCCACCGAGAAATGCTCTTGCAGAGCCTCCAGCGTGGGGGAGAGTCTCTCCGGCTGGTGGTTGACCGACAGGCGCAGGCGCAATGCCTCTACATCGATCAGGTTGGCGTGCAGGCCGGCCTCGGCGAATCGTGTGAGAACCTCGGCCATCAACGCCTCATCGACGAAGCTGCCGTCGCTCGGGCTTACCTCCAGCAGCAGCTGGTTGTCGCGCAGCATGCAGGCGGGCAGGGTGTCACCCTCGCCGGGCTCAGGCCCGATGATGCTGGGTGCCGCCTCGGGCTCGAGGAAGGAGCGCACCGTCAGCGGGATCCCCCGGCGCTGCAGCGGGGCCAGGGTGCGGGGATGGATCACCTTGGCGCCGTGCCAGGTCTGCTCCAGGGCCTCCGCATAGCTGAGCCGGGCAATCTGCCGCGCATTGGTGAAGCGCCGCGGGTCAGCGTTGAACAGCCCCGGCACATCCTTCCAGATGGTCAGCTCGTCGGCATCCAGCGCCTCGGCGAGGATTGCCGCGCTGAAATCCGAGCCCTCGCGGCCCAGGGTGGTCATGGCGCCGTCCGCGGTGGCGCCGATAAATCCCTGGGTCAGCAGTACCGCGTCGTTTGCCTGTGCGAGCGACGCGATGCGCTCCCGGGTCGCCGCCCAGTCGATATTGGCCGCCTGATGGCGATCGTCGGTGATGATCAGTTCCCTGGCATCGCACCAGCGGGTGGCCACGCCGACCTCGTTCAGCCAGGCGGCGACCAAGGTGGTGGAGAGCAACTCGCCAACGCCCACCGTCTGGTCATAGTGGAAGGGGAACGAGGTGTTCCGATGGACGTGATGCGCGTCGTCCAGTTCGGCAAGCCGCTGCTCCAGCTCGTCGGCCACAGCGGATCCCGGCCCGAACAGTGCCTCGGCCACGGCCAGATGGTTGTCGCGGATCGCCGCGAGCCGTTGGCGGTAGAGCGTCTCATCATCCTGTCGGGCCGCCTGAAGTAGCGCCTCCAGGGCGTTAGTGGTCTTGCCCATGGCAGAGGCGACCATGGCCCTTGGTCTCGGCGCCTTCTCGGCCAGCAGCTCGCCCAGATGGCGAATGGCCTCGGCGTCCTGGATCGAGGCGCCCCCGAACTTGTAGACCCTGAGCATGACGTGCTCCCTGTGGCAGTGGCTTTTCATTCACCATACTCAGAAGGTGGTGGTCTTGACCATGGTGTAGTGGGCCATGTCGGTGAACACCAGGCGGTCGCCGATGGCCAGCGGCGCATCGAACGAGTAGTCGCCGATGACGTCGCCGGCCAGGCAGGTCAGCCCGCCCAGGCGGTAGGTGTGAGCCTTCTCGCCCGGCTCGCCGGCACCGATAATCTCCGGCCGATAGGGCATCTCCAGCACGTCGGGCATGTGCGCCGTGGCGGAGGTGTCGAGGATGGCGATGGGCCCGTCATTCTCGACGATATCCAGCACCGAGCAGACCAGATAGCCGGTGTTCAGCGCGATCGCCTCGCCCGGCTCCAGATAGACCGTGAGGTGCGGGTGGCGCGCCTTGAAGTCCCGGATTACCCGCACCAGCCGCTCCACGTCGTAGTCCTCGCGGGTGATATGGTGGCCGCCGCCGAGGTTCATCCACTTCAGGCTGGCGAGATAGTGGCCGAACTTCGCCTCGAAGGCGTCCAGGGTCTCTTCCAGGGCGTCGCTGTTCTGCTCGCAGAGGGTATGGAAGTGCAGCCCTTCCAGGCCTTCCAGGTCCGCCGGCGCCAGGTCCGCGGCCCGGGTGCCGAGCCGCGAGCCCGGCGCGCAGGGGTCATAGATCGGCACCGAACCGGTAGAGTGCTCCGGATTGACCCGCATGCCGCAAGAGACACGCCGCGGAGCTGCCGCGACGGTGTCGCGGAAATGCCGCCACTGGCCCGGAGAGTTGAAACTGAGGTGGTCGGCGTAACGCAGTACCACCTGCATCTCCTCTTCGGTGAAGGCCGGCGAGTAGCAGTGCACCTCGCCGCCGAAGGTCTCGGCGCCGAGGCGCGCCTCGTCCTGGCCGCTGGCCGTGGTGCCCACCAGGTACTGGCGCACCAGCGGGAAGGTGTCCCACATGGCGAAGCCCTTTAGGGCCAGCAGTATCCTGGCACCGCTGCGCGACTGGACCTGCCCCAGCCGTTCCAGGTTGCGGCGCAGGAGAGCGTCGTCCACCACATAGGCCGGCGACGGGCAGGCCCAGATGTCGAAATCCAGCTCGAAACCTAGCTCGAAATCGAGTTTGATGTCCGGATTGGAGTCGCGTGCGTCTGTCATCGATCAGGCCAGCGGGTCGTGGTCGGCCTTCCAGCATGAGCATGGCGCCGGTTACCGCCGGCACGCCGGTGGTATACGAGATGGCCTGGGACTGGACTTCCTGATAGCAGGCTTCGTGGTCGCAGATGTTGTAGATATACACCTTGCGACGCTTGCCATCCTTGATGCCGTCGAGGATCACGCCGATGTTGGTCTTGCCCTTGGTGCGCGGGCCGAGCGATGCCGGGTCCGGCAGCACGGCCTTGAGGAACTGCAGCGGAGAGATCTCAAGGCCATCGACCTTGATCGGCTCGATGCTGGTCATGCCGACATTTTCCAGCACCTTCAGGTGGGTGATGTACTTGTCGGAGAAGGTCATCCAGAAACGGATACGCTCCAGGCCCTTGATGTTCTGGACCAGGGACTCGAGCTCCTCGTGGTAGAGCAGATACAGATCCTTCTCGCCGATGCCGTCGAAATCGAACTTGCGCTTCTCGGCCAGCGGCGGAGTCTCCTTCCACTCGCCCTTCTCCCAGTAGCGACCGTTCGCAGTGATTTCGCGAATATTGATCTCCGGGTTGAAGTTGGTGGCGAAGGGATAGCCATGATCGCCGCCGTTGGCATCCAGGATATCGATGCGGTGGATCTCGTCGAACAGGTTCTTCTGGCCGTAGGCGCAGTAGATGTTGGTCATCCCGGGATCGAAGCCGCAGCCCAGGGTGGCCATGTTGCCCGCCTTGGCAAAGCGCTCCTGGAAGGCCCACTGCTCCTTGTACTCGAACTTGGCCTCGTCGGGGTGCTCGTAGTTGGCGGTGTCCAGATAGGGCACGCCGGTACGCAGGCACGCCTCCATGATGGTCAGGTCTTGATAGGGCAGGGCCACGTGGATCAGTACGTCAGGCTTGAACGACTCGATCAGCTTGACCAGCTCATCGACATTGTCGGCATCCACCCGGGCAGTCTGGATCGGACGATCCAGTTGGGCGGCGATCGCCTGGCACTTGGCTTCGTTGCGGCTGGCCAGCAGGATTTCGTTGAAAACTTCGGGGTGCTGGGCGCACTTGTGGGTAACGACGCCGCCGACGCCGCCGGCGCCAATAATCAGGACTTTGCTCATGGGGGTTCGAATCCAGATCGGGGGAAGTGGAAGTGTCTTGGCCTCGCCCGACACCCCGACAGGGGAAGACGAGAGGGCGCTGATGATGGCGCTCCCCGAGGCTGCTATCAAGTGCTTTTCGCGTCAAGCCTGTGACCAAAGTGGTAGCCCTGGCACTCGGGGGAAGCGGGTCAATCCAGCACGATCAGGTGATTGGGCAGTTCGTTGCGCTCGTGGGTGGCCGGCACCTGCTCCTTGAGGTGCTCACCGCAGGCATCGATGCACTCCAGGAAAGCTCGCAGGGTTTCGCCAGCTTTCACCCGCTGGGTGAACGTTGCCACAATGGATTGCCAGGTCTCGTCGCTGATGCGCGCCGAGATGCCCCGATCGACCAGGATTTCCACATAGCGTTCGGCTTCGGAGACGAAGATCAGCATCCCCGTTCCCCNNNNTCCCCGTTCCCCCCTCGGTATGGTGCAGGTCCTGTTCAAGGAACTGTCGCCGTGCGAGGTTGGCCGCCCGCCAGTGGCGAACTGATCGCGGGATCAACCGAGTGGTGATGTTGGGGATACGGAATATCAGTCCCAGCGCGATGAAGGTCGCCCACTGCACCAGCGTCAGCTCGTAGGCCGTCAACCAGCCGGGAAAGTAATTGACCGCCCCGGGCACCACCAGGGCCAGCAGGCCGGCCCAGAGCAGCGGGATATACGAATAGTTGTCTGCACGTGGAGCCAGTACGGTGACCAGCTCGGCATCGGTATCGCGTTCGACACGATTAATTGCCTCGGCTACCTGGCGCTGCTCGTTTTCACTCAATAAAGCCATGGGGATCGTGATCTCCGAATCCTGATTGTCATATCGGTGTTGCCACCGGCCGGAATGCTGGATTACCAGCCGCCTGAAGCGCCGCCGCCACCGAAGCCGCCACCGCCGAAACCACCCCCGCCGCCGCCGAAGCCGCCGCCACCGCGCGACCTGCCGCCAAGAGCACCGCCCAGCAACATGCCGGCCAGCAGTCCGCCGCGACCACCGCGTACCAGGGTCATGACGACGACGAACATCAAGAAAAAGAGAATCGATGCCGGTCCTTTGGGCCCCTGCTCCCCAGCTGGGGCGCTGGACGTGGCGCTAGTATCTGTGGGCTCGCCACCCAGCACCTGAATCATCGCCTCCACCCCTTCGGTGATGCCGCGGGCATAGTCTCCTTCTCGGAAAGCCGGCGTGATGATCTGGGTGATGATCGCCGATGATTGGGCATCGGTCAGGCGACCTTCGAGCCCGTAGCCGACCTCGATGCGTACTTCACGTTCGTTCGGCGCGACGATCAACAGGGCCCCATTATCCTCGTCTTCCTGACCGATACCCCAGTGGCGACCCAGTTGATAGCCGTACTCTTCGATGGCATTGCCATCCAGATCCAATACGGTCACCACGACGAGCTGCTCGGTGGTCGCGTCTTCATGTGTCTTGAGCATCTCGCTGAGGCGCGATTCGACGGATGCGTCGAGCAGTTCGGCCTGATCCACCACACGCCCGGTCAGCTCAGGAAATTCGGGCGCCTGGGCCTGAACGTTGAGCGCGGCCAGCAGCAGCAACGTCAGCAACGAAAGGCGTAATCGATTGTTCATTCAAACTCCACCTGCGGGGCCTGGTCCGCGTTCTCGGTTGTGGCTTCGAAGGTCTCGCGAAGCGGCATGTCGCTGTAGAGGAAGCTGTGCCACAGTCGGCCAGGGAAGGTGCGGATCTCGGTGTTGTAGCGCTCGACCGAAGTGATGAAGTCACGCCGTGCTACAGCGATGCGGTTTTCGGTGCCCTCCAGTTGCGATTGCAGGGCCAGGAAGTTCTGGTTGGACTTCAGGTCCGGATAGCGCTCAGACACCGCCATCAAGCGGCTCAGTGCCCCGGTAAGTTGTTGCTGGGCCTGCTCGAATTGGCGCATCTTTTCCGGGTCGTCCAGCGACTCGGCGTCGATCTGGATGGACGTGGCCTTGGACCGCGCCTCCACCACGGCGGTGAGCGTCTCCTGCTCCTGCCGGGCAAACCCCTTGACCGTCTCGACCAGATTGGGCACCAGGTCAGCGCGTCGCTGGTACTGGTTCTCCACCTGTGCCCACGACGACTTCACCTGTTCGTCGTAGGTAGGGATGTTGTTGACGCCGCAACCCGTCAACAGCATCGCCATCATCATCACAAGGGCAAACCGCCAGATGCGAGGGTCGGGGAGCGTGGGGTGTCTCGTCGGCATGGGGGCGATCATCCTGTCATTGCGATTCGAAGATACCCAAGGTACAGCCCAGGCTAATGCGAAGGAAGCGATGACATGCTCACGCCGGTCGCGCGGGTGGTTGGCGAGGTGGTTCGGTGCAGTGACCATGCGGCTCGTCAGAGCGGCGACGAGTTAGGGTGTCGAGGCCGCGGGGCGTAATCGTTTCGAGGCAGGGTGAAGAAGGGCATTTTTCCGGTTCATCGCTGGATACGCAGCTCATGCTGCTTGAGCTTTCTTACCACGCTGGGCTGGCTGATGCCGAGCCGATCGGCGATGGCATAGGTCGAGGAGAGCGTCTCGCAGAGTTCCGCCAGGATGGCGTGCTCGGTGCGGTTCAAGGCGTCCTTCAGGCCATCTCCCTCTCGCAAAGGGCGCTGTATGGCGGGTACTTCAGGCGCTTCAACGGGCGCCGCTTCTTGTGTTTGCGGTGCCCCGGGTCCCGTTGAGGCGAATGTCGTTGCATGAATGATGTCGTCACTGGACAGCCAGGCCCGTTCCAGCCAGTTCTCCAGCTCCCGAACGTTGCCGGGCCAGTCCTTGCTCATCAGCGATTGCCAGCTGCTCCGATCGAGCAGTTTCTCTTGTCCGTAGCGACGATTAAGTCGCCGAAGCTGACGCTCCACCAGGCCGGGTATGTCCTCACGGCGCTCGCGAAGCGGGGGCAGGGTGACTGGAATCACATTCAGCCGATAGTAAAGGTCCAGGCGGAAGCTGCCTTCCTCCACGCGTCGGTTGAGGTCTTGATTGGTGGCCACCACCAGGCGGAAGTCGACGCGACGCGATTGGTTGTCGCCCAGGCGAGAGATGTGACCGTCCTGAATGGCCTTAAGCAGCTTGGTCTGTACCCCCAGGGGCAGCTCGCCGATCTCGTCGAGAAAGAGGGTGCCGCCGGCGGCCTGTTCGATAAGCCCGATGCGTCCGCCCGGCGCGGCACCGCTGAAGGCGCCGGCGCGATAGCCGAACATCTCGGCCTCGAACAGGTTCTCCGGGATGGCGGCACAGTTGATATCGATAAATGCGCCATCGCGTCGTGCACTCCAGCGGTGTAACTGACGGGCGAAGGCGGTCTTGCCGACGCCGGATTCGCCGAGCATCATCACGGTCGCGTCCGTGGGGGCGACGCGTCGGAGCAACAGGGCGATTTCTCGCATCAGCGGACTCTTCACCTCCAGTTCGTCGAGCTCGTGCTCCAATGTCGAATCTTCGCGTTCGATAGCCTGGCTATTTTTCAGGTGATCGCTGAAGCGCTGCTGGAGCAGGGCGTATTCCTGCTGCAGCAACTGGAGATCGGTGAGGTCCATGGAGCGGCTTACCACGGCGACCAGTTTTCCCTCCTCGAAGATCGGGTGCGCCTGGGCGATGACCCGGCGCCCAGTGCCTGTCCGCTGGACCAGTTGCACCGGTCTGCCGCTGCGTATCACCTCCAGGCTGACCGAGGGATCGAGCACGCCGTCGGCCTCGAGGCGCTGAACGGTACTCGCACAGAGTGCTTCGCAGGACATGCCGTAGACCGCCGCAGCACTGGGGCTCACATGGCGAACCTGGCCGTCTGCATCGACCACGAAGAAGTGGTCGTGTGCGGTGTCGACAATGGTTTTGAGGATGAGGCTATCGATGGTGCTCATGGGATCGGCCTTTTGATTCATGAATGCATCAACGATTCATTATTGCATCATTATCGCGCCAGAAATGATCCACTTATGAATCAAGGTCCCGCAACAGGCCCTCATGGCGGGTTGGCATGGTTCCTGCAGACATAGTTACTGCAGTAGAAGCATGCAAGACGCTCGGCGCTTTCATCACTGATCAACAAACAAGAGGACCTGTGCATGAGTGAGTTCAATCAACCGCTCGGTGGTAACGAGATGCCACGCTTCGGTGGCCCCGCCACCATGATGCGGCTGCCAACCCAGACGACGGCCGAGGGGCTCGATGCCGCCTTCATCGGCATCCCCATGGATATCGGCACATCCAACCGCCCCGGCACGCGTCTGGGGCCCCGTCAGATTCGTGATGAATCGCGCATGCTGCGCCCCTACAACATGGCCACCCGGGCGGCGCCCTACGATAGCCTGCAAGTGGCGGATATCGGCGATGTGCCGATCAACACCTTCAACCTGCTCAAGTCGGTGGCGCGCATCACCGAGTTCTACGATGAGGTACTGCGCCACGACTGCAAGCCGCTGACCCTGGGTGGCGAGCACACCATCACGTTGCCGATTCTGCGTGCCATGGCCAAGAAGCACGGTCCGGTGGGACTGATCCAGATCGATGCCCATGCCGACGTCAACGACCATATGTTCGGCGAGCCCATCGCCCATGGCACGCCTTTCCGCCGCGCCCAGGAGGAGGGCCTGCTGGCCACCAACAAGGTCGTGCAGATTGGTCTGCGCGGCACCGGCTACGCTGCCGAAGACTTCGATTGGTGCCGTGAGCAGGGCTTTCGCGTGGTGACCGCCGAAGCGTGCTGGTACAAATCGCTCGAGCCGCTGATGGCCGAGGTACGCGAGCAGATGGGCGACGCTCCGGTCTATATCACCTTCGATATCGATAGCCTCGACCCCTCCATTGCACCGGGCACGGGTACCGTCGAGATGGGTGGTTTGACCTCCCAGCAAGCCCTGGAGATCGTCCGTGGTGCCTGGGGCCTGAACGTGGTGGGGGCCGACCTGGTTGAGGTGTCGCCCCCCTACGATAGCAGCGGCAATACCGCTCTTGTCGGGGCTACCCTGCTCTACGAAATGCTCTGCATTCTGCCGGGCGTCAAGCGTCGCGATTGACAGAATCGGCCTCGGGCGAGGCCGCTCCTCCTTTTTTACAACGATAATGCATCCAGAGGTGCCATATGCCTTCCTCTCTCGATAAAGCCGACGACATCGCCCTGGAAGGGGCTCCGCTATCCCGGCATGGGCTGATTAAGTTCCTCGTGCCATCGCTGCTTGGCGTGCTGTTTTTCCTGGTGCCTTTCTCGGTAGGCGATACCATCAATATCGGCATGGGGTTCGCCGCCGATGGGCTCAAGGCCTTGCTGGGCGACACTCTGCCGGCCATTGCCACGGTCGTCCTGTGTCTGTCCGTGATACTGACCCTGGTGGTCAAGTTCAGCCATCCCGCCTGGGCGCGTGAGGGAGTGCTGAACGAACTCTTCGACGTGTCGCCTGTGTGGGTCGTAATGCGCGCCCTGGGGGCACTCTTTGCCTTGATGACCTACTTCCAGGTTGGGCCGGCATTCGTGACCGCCGCCTTCACCGGTGGCGTGATGCTCAACGACCTGGCGCCGGTACTGCTGACTTTCTTCTTCTTTGCCGCCATCCTGCTGCCGTTCCTGGTCGACTTCGGTTTCATGGAGTTCATCGGCAGCCTGTTACGTACCCCCTTCCGCTGGATCTTCGGGCTCCCAGGGCGCAGCGCCATCGATGCCACCGCCTCCTGGATGGGTTCGGGAACGGTAGGGGTATTGATCACCACACAACAGTACGAAAAGGGCTACTACAACTGCCGTGAAGCGGCCGCCATCGCCACCAACTTCTCCATCGTCTCCATCGCCTTTGCCATCCTGGTGACCACCTTCATCGGCATCAACCATCTGTTCGTCCCCTTCTATCTGACGGTGGTCGTCGCCGGACTGGCGGCGGCAGTGATCGTCCCCCGCATTCCGCCGCTATCGCGTAAACCCAATACCTACTATGAGCCGGTGGGCTGTCAGCTCCAGGAGGAGCCAACGGGGGATCAGAGCCTGCTTCGCTACAGCCTGGGTATGGCCGTCGCTCGAGCGGAGAAAGCGCCCGGACCGCGTCGGCTCGTGAAAATCGCCCTGTTCAATGTCGCCGATATCTTCTTCGGCTTGCTGCCGCTGGTCATCGCCATCGGCACGGTGGCCCTGATCCTGGCCGAGTTCACCCCGATCTTCACTTG
>JAIVHL010000059.1 GCA_020201075.1 Halomonas sp. | reverse complement strand
GTACAGCAACGGCTGGAGGCAGGTAGCGCCGAAGTGGCACCGCTGTATCCCGATGGCGCCTCGGTCGAGAAGGCGCTGGAGACGATAGCCACCCGGCTCTACGGGGCCAGCGGCATCGAGCTCTCGCCTGAGGCCCGGGAGATGCTGCAGCGCCTCGAGCGGTCCGGCTATGGGCAGTTGCCGGTGTGCATCGCTCGGACCCAGTACAGTTTTTCTGACGACCCGGCTGACGGTGGCCTGATCCAGGGGCATTGCCTGCGGGTCCGTGAGCTGCGGCTATCGGCTGGCGCCGGCTTCGTGGTGGCGGTGTGTGGCAAGCTAATGACCTTGCCCGGACTTCCGCGGGAGCCTGCGGCGCTGGGTATGGGGCTGGATGAAGAGGGAAACATCACCGGCCTCGCCTGAGGCGAGGCCGGAAGTGGAGGCCGGAAGAAGGAGGAATCAGACCACCACGGTGACCGGGCAGGGCGCCAGATCGATGACGCGATGGCTGACGCTGCCGAGCAACGACTCGCGCCATTTGCCCAGCCCGCGCCGGCCCATGACGATCATCGGCCGCTCCGCCAGGTGGTGGCGGGCGCGTGAGACGATGGCCTCGGCGAAGCGTTCCTCGCTGAGCAGCACCTCTTCCACGCCCTTCGGAATCTCGCCAAGGGCTTCTCTTCCCAGGCGAAAGACCCGCTCGGCTTGACTCTCTTCCTCGTCATCAATGCCGTTGGCCTGGCCGCCGGGCTGGCAGAACACCAGTTCCACCGGCACTCCAGCACTGCGCGCCAGCTCGCCGGCCAGGCCTGCCGCCTGGTTGGAGTGAGCCGAACCGTCTACCGGCAGCAGCACCTGACCGATGCCTGAGGCCTCCTGCAGGCTCGCATCGTCATGGACGATAGTCACCGGGCAGCGCGCACGATGCACCACCTCGTTGCTGACGCTACCCTGCATGAACTTGCCCAGCTCGCTCAGGTGACGCGCGCCGAGCACCAGCAGGCAAGCGGGCTGACTGCGGACATGGGCGATGATGGCCCGCTCCGGGTGGCGGATAAAGGTGCTGTCCTCCAGCACCACCTCGCTAGGGGCCGGGGTGAGCTCGGGATCGATCGCCTCGCGGGCCTTGGCAAAGGCCACCTCGGCGATCTCGAGGCGCACCGCCCGGTCATGATCGGCCTCGGCCTGGCGGTTGGCGGGAATATCGCAAAGCTCCGCTGCGTTGAGCGGCATCACGTGAAGCAGCTGCAGCGGGGCGTCCAGCAGCCGGGCCAGCAGGCTAGCGTGGCGGGCTGCCGCGGCGGCCGTTGCTGAACCGTCCACCGGGACGATGATTCGAGAGACCTGCTTACTCATCGATACCTCCTCCCTTGATGATTGTCGTTGGCCCTGGAGGGCGAAGCTGGGATTAGATTAGCAGCCTCCGCCGTCCGGCGTCGCGTCGCCTTCAGACGCCGCCGAGTCCCAGCGCCATGCCGCCCAGGCCGCACACCAGCACGGTGACCCATGGGGGTAGCTTCCACACTGCCAGCAGGGCGAAGCCCACCAGCGCCAGGGCGAACTCCGCCGGGCCGAAAATGGCGCCGGTCCATACCGGGTGGTAGAGCGCCGCGCCGAGCAGGCCCACCACGGCGGCATTGGCGCCGCGCAGGCCAGCCTGGATGCCGGGTCGGGAGCGCAGAGCGTTCCAGAAAGGCAGAGCGGCCAGCAGCAACAGCAGCCCCGGCACGAAGATCGCCACCAGCGCCAGTAGCGCGAAGCCCACGCCGCCCCCTGCGCCAACCATGCCCAGGTAGGCGGCGAAGGTGAACAGTGGCCCCGGCAGCGCCTGGGTCGCCCCGTAGCCGGCCAGGAAGTCCTCTGCGGCGACGCGCCCGCTCTGCACCATTTCGGCCTCGAGCAGCGGCAGCACCACGTGGCCGCCGCCGAACACCAGGGCGCCGGCACGATAGAAGGCGTCGATCAGGGCGATGCCCGGGCCCGCCCCGGTCAGGACCAGCAGCGGCAGCCCGACCAGCAGGGCAACGAAGGTTCCCAGGCAGACCAGCCCCGCCCGGCGTGACACCGGCAGATGCAGGACGTCCCCGCCGGTGCCGGAGCCATTCCGGCAGGCCCAGAGCCCTGCCAGGCCACCAAGTAGGATGGCCGAGACCTGGCCCATTGCGCCGCCCACGCCGACCACCAGCAGCACCGCCCCCACGGCGATGGTCGCGCGGGCTCGGTCCGGGCAGAGGTTCCTGGCCATGCCCCACACCGCATGGGCGACGATGGCCACCGCCACGATCTTGAGGCCCTGGATCAGGCCGCTGCCCAGGGGCCCTTCGATGCTCGCCGCGCCCAGGGCGAAGAGCACCAGCAGCAGCGCCGAGGGCAGGGTAAAGGCGCTCCAGGCGGCCATGGCCCCCGCCGGCCCGGCGCGCATCAGGCCCAGGGCGAAGCCCACCTGGCTGCTGGCCGGTCCCGGCAGGAACTGGCACAGCGCGACCAGGTCCGCGTAGGCACGCTCGTCGAGCCAGCCCCGGCGCGTAACGAACTCGGTGCGGAAGTAGCCCAAATGGGCGATGGGGCCGCCGAAGGAGGTCAGTCCGAGCATCAGGAAGGCGCGAAACACCTCGGCGATGCGGCCTCTGGAAGAATCGTTGATGGGAGGCTCCTCGGAGTCGAAATCGGAACGGAATCGGAAGGGATGGCATTGGCGGTGGCGGTGGGCAGCCTCGGCCGGCATGCCGTAGAGTGCCTGTCATGGGGCGCTAAAGCCCCAAGCCTGCCACGCAAGGATGACCGACGCATGATACGCACGCTGATGGTGAACGCCGAGGGCGAAGCCATAACCGGGGGCGAGGAGTTGATCGCCCGCTGGCAGGAATCGCCCGGCAGCCGCCTATGGATCGACCTGCAGGGCGAGACCATGGCTCGGGAGCGAGAGCTTCTCGAGAGCTTTGGCTGCCATCCCATGGCCATCGACGACGCCCATCGCGAGCGTCACCCGCCCAAGATTGAGGAGTTCGAGGGACACACCCTGATCCTCTACCGTGGTATCTCCTCCTTCGACGCCGACCTCAACTATGTGCCTCAGCAGGTGGCGTTGTTTCTCGGCGAGCGCTTCCTGCTCACCCTGCATCCGGGCCTGGCACAGAGCATCGACCGCCTGTTCGCCCAGGAGGGAACCAACCTGCTGCGTCGCTCCCCGGAGCATGTCGCGCTCAAGATCATGTACTACTCCGCCGGCTACTACCTCGACAGCCTGCTGGAGTTCGAGAATGCGCTCAGCGATCTCGAGGATGCGCTAATGGAGAACGGCAGCGATGCCCTGATGCGCCAGGTGATTGGCTACCGCTCGCGGTTGGTAAAGATGCGCCGGGTGTTCAACTACCATGTGGGCATCACCCAGGAGCTCACCGCCTACGACTATTTCCACCTGCCACGCAATGAGAGCGAGACGCTGCACGCCATCAACGATGTCCATGAGCGCTTCGAGCGGCTTCTCACTTTGACCCAGATGTACTACGACATCTGCGGCGATCTGGTGGACGGCCATATCTCGCTCTCCTCCCATCAGTTGAACATCACCATGCGCATCCTGACGGTAATCACCGCTATCTTTGTGCCGTTGACCTTCATCGCCGGTATCTACGGCATGAACTTCGCGCACATGCCTGAACTCGAGCATCGCTACGGCTATTTCGTGGTGCTGGGTTTGATGATGAGCATCGGCGTGGGACTGGTCTGGCTGTTCCGACGCAAGGGATGGTTCTAGAACACCCGGGTGAGGCGCATTGACGCAGGCCGTTGGCCTACCCACTCTGTGGCCGTAGCCTCAAGACTCATCTTTATATGAGCCCTTGCCATGCACCCCCAGCGCGCCCGATTGCACAACGAGTTGCATGCCCGGCCCTCGATCTACTTCGCGGAGCCGGCGCACCTACATCACTACGCCTTCCTGGACGCTGACGGCATCGCTGCGGACATCCTCGACCGTGTCGCCGAGGTGACCGGCAGGACTCCGGATCTCGAGGCGGCCCAAGAGATCCTCGAGCTTGGCGACCAGACGCTCAAGTGGGAACGACACACCGAGTTCTTCACGCTGACGTTGGTGGTGCCAAGGCCTGCCCGGGGCGAGCCCTGGCCCTCGCCGCCACCGCTGTTGGCGGAGATCGCCGTCAAACACAGCCGGGCGCTGATCAATGCCAGCCTGATCCTGGTGGAGGCCGAGTCCTCCTGGGACGGCGACCCCGAAAGCTATGGCTTGCGCGATCCTGCCGGATCCAGCGTGGGCAACGATGATGCCACCGTCTGGAGCGACTTTCGGCTCACGGCGGCAGGCGTCAACCGGTTGCTGCTGATCAACCGCGGCCTCAATGCCTTCCGCCTGGGGCGCATGACCCGGCGCCTGCTGGAGATCGAGACCTACCGCATGATGGCCTCGCTGGCGCTGCCGCTGGCCAAGGAGATGAGCCTCGAGCTGCGCGACTACGAGCTCGAGCTCGGTGAGCTCTCGGAGCGCAACACCGAGAGCGATGCGGCCAACTCCCGGCCGCTGCTGGCGGCGATCTCCACGCTCTCCGCACAGCTCGAGCGCTCCGGTGCCCGCTCGCGCCAGCGCTTCAGCGCCACCGAGGCCTACGCGCGCATCGTTTACACCCGCATCGAGGAACTGCGCGAGACCCGGGTCGGCGACAACCCGCGCCTGGGCACCTTCATCCTGCGTCGCTTTCGGCCCACGGTGCACTTCTGCGCGGCGATTCACCAGCGCCAGCAGAACCTGGCCGAGAGCGTGGCGCGGCTCAACGACCTGCTGCGGACCCGTGCCCAGGTGGAGATCGAGGAGCAGAACTCCGTGATCCTGCACAGCCTCAACGAGCGCACCAGCAGCCAGTTGAAGATCCAGAAGGCGGTGGAGGGGCTGTCGATCATCGTGATCAGCTACTATCTATTCAGTCTCTTCAAACTGGGTCTGCAGAGCCTCGATGCTCTGGGGATGCCCATCGTGCCGGCGGTGGCCGCCGCCGTCCTCGCTCCGCTGGGCCTGGGTATCATCGGCGTGCTGGCCTGGCGCATCTGGCGGGTCAAGCAGCACTGAGCCGTGTCAGACTCCACGGCGCGTCCCTTTCAGTTGCCGGCGCCAGCCCTCCCGGGCATCCAGCGCCGCCGGCTTGACGTCGCCCAGGCCACCACGATGGACGGGCGCGCAGAGGTAGGCCCGCTGGGCATCCTTCACCGGCTCGACCGCCAGCGGCGCCAACTGGCCGAGCCAGCGAGCCTGGGCATAGTGGGGGTTTTCGGCGAGGCGTGTCTCGAGCCGTTCGGCGAGGGCGCCCGGCATCCGAGCGGCCTCCAGGAAGAGCACATAGCCCGGCCTGCCGCTGCCGTCGCGCTCCGGGGCGAGCATGGCGAATTCCACCTCGAGGCCCACGAGCAGGGCCTGGAGGGCGGTCTCGACGAAGGCGTCGCTGAGCTTTTCGCCGCACAGGTCGCTGATGCCGCCGGCACGCCCCATGAAGCGCAGGGTCGGCGTGCCGCCGAGTCGGCCCGTGACCTTGACGCGGTCCCCCAGGTCGTAGCGATAGAGGCCGCCGGCGGTGGTGACTAACAGCCGGTAATGCTCCCCCTCCTGCACCTCATGGGCCCAGCGGGCCCGGCCCGAGTCGTCGATGAACTCGAAGACATGGGCGGTCACCGCCAGCGGGTAGCGGCCGGCGAAGGGCAGGCTGACTATCGCCTCGGTGGCGAGCAGCCCCTTGGCTTGGAAGCGCACGCCGGGCAGGCGCGCCGCCAGGGCGCGGGCCGGTTCCGCGGCGCGGG
>JAIVHL010000132.1 GCA_020201075.1 Halomonas sp. | reverse complement strand
GCGCTGGGGAAAGTCGAAGGGCGAAAGTCGAAGGGCGGTGCGCGACGCCGTCATGCGGGTGCGGTAGGCTGGCGGCTTGTCAACCTTCTACTGATGGAGTCTATACCATGACCGTGATGATTCTCGGCCTGTTGATCGTTCTGGGGGTGCACTCGGTGCGCATCGTCGCTGATGACTGGCGAAGCGCCCAGATCAAGCGCCTGGGCGAGATGCCCTGGAAGGCGGCCTATTCGGTGGTCTCCATCATCGGCCTGGCGCTGGCGATCTGGGGCTATGGTCAGATGCGTCTCGACCCCACCTGGGTGTGGTTCCCGCCAATGTGGCTCCAGCATGTGGTGTGGCTGCTGATGATTCCGTCCTTCATCCTGCTGGTGGCGGCCTATGTGCCGGGCAACCATCTCAAGGTGAAACTTGGCCATCCGATGATCATCGCCGTGAAGATCTGGGCCTTCTCCCATCTGCTGGCCAACGGCCGGCTGGGCGATATCGTCTTCTTCGGTGCTTTCCTGCTGTGGGCGGTGTTCGACTTCCGCTCCGCGCGTCGCCGCCCGGCACCCGCGAGGCAGACTCCAAGCATGGCGCGAACCGCCATCACGGTGGTGGTTGGCCTGGTCGCCTACTATGTTTTCGCTTTTCACCTGCATGCATGGGTCACCGGCGTCGCCTTGATGTGATCCCGTCACGGCAACCTCTGCCGCCATTGAAATGGCGGCTGGGCCTTTTTCTTTATGGTGCTACGCTGATTGAGTCAACGCCGAATTGTCATCGGGAAGTCATGGTGTTGACATGTTACTGAGCGATAACAGAACGTGCCCTATTCATCATGGAGAGTTCGTCATGTCGATCACACGCCGCCGTTTCCTCAAAGGCAGCCTGGCCGCTGGGGCTGTTGCCAGCGTGCCGTCCTTCTACGTCAACACGGTGCTGGCTCAGGAGAAGACGCTGCGCATCTATGCGTGGGCGGGCTATTTCAACGACCGGATGCTGGCAGACTTCACCGAGAAGACCGGGATCAAGGCAACCTTTACTCCCTATGGCACCAACGACGAGCTGATGAATTCTCTGCGCGCTAGTGACGGCAGCGGTTTTGACGTGATCATGCCCACCGTGGATCGCGTGCCGGGCTACCTCGACTATAACCTGATCCAGCCGTTGGACGAGTCGCGGATCAATTGGAGCGGCGCCCTGGACAGCGCCATCGAAGGCTCCGAGACCGGCGGTGTGGTAGACGGCAAGCGCTACTTCGCGCCCAGTGACTGGGGCACGGAGGCGATCACCTGGAACCGTCGTTTCGCCGACGTGGACCGCGCCACCCTGAGCTATGCCGATCTGTGGAACCCGGATCATGGCCAGGGTGTCACCGTGCGCGGCCACTCGGCATTGGTGGGTATCGGCCTGTGGCTGGAGCGCGAAGGCCGCCTGCCGTTTCCACTGCTCGACTCTTACAAGAGCGAAGAGGCGATGCGTGCCAACTTCAACGTGATTCTCGAAGAGGCGGTCAAGCACAAGTCCATGCTGGCACAGTTCTGGAACACCGAGAACGAGGCCCAGGCCGCCTTCCGCACCAACGGCGCCATCATCGGCCAGACCTGGGACAGCACCGCTTTCCGTTTGCAGCAGGAAGGCGAGGACATCGCCTATGGCGCGCCGCGTGAAGGCGCCCTGGCGTGGATGGAGGGCTTCGTGATTCCCAAGAACGCCCAGAATCCGGATGCCGTCTATGAGCTGATCAACTGGTACTACACGCCTGAGGCCGGCGCCATGTTCGTCGAGGCCACCGGCTACAACTCCACCTCCAAGGGCGCTACCAACCTGCTGCCCGAGGCCACGCGCAACTTCTTCACCGAGTCCTATACCGATGAAGACCTGGCCAACCTCTGGTGGTGGCCGATCCAGGAGCCCTGGTACGTGGCACTGCGCAACGAGTACCAGGACCGCTATCTGAGTGCTTGATCGGGAAACGACGAACGAGGTGGCCATGGACGGCAGTGTCCGATTGGAGGAAGTGGTGATGCGCTTCGGCGACTTCACCGCCATCGAGAAGACATCGCTTACGATCGGCTCGGGGGAGTTCTTTAGCTTCCTCGGCCCCTCCGGCTGCGGCAAGACCACTCTGCTCAACATGATCAGTGGCTTTTTGACCCCGAGCGAGGGGCAGGTGCTGATTGGCGGTGAGGCCATGGGCAAGGTCTCGGTCAACCGCCGACCCACGGCGATGATCTTCCAGAACCTGGCACTCTTCCCGCTGATGACGGTGTTCGAGAACATCGAGTTCGGCCTGGAGGTGCGCGGGGTCGATAAACGCACCCGCCGCGAGGCGTCCGAGCGATTACTGGCATTAGTAGCCCTTGAAGGCAGCGGACCCAAGATGGTCACCGAGCTCTCCGGCGGCCAGAAGCAGCGGGTGGCTATCGCCCGGGCCCTGGCCGTGGAGCCGCGGGTGCTCTTGCTCGACGAGCCGCTCTCGGCCCTGGACCTCAAACTGCGACAGCACATGCGCGCCGAGCTTAAGGCGATTCAGCGCAAGACCGGCATCACCTTCATCTACATCACCCACGACCAGGGCGAAGCGCTGACCATGTCCGACCGGGTAGCGGTGATGTCGGCGGGACGCATCCAGCAGGTGGCCGATCCCATGACGCTCTACCGCTCGCCGGCTACCGGCTTCGTGGCGGCCTTCGTTGGTGAGAACAACCGGATCCGGGCGACGGTGATCGACGCCGAGGGCGAGCGGGTACGGCTGGACGCCGGGTCCCTGGGCGAATTGGCGGGCCGAGCGGTGGGGGAGCCCCGGCTTCACAACGGAGATAGCGCGGTGCTCTTCGTGCGCCCCGAGCATCTGAGGCCCGTCGGCGAGGACGTCTCTGGGCCACGCTTTCAGGCGACCATCGAGGCGGTCCATTTCGAGGGCGCCTGGGTGATGCTGGAGACGCGACTTGAGGCCTTCGGCGAGCTGCTGCGCGTGCAACTGGGCCACGAAGTGTCCCGGCAATATACGGATGCCCTGGCCGTGGGGCAGCGGATGGCGTTCGGCTATGACCCGGCGGATGCCGTGGTACTGCCTGACGACGGCAGCCCCATGGTAGATGAGGCGACCGGCGAGATGGTGGAAACCGAGCAACGCACCAAGCGGGCCGGAGACTCTCATGCTTAGGCAACTGCGTGAGCGCTTTGGCGGCCCGCTAGCGGTGGCGATTCTCAGCCTGCTGGGCTTCTGGCTGATTCTTATGGTCACCCTGCCGCAGCTGCAGATGATCGACTACTCGCTGCGTCCCAACCTCCTGCCGGCACAGCAGGGCGGGCCGGAGGACGGCTGGACCCTGGCCAACTACGCCACCCTGTTCGCCAACGACATCCACCGCTCGATCTTCTTCAAGACTCTCTGGTCCAGCGTGCTGGTGACCCTGCTGACCCTGGCGGTGAGCTATCCGCTGGGCTGGTACCTGGCCAAGGTGGCGACACCGCGCCAGGCGGCGCTGTGCATCCTCTTGCTGATCATCCCTTTTTGGATCAACGAGATCCTGCGCACCTACTCCTGGTTCATCATCCTGTCGTTTAGCGGCCCGTTGAACGAGGTGCTGATGATGCTGGGCTTGATCGACCGACCGATCCGCTTTCTCAGCGGCGATGGCGGTGTGCTGATCGGTATGGTCTATGCCTATATCCTGTTTATGGTGTTTCCCGTCTACAACGCTATCGAAAGCCTCGACGATAACCAGGTGCGCGCGGCTCGGGACCTGGGGGCGGGGACGATCCGCACCCACTGGCGCATCGTCATTCCCCACGCCAAACCCGGCATCGCCACCGGCTGCATCATGACCTTCATGCTCGCGGCGGGCAGCTATGCGGTACCGTCTCTGCTCGGCTCGCCGGGCAGCCGCTGGTTCACCCAGATCATCTACAACTGGTTCTTCGAGGGCGGCAACTGGAACCAGGGCGCGGCCTACGCCTTCCTGCTGCTGGTGCTATGTATTGGTTTCATGTCGCTGGTCATGAAGATCTTCAAGGTTGGGCTGGGAGACATTGCCAAATGAGGAACTGGGCCAAATGACCTCCCAACGCCTGATGGCCTTCGGCCTGCGTTTCTATGTGGTGGTGTTCTTCCTCTACCTTTTCCTGCCGCTTTTGGTCATGGCGGCGGCCACCTTCAACGACAGCCGTTTTCCTACGGTAACCCCGTGGGACGGCACCACGCTGAAGTGGTTCGGCGAGCTCGCCGCTGACAGCGGTATGTGGCAGGCCCTGGCCAACAGCGCCATCGTCGCCGTCGGGGTGCTCTGCCTGGCCGTGCCCATCGGCATCGCCACGGCGCTGTTTCTCAATACTGTCTCGAGCCGTGCCAAGCCCTTCCTCTACGCGCTGATCCTTTCGCCGCTGCTCACACCGGGCGTCATCATCGGCATCTCGACGCTGATCTTCTGGCGTCAGCTTGGCGTCAGCGGGGGGATCTTCCTCACCGTGCTCGGCCAAGCCACTTTCATCGCCGCCTATGTGATGCTGATGGTCACCGCGCGGCTGCAGCGCTTCGATCGCACCATGGAACGCGCCGCCCTGGACCTCGGCGCCAGCCAGTGGCAGATGTTCCGGCGCATCCTGCTGCCCTACCTTAAGCCGGCGATCTACTCGGCGGCGGTGATCGCTTTCCTGCAGTCCTTCGAAAACTACAACACCACGCTATTCGTGGTGGGCTATGACACCACCCTGACGGTTTATATCGCCTCCAAGGTGCGCACCGGTCTCACGCCGGCGGTCAATGCGCTGGGGCTGATCCTGATACTCGTCACGGTGGTGCTGGCCGTGGCCTACGAGGTCAAGCGCCGCAGGGAAACCGCGCGAAGCGTGAAGGGCGTCTAACCGCTGCGTTATGATATGGGTCTACAAAGGAGGGCCCATGGCTCACGATCACGATCATTCGCTTCCCACCGGATACGACAGCCAACGGCGACTCTTCTGGGCGATCCTGCTTACCGGCGGCTTCATGGTCGCCGAAGTGGTGGGCGGCATCATATCCGGCTCGCTGGCACTGCTGGCCGATGCCGGCCACATGCTCACCGATACCGCCGCCCTGGGGTTGGCCTGGTTCGCCGCCTGGATCAGCCGCCGGCCGGCCGATGAAAAGCGCAGTTATGGCTACCACCGGGTGCAGACTCTCGCGGCATTCGTCAACGGACTGACGCTGATCGCCATCGTGGTGTGGATCGCCATCGAGGCGATTCGCCGGTTTTTATCCCCGATGGAGGTCATGGGTACCCCCATGCTGGTGATCGCCACCCTGGGTCTGGTGGTCAATGTCGTGGTGTTCGCTATTCTCCACGGCGGTGATCGTGACAACCTCAACATTCGCGGTGCGGCGCTTCACGTGCTGGGCGACCTGCTCGGTTCGGTGGCAGCCATCGTTGCGGCCCTGGTGATCCTCGCCACCGGCTGGATGCCTATCGACCCGCTCCTTTCGGTGCTGGTGGCGATGCTGATCCTGCGCAGCGCCTGGAAGCTGACCCGCGAGTCCGGCCATATCCTGCTGGAGGGAGCCCCAAAGGGGCTGGATGCGACGACGCTACGCCGCGAGATCCCCGAGCGGCTCGAGGCCGTCTGCAACGTGCATCATGTGCATGTCTGGTCGCTGACGCCGGGACGCCATCTGGTCTCGCTGCATGCGGCCATCAACGAAAACGAGGATCGTGAGGCCGCGCTGCTGGCGATCCGTACCCTGCTGGCGGAGCACTACGGTCTGGATCATGCCACCATCCAACTGGAGAGCCAGGGCTGTTGTGCCGATGAAGCCGAGGAAGGCGCGGGCCGCCAGGGCTGAGCGCATGACGGCTGTTCAGCCCGCCGAGCTGAACAGCCCTACCACGCTGACCAGGATGAGAACTCCACCGAGTACCCGGAAGTAGAGGTTCGTTTGGCTGGCGAGCATGTGCTGGTGGGCGCGCTCGCCCAGCAGGTGGCCGACCAGCGCGCAGGGCAGCAGCCACAGCTGGTGGATGAGCTGCAGGTCGACGCCGGCGATCACGAAGGAGACCATCTTGATCAGTACCAGGATGAACCACAGCACGAAGAGCGTATCGCGCAGCTGGTGGGCGGCCACGTGGGTGGCAAACACCGCAACGATCAGTGGGGCACCGATCAGCGAGGTGCCGCTGACGTAGCCGCCCAGTGCCAGCAACAGCGCATCTACCCATCGATTGCGGCTGCGAAAGGGCTTGTCGAGCACGTAGCCGATCGCATAGACCATCACGATCACGAAGATGATGTTGGTCAGGACATTGCCCGGCAGGGTCAGCAGCCCCACTACTCCGATCAGCTTTGGGATGATCATCACCTTCATCGATCTGAGCAGATAGACCCAGTCGATGTTGCTCTCGGTCGGCGGATGACCGCCGTTCTCGGCCACCAGCTGGCGATGTCCGCGCCAGGCGATCCAGCTCGAGAAGATCATCAGATGAATGGCGATGATCGGCAGGAACACCAGCGGTTCGTCGTGCAACAGCAGCAGAAAGGGCAGCGACAGCACGGCGCCACCGAACCCCAGGCTGGTGCGCACGAAGCCGCTCCAGACAAAGACCAGCCCGACCAGGACCAGTTGGAAGATCGAGAGTTCGGCCATCAGCGCCTCATTTTTTTGAGTTTCATGGTCATCAAGGCAGCGTTCCCCAGACGCTGCTGAGCACTTCCAATGCTTCGGCGATCACCGCCTCTTCCCCGCGATCGCGCCGCCAGATGAAGCTGAGCGCGCAGGGCAGCCGCGTTCCCTCGGCCACTACCAGCCCGCGCTCCTGGCGCTCGGCCATGGCCAGAGCGTCTCGGGCCAGGCTGAGGCCCACGCCGGCACGCACTAGATCGAGCATGCACGCCTCCTGGTCCACCTGGGCGACTCCGTTGGGGGTGAGGCCCAGTGGGTCGAGGGCACCGTGCAGCAGTCTGTGATGAACGGAATCCTTCGGCGTGACGATCCACGGCAGGGCGGCCAGGCTCGGCCAGTCGGTCTTCGCCAGCCGGCTCCCCCAGCCCGCCGGAGCGATGACATGGTAGTGAAAGTGGGTCAGTTCGCGGTGGGCCACCTCCGCGGCATCTCCACCGGGGCCCTCGCCGGGCGGAGCCAGGAAGAAGCCCACGTCCAGCTCTTCGCGGCGAACGCGTTCCAGCACGCTTCCGCTCATGCCGTGGCGCAGCTCGGTCTCGAGCTGTGGGGCGCGTTCCACCAGGCGGCGTAGAAACGCCCCCAGGCGTATGAACTCCGGGTCGACGATGGTGCCGATCTTCAGCCGGCCGCGCAGGGTGCTGTGCAGGGCTTGGGCGCTCTGGTCGAAGGCGGCCACCGCCGCCAGGGCTTTCTCGGCGGCCGGCAGCAGTGCCCGGCCGTCATCAGTCAGCGAGAGTCCCTTGGGGTGGCGCTGGAACAGCGTAAGCCCGAGACTCGTCTGGAATTGCTTGAGCTTCAGGCTCACCGCCGGCTGGGTCAGGTGCAGGCGCTCGGCGGCGCGCGAGACGCTGCCTTCCCGGGCCACCGTGATGAAGGCTCGCAGCGTCTGGAGGTCCTGCATGCGGGCTTCCTCGGTGCATGGGTGATATTAGCTGAGCTTATATTTAGGTTATGAATTACTCAATTGATTCGAGTCGCGGTGAGGCTACTCTTTGCGCCACCGAAATGGTGGTCGACGGTCGCGACTTCGATGCTTCCGGCACCGGCGAGGGCTGCGCAGAAGGCTTCTGGATGGGCAGTACCTTGTTCGACCACGTCACCCCGCAGATGACCATCTACACCATGGCCTGGCACGGCTTTGGCGGATGGAAGCGCTCGCTGTTCGGCGACACCCACTCCTATGGAGAGGAAGGGGGACGCTTCTACACCAAGCAGAAGTCGATCATGCAGCGCTGGTCCGACTATATCCAAGCCGGCTCCGAGTTTGTCATGCCGACTCACAAGTAAGATTGGCTACCCATTGCCTAAGCGAGGGCGCGTCATGGCAGAACCATCCCAAGACAAGCAAGAATTCGACTATATCGTGGTAGGCGCCGGCACCGCCGGCTGCCTATTGGCCAACCGTCTCAGCGCCGACCCGGCCAACCGGGTGCTGTTGATCGAGGCGGGCGGCCGCGATAACTACCACTGGATTCACATCCCGGTGGGCTATCTGTACTGCATCAACAATCCGCGAACCGACTGGTGCTTTCGCACCGAGTCTGACCCCGGGCTCAACGGCCGCTCGCTGATTTATCCCCGTGGCAAGACCCTGGGTGGCTGTTCGAGCATCAACGGGATGCTCTATATCCGCGGCCAGGCCCGCGACTATGACGGCTGGGCGGAGCTCACCGGCGACGACGCCTGGCGCTGGGACAACTGCCTGCCCGACTTCGTCAAGCACGAGGACCACCATCGCCTGGATGACGGCGGTGATGCGGATGCCAGTCACCGCGACTTTCACGGTCACGGCGGCGAATGGCGAGTAGAGAAGCAGCGCCTCAGTTGGGAGGTGCTCGACGATTTCGCCACCGCGGCCGTGGAGGCCGGCATCCCGCGCACCCGGGACTTCAATCGTGGCGATAACGAGGGGGTCGACTACTTCGAGGTCAACCAGCGATCGGGCTGGCGCTGGAATACTTCGAAGGCCTTCCTGCGCGGTTCCGAGAAACGCGACAGCCTCACCCTGTGGCACTCCAGCCAGGTGCTGGGTCTCGAGCTGGAACGAGTCGGCGAGGGCGGCGAGCCGCGCTGTACCGGTGTGCGCGTAGAGCGCGGCGGCAAGGAGACAGTGGCCCTGGCGGCACGCGAGGTCATCCTGTGTGCCGGAGCGATCGGCTCGCCGCAGCTGCTGCAGCTCTCCGGCATCGGCCCGGCGGATCTGCTCGGCGAGCACGATATCCCGGTGGCGGTAGACCTGCCCGGGGTAGGCGAGAATCTGCAGGATCACCTGCAGATTCGCTCGGTGTATCGCGTGAGCGGGGCGAAGACCCTGAACACCATGGCCAGTTCTCTGGTCGGCAAGGCGAAGATCGGACTGGAGTATGCCCTCAAGCGCTCCGGTCCCATGAGCATGGCCCCTTCACAGCTGTGCGCCTTTACCCGCAGCAGCGACGAGTACCTGCATCCCAACATCGAGTATCACGTCCAGCCGCTGAGCCTGGAGGCCTTCGGGCAGCCCCTGCATGACTTCCCAGCGATCACCGCGAGCGTGTGCAATCTCAACCCGACCAGCCGCGGCACGGTTCGCATCAAGAGCCGCGACCCGCGCCAGCCCCCGGCCATTGCGCCCAACTACTTGAGCACGCCGGAGGATCGCAAGGTGGCCGCGGATTCACTGCGGGTCACCCGGCGCATCGCCGAACAGCCCGCCTTCGCTCGGTACTCGCCGGAGGAGGTCAAGCCCGGAGTGCAGTACCAGAGCGATGATGACCTGGTGCGCCTCGCCGGCGATATCGGCACCACCATCTTTCACCCGGTGGGCACGGCGAAAATGGGGCGCGAAGACGATTCCTTGGCGGTGGTGGACTCCCGCCTGAGGGTCCGTGGGGTAGCGGGGCTGCGGGTGGTGGATGCCAGCGTGATGCCTACCATCACCAGCGGTAACACCAACTCGCCGACGCTGATGATCGCCGAGAAGGCGGCAAGTTGGATCCTGACTGGGGTTTGACCCTGCTGTTGCCCGTGGCAAATAGTGTTTGACCTTCCTCAGAGAAGTGGGCAAGCTATGTGCAGTTGGTTAGCAAGTCGAACATCGCAAGTGGTCATCGAAACGCTCATAGCATCGATCTCCCGGTGAAAAGTTTCTTGTTCTACCCACTGTAACTCGGGTATTTCCCGGCACATCACAACGCTATTAGAGGAATTCGATAATGGCTACCGGTACCGTCAAGTGGTTTAACGACACCAAGGGCTTTGGCTTCATTTCTCCGGATGATAACGGCGACGACCTGTTCGCTCATTTCTCTGAGATCAAGGCTGAAGGCTTCAAGTCCCTGCAAGACGGCCAGAAGGTTTCCTTCGACGTCACTCAGGGCAAGAAAGGCCTCCAGGCTTCCAACATTCAGGTCATTGGCTAAACGCCATTCGACCTTGATGTGATTCTCTCGAGAGTCTAAAAGGACCCGCCATGTGCGGGTCTTTTTGTGTGCGTGCGATTTCCGACAACACGCCGGTAATGGCGATGCGCGTCTTTGCAGCGCAACTGACCTCGGTGTGACACTAACGCTGATTACGATGGTATGTCCCTTCTGACGGGCCTGGCGCCTCGCCGGCGCTGGGGCTTTGCGGTAGGGTGTCGAGTCTGATTTCCCCGACTAACGGAAACCTTAACCATGAACCAACCCGGTGAGCTGATCATCGATCCAAAGGGCGCCAAGCCCGCCGACGCCTGCGTGTTTATTCTTCACGGCCTCGGCGCCGACGGCAGCGACTTCGAGCCCCTGGTGCCGGCACTCCCCCTGCCGGCGAACGCCAGCGTACGTTTCATCTTGCCTCATGCGCCGCGCCTGCCGGTGACCATCAACGGCGGCATGGTGATGCCTGCCTGGTACGATATCCTCGAGATGAGCCTGGATCGCCGCGTCGACGAGACTCAGCTGATGGCCTCGGCTGAGCGTATCCAGGCCCTGGTCCGCGAGCAGATGGGGCACGGCATCGACAGTCGGCGAATCATCCTGGCTGGCTTCTCCCAGGGTGGGGCAGTGGCCTACCAGGCGGCACTCTCTTTCGAGGCGCCTCTGGGTGGCCTGCTGGCGCTCTCCACCTATTTCGCGACCGCGCAAAGCATCGCGCTTGCCGAGGCTAATCGCGAGCTGCCCGTCGAGGTGCACCACGGCAGCTTCGATCCGGTGGTGCCCGAGTCGCTGGGGCGTGCAGGCTTCGATCGAGTCAAGTCGCTGGGCTATCCGGCCCACTATCGGCAGTACCCCATGGCGCATGCCGTCTGTCCCCAGCAGGTATCGGATATCGGCCACTGGCTGAGCCAGCGCCTGGCGCGCTGATCCTCCAAGGTCGCTTCGAGGCCTTGGAGCGCCCGTCCGGCCGCTGTGGCTAGGATATTGACGACGTGGCGGGCAAGCTCGGACTGCTGCCAACCCCTGGGCCGGAGCGGCTCTGGTGACTCCCCCGGGTGCCCCATGGTGAATTCTGGGGTAGTGTGGAGTTGGGGTCCGGAGAGGGCTGTTCACTGGGCGCAGGGAGTGTCGTGACGTGAGCATGGAGAGAGTCAGGCGGGCATGGCATCACTGGTTGGCCGGAAAGCAGCGTGCTGCTCCCGGCCTGGGTAATCTGTTGCTAGCTCGCTATCCCGGGTCGGTCATGTTGCTCGACGAGCAAGGAGTGGTGCTGGAGGTCAATCCCGACTTCGAACGGTATGCGGGCCACTCTCCTGACCAGATCCTTGGCCGCCGCGCAGTGACGCTGGATGCCACCCCTCTGCATGGCGGTTTCGCTCTCGCTCTGGAACATTGCCTGACGACCCGCCAGCCCTGGCGAGGCGTGTTGCTCTGCCGGAGCGCCGACGGCTCCCTGCGTCATCAGACCACCATGATCCAACTCCTGGATGAGCCGCCGAGCGGCCCACGAAGGCTGCTGGTGATCCAGTACGACGTTACCGGCATGCGCGAGCGCGAGCTCCACGACCGCCAGCTTCTGGCCAGGCTCGGCGATACCATTTCGCGCCTGCCCGGAGTGGTGTTTCGCATGCGACAGGATGCGGCCGGGCGGCCAGAGTTGCTCTACGCCAGCGAAGGGCTCATGGCCCTGACAGCATTGACGCCTGCGGAGGTCATGGATGACACCGAACGTCTGCTCGGCCTGATCGTGGAGGAAGATCGACGTTGGCTCGAGATGACCCTGGCCCAGTCGCTGGTGAGTCAGGACGATTGCCAGTTGGAAATTCGCCTCGACTTGCCGGATGGCGTGCGCTGGGTGGAAGCCCGCGCCAGACCTCAGCGACGTCGCGATGGCAGTACCCTCTGGGACGGCCTGCTGATCGATGTGACCGAACGCAAGGAAGAGGAGTTCAAGGTCCGCCGGCTGGTCAGCACCGATATGCTGACTGGCGCGATGAACCGGCGTGCCTTCTTTGAGCAGGTGGCGATGGTCCAGGCTCGTGCCCTGCGGCACGGCCAGGCTTTGCCTCTGGCGATGCTGGATATTGACCATTTCAAGGTACTCAACGATACCCATGGCCATGCGGCGGGCGATCTCGCGTTGGAGACCTTCGCGGCTACCTGCCGTGAGTGTCTTCGTCCCTATGACTTGTTCGCTCGCATCGGCGGAGAGGAGTTTGCGGTGCTGCTGGTGGACACCGCCCCCAGCGAGGCCTGGGCCGTTTTCGAGCGCCTGCGCGAGGCGGTCGAGGAGATCGACTTGGATGTCGATGGGACGATCATTCATTTCACGGTCAGCCTGGGGCTGGCGATTCTCGCGCCGGATGGCAACCTGGATAGCACCTTGGGCGCTGCCGACCGAGCTCTTTATCGGGCCAAACATGAGGGGCGCAACCGCATCTGCGGGCCGCTGGATCTCGAGCCCGCTGGGACGGGCGATAACGGGACGTGAGCCGTACGCTTGGCAAGCTGACCTTGAAGCAGTCACGCTCCAGGCCTGGCGCATTTTTGATGCGGCAACGCGGTTAGCGATGCAACATCAACAGACCCTAAAGGTTCCATGCTATAGGCAGACTTGCTTGCTCGTTGTTCACCGACATACTGACAGCCGACTGACAGGTGATGAAAAGCTCATGCTGCAACTGGCTGGGGCACTGGAGAAGCATGAAAATCGGGTTTTTTGTCTTACATATCAAAGGTTTATTGCACCAATAGTCTTTGGCTAACTACCGCTTTGAGAAAAATTTGAGGGTTCTAAAGCTTTCTTGTACAACCTGTGGTAAATTTTTGTACAAGTTATGAACAACTCTCAAAGGTGTCCTCAAGATGATTCCGATAATGTCCACCCCTAAGCAGCAGCCATCGGATGCAGCTAAACTCTTTCCACGTACCGTCATGCTCGGTGACAACGATGTGGAAGTGACCCGTCGCGAAATTGAGGCCTGTTTTACCGCTACGTTTGACCGCTACGAGTCACTGTTTACCACCTTGGCCAGCGAAGAATCCTACATTAGAAAGTCAATTCCCCTGCGACATCCGTTAATTTTTTATCTTGGCCATCCGGCAACCTTTTATGTCAACAAACTGGTGTTGGCGAAGCTACTGCCAAGCCGAATTGATCCCCGTATGGAATCCATTTTTGCCGTCGGCGTGGATGAAATGAGCTGGGATGACCTAAACGATGATCACTACGAATGGCCGTCTGTCGATGAGGTAATGGCATACCGTGACAAGGTTCGCGCTGCCGTGTTGAAGCTGATCCGCGAGTTGCCGCTAACGTTGCCGATTAGTTGGGACAGTCCCTTCTGGCCGATTGTGATGGGAATTGAGCACGAGCGGATTCACTTGGAGACCTCGTCGGTATTGATCCGTCAGCAGCTGCTCCACCTGGTGACGCCCCAGAAAGAATGGGAGCCGGTGCGCATCAGTGGAGAGCCGCCGGAAAACAGCTTGATTACGGTGCCAGGGGGAGACGTCACCTTAGGCAAATCCTTTGATGATCCGTTCTACGGTTGGGATAACGAGTACGGTCATCATAAGGCTGAGGTAGACGAATTCAAGGCCAGCCAATTTCTGGTCAGCAACCATGAGTTTCTTGAATTTGTGGAAGCCGGTGGCTACCTGGACGATGAACTCTGGTCAGAAGAGGGGCTGGGCTGGCGCAATTTTGCCGAGGCCAAGCAGCCGACCTTCTGGGTGTGGAAAAACGAGTGGTTTCTGCGCCTGATGACCGAAGAAGTGGAAATGCCCTGGAATTGGCCGGTGGAGGTCAATTTCCACGAGGCCAAGGCGTTCTGTAACTGGAAGAGTGCGCAGATTGGCCAGCCGGTTCGCATGCCAACCGAAGATGAGTGGCATCGCCTGGCGAAGGAAGCCGGGGTTTGTGAGCTTGAAAGCGACACGCCTGCCAATGCCAACCTGCATCTGGATCACGGCGCATCTCCCTGCCCGGTGACCCGCTTCCAACACGGTCAGTGGTTTGATGTGGTGGGCAATGTTTGGCAGTGGATCGAAACGCCGACCTATCCGTTCCCGGGCTTTGATGTCCATCCGCTTTACGATGATTTCACCACCCCGACCTTTGACAATCAGCATAACCTGATCAAGGGTGGTTCCTGGATTTCCTGTGGCAACGAAACGCGACTTAGCGCCCGGTATGCGTTCCGACGCCACTTTTTTCAGCACGCAGGTTTTCGCTATGTGGTATCGGATGCTGAAGTCAAGATGCCCAGCACCTACTATGAAAGCGACGCCCGCATGGCCGAGTACGCTGAATTCCATTATGGCGATGAGTGGTTCGGAGTGGCTAATTTCCCCCAGGCGTTGGCGAAAACGGCACTGGCCAGCATGGCGGGCCGCCAGAAAACCCGTGCGCTGGATTTGGGCTGTGCCAGCGGGCGCTCCAGTTTCGAGCTGGCTCGTGAGTTCGAACACGTTGACGGTGTGGATTTCTCGGCCAATTTTATTCGTCAGGGCGTGGAAATGGCCGAGCAGAAGGTGCTGCGCTATACCCGCGTAGAAGAAGGAGAGCTTGTCAGCTATCAGGAGCGAACCCTGGCGAGCCTGGGGCTGGAGGATTCCGCCGAGCGCGTCAGCTTCCAACAGGGCGATGCCTGTAACCTTAAGCCGCAGTTCAATCACTATGACCTGGTACTGGCGGCCAACCTGATTGACCGTTTGTACAAACCCTCGCAGTTTTTGCAGACCGTCCATGAGCGCATCAATGCTGGGGGGATTCTGATGATTGCCTCGCCCTATACCTGGCTGGAAGAGTACACGCCCAAGGAAGAGTGGATTGGTGGCTTCAAGCGAGACGGGGAGAGCTTCACCACTCTGGATGGCTTGAAGGAACTGCTTGAACCTCACTTTCGGATGATTAGTGAGCCTGAGAAGGTGCCTTTTATTATCCGAGAGACCATGCATAAATATCAGCATAGCCTCTCGGAAGTGACACTGTGGGAACGTCGCTCTTAAAGAGTCTGATTGGCTTCTAGCCCATCAGGCACTCAATAGCCCGGTTAATCGACGCCTGTTCGGTTAACCGGGCAAACAGGTCTTCGTCAGCGGCTTCTGCGTTGATCAACCCCAGTAAGACGCCCAGTACGGCCCCTCGGTGAACGTTGTCACCGCCCACTTCAGCATTGATTTGCAAAGCTTTCATCGGATTATCGTGGTGTTTGCACGCCAGGTAAAGCACGGCTGGCCAGGCATCCGTGATATAGCAAGCCGTCGATAGTACTCCGCCAATTACCTCCCGCTCGGTATACTCACTTTTAACTAGCTGTGTCAGCTCCCGCTTTGCCAGGCTGCGACTTGCTTTAAGCAGTGTCTCCTCTACTTGGTCGTCATTGTCCCTGAACAGCAAGTTGTCGATCAGCTCCACATAGGCATCACATATGTCCGCCAGGAAGGTGTCCGGGTGGGTCAGGGCCAGGTGCTGGCGACAAATATTGCGGGTATCCGCCAATGAAGTGCCCTTCAGGCGTTCCCCTATTGCAAGCGGCGCAATGGTTACCAGGCCACCAATGGAGGGTGTGTCGTGGGTTACGGCGCCACACTGCTTGGGCGGTAAGCCTTTTTTCAGGTTGGCAAAAAAACCGCGATGGTAGGATTCAGCGTAGGTATCTGGATGAGCGGGCGTTTCTGCGGTCATCAGCTCGATGTAGGCCTTCAGAAAGGTATCGCTATCATAATGCTGATCGGGCGCTGTCATGCTGTTCATCAGCGTTAAAGCACAGTGGGCATTTAAAGTGTTATCACCGGGTTGCATGCCCTGATGATAGTGGATATTCGGGCGATTCCAGTAGCCTTGTTTCCCTTTCAGAATGACGTCGCCGACAATCTCTGGTTGCGGGCTGCCGGAGCGCTTGCGGCCGCCGCCACGGGTAGAGTGCATCGACATGATGGAGGAAGGGTGAAACGCAGGTGGCGCTTCGAAGGTGGTGATGCCCTCTGGGAAGGCACGGTCAATGTCGTGGGCGTTATAGAACCAGTGTACGGGCATGGCTAACGCATCACCAATAAACAAGTTCTTGAGTGCAGCGCTTGCTCGGTGGGTCACCTTGGGGGTCATCTAACGCATCCTCTGGCAGTTTTTTGAAAGCAGTGCAGCTATTTTATTTTCAACCCTTGGCCTCTTGGCATAATCGCTGTCGTCCTTGTTTATTTCCTGAAGCTTATCAATTTAAAGGTCGGTATGAGTGGTTTTTTGATGGTGGGAGGTGGCGTCATTGGCAGGGTGACGGCACTGCCTTCCGTCCCGGTCCCAACGCCTCTGGCAGAGCCCCCACTGGCAGCCGGTGCGCATTCGGTAAAGGATGCCTTCCGCAGTGGTTCGCAGGTTGCCCTTGTCATAGATATCTTGTTGAAGCAGAGTAGCTTTTAGCTGCGACCAGTGTTCAGACGTGAGCATTTGTCGGGGCATGGCAGGCTCGCAGTCTGTTGGCGTAAAAACCTTTATTCTGCGAGCTTGGTCCTGTCCTGCCAATATCTCCGCTATGAAACGTCAACAGGCCCAAGTGGGCGTCACGATCCGTTTGCCGTGGGCGTCGCCCGCGATTACATGGAGCAAATAAGCAATGTCCGGACTTTCTGAAAACTTCCGCCTCCCGGTTGCCTGCCCGAGCTGCGGCAGCCATTTGATGCGTGTCTCGCAGGTCAAGAATCCTGACGACAAGGTCTTTTGTGCTTCCTGCTCGCGCTTCGTCTGTCTTTACCATGAGGCCTGCACGATTCTCGAGCAGGGGCCGGGCAGCGAGAGCGAGGCGCTCATCGAGCAGGCCGTCAACCGCGGTGATCGCTGATCTCCAGTGACGGCCTCTTTTGCCTGGATGCTGGGCGGCCTGCTGGTAACACTAGCAGGATGCTGTCTGCTAGATCGTCATCTGCGCCGCGCCTGCCTGGCGTTCATCGTCTTCGCCCTGGTGATGTCGTTCGCCTGGTGGCAGCTGGGTGTCCCCTGGCTGGCCGCCGGTGAGGCGCTGCTGGGGGCG
>JAIVHL010000006.1 GCA_020201075.1 Halomonas sp. | reverse complement strand
ACCATCTCCTATTGGGAGTCCGGTGCCATTCGCCAGATTGGCCATGAACGGCTGGTGGCCTTGGCCCAGGCGCTGGATTGCCCGCTGTCGAGGCTTTTAGAAGGTGACAATGAGCATCGGCCAACTCCTCTGACTCTGAGACGCAAGCTTCCCGAACCCTGGCAGGGCCCTGCCGGCAATCACATCGAGGTGCCCCGGGATCTGCTGCCCGCCTCCCGACGCCAAAAGTGGCATAGAGAGTGCTATTTGTTAACCCCGGCGCCGGGCAATACTTTCGATTTCCTGTCGGATCACGATCTCGTCGCCGTGGCTCCAACGGATCGCTTCCGCCAGCCAGGCCTGTATCTAGTGGAAGAGGACAGTCAGCTGTGCGTTCGCCGGGTCTCCCAGGGGGAAGACGACGCCCTGCAGTTCAGCAAACAGGATGACGACGCCCCATATCCCGCTGCCCCGGAAGCCCGAGTAGTGGGTATGTTGCTAGCCCGCTGGCAGGCCACCTCACTCTGAGATGGCGCGGTCAGCCCGCGCCACTCGCTCCACGCACTATCTTATCCGCGGCACTGCTCAATATCCGTGCTCCCCAGCGCTATTCGAATCCCCTCAACTCGACGCTATCGTCGCTATTGTGGGTGCGGCGCGGCTCGTTTCCAATCAGGAAACGTCGAGAGGTGCTCGCGACCTGCCCCAGACCGTGACCCGAGGTGCTCACCAACGAACCGCTCAGATGCTCACCCCGCTCACCGATCCGGGCACGAACCCCTTCGGGCTGAACACTGGCCTCGGAGAGATTGACGGTGATTGCATAGCCGCCGTCCGGAAGGCCGCTGCCCGGACCGAAGGGGCCAGCCTGGAAACGGCCTTCAGTCAGCGTAGTACGCTCCTGCCAGCGAACGCCGCTCGCCTCTCGCTGAACCACCACCTGCAGGCGAGCGTTATCCGGCAGGTTACTCTCCCCCTCTACCAGCAAACGCCGATCGCTGCCCAGAGTGACAGAAAACTCTATCTCTACTGGACCGTCAAAAGGGTCCACCGCGGGTGCGGGCTCAGAAGTGTCCTGAGTGTAGGGCTGGGCAACCGGTTCCGGCTCGTCCTGAGCCTCCTCGCTTTCAGTGCCGTTTCCGCCACATCCCGCCAACAGCACCAGCATTACGCCAAGGCCGCACCATCGATACCACACGTTCATGCATGACCTCCGAAGCGATGATTCACTGATTCAGGCTATCACCGGCTCGGGCTGCCCGTCCCGACAATTACTCAACGTAGCTCGGCACACTGTCGGCAAAGCGTAGTAAACGGTACGGCGTCGAGACGCCCAGGGGCAATCGGTTCCTCGTCCTCCTCGGACTCACTTTCCAGGGCGTCGACGACCTCGTCGTTCTGCAGCTCGATAGCCTGTTCCTCCATATCCTTGTCCAGCGGCCCGCTACGCTGCTCCTTGTGAGCCCTGTATCGCTCGATCCGTCCAATCAGCTCCTCGCGCAAGCCCTCCAGCACACCTTTCCTATTGGTCATGATGTCCTCTCCTGTCGTCGTGACGTGTCCTGCAACGTCCCGTTGGCGCTGCACTGACCTACTTCATAGCACATTGCCGCTTAAGCCGACCTCGCTCCTCGCCAAGCCTTAACCCCCAGCAGTGGTAGCCAACGTTGAGGGGGACCACCACACGGCGTTTTCCTCTACACTGCTGCCCCTAGCGCCCGGGACCAGGGCGCTATGTCAGGCATCATACGAATTCGCGGAAGGAGTGAAGGCATTGGATCCCATCTGGTGGTTGGCCTACCTGGCCCTGGGAGGCTTTGTCGGCCTGATGGCCGGACTACTCGGCATCGGCGGGGGCGGCATCATGGTGCCGATCCTGACCTCGATATTCGTGATCCAGGGCGTCCCTCACGAGCATATTGCCCATCTGGCGCTGGGCACTGCCATGGCAGCTATCGTGCCGTCCGCCTCGGCAAGCCTATGGTCGCACCATCGGCATGGCGCAGTACGCTGGCACATCGTACGCCACATTACTCCCGCCATCCTCGCCGGTACCTTCCTGGCCACCTTTATCGCCGCTTTGATACCCACCCGCGGCCTGGCGATATTCTTCGCTATCTTCATGGTACTGATGTCGCTGCAGATGCTCGCCAACCTGAAGCCCATGTCCGACTGCCCCATGCCATCGGCACCTCAGCCGCGGTAGGCCTGCCGATCGCCCTGGCCGGAGCGCTGGGCTACCTCATCAACGGCTGGGGAACCCCTGGCCTGCCGGATGCCGCCATGGGCTATATCTACCTGCCCGCCCTGCTGCTCATGGCACCGTTCAGCATTCTTACCGCGCCGATCGGCGCAAGACTCGCGCATCGCCTACCAGTGGGGATTCTCAAGCGGGTATTCGCGTTCATGCTGATGGGTCTGGCACTGCAGATGCTCTACACGGTGTTCACCGCCTGAGACCCGGCCGATGCATACCGAGCAGTAACGCCCCCTCACCCGTCGCTACCCGTCATGTCATGCCGAGGGCCGCATAGCCCTCTTCGGTCAGCGTCAGGGTCTCACCACGGCCCGAGCCGGTATGCGGCACTACCGTGATAAGACTCATCTTCTCCAGGGCTGCGATATCCTCGCGCAGCGCCGGTAACAGGGCGTCCTCCTCGGAATAACCGAAGGGTGAGGACAGCACTCCACCGTGCTGAAGCACTCGGGTCAGCAGCTCCAGCTGGTGGTCGGTAAGGTCGTGAGGCATGATCGTCTCCTTTGAGGGCCATGCTCCAAGGTTATCACCGGTCGAGCTTGAGCGGAGTGAAGGCCTCGACATGGGCATCCCGAGACAGGGACTGGTAAACTCTACGGCTTCCCAAAACAATCCCGTGATGCCCGATGCCCCAGTTCGACCGTACGTTTTCCGTCGCCCCCATGATGGATTGGACGACTCGAGACTACCGCGCGTTCGCCCGCACCCTGACTCGCCGTGCGCTGCTCTACACCGAGATGGTCACCACCGGCGCCATCCTCCACGGTAGCCCGCGGGAGCGCTTTCTTGGCTTCGACGAGGTAGAGCACCCCCTCGCCCTGCAGCTTGGCGGCAGCGATCCCGGCGAGCTGGCAGAGTGCGCGGCCATCGCCCAGGCCTGGGGCTATGACGAGGTCAATCTAAACGTGGGCTGCCCCAGCGACAGAGTGCAGAACAACCTGATCGGCGCCTGCCTGATGGGCCATCCGGAGAAGGTCGCCGTCGCAGTGCGCGCCATGTGCGAGGCAGTCTCCATTCCGGTCACGGTGAAGTGCCGCATCGGCATCGATGACCAGGACGAGGACGCCGATCTTGAGCGATTCATCACTATCGTCGCCGACGCCGGCTGCGACACCTTCATTGTCCACGCCCGCAAGGCCTGGCTGCAGGGCCTGTCCCCCAAGGAGAACCGCGATATCCCTCCGCTGAACTACCCCCGAGTGCACCGCCTCAAGGCGAGCCGCCCAGAGCTGCATATCGGCATCAACGGCGGTATCAAGACCCTCGCCGAATGTCGCGCGCAGCTTGATCAGGTGGACAGCGTGATGGTGGGTCGCGAGGCCTATCAAAACCCCTGGCTGCTGGCCGGGGTGGACGAAATGCTCTATGGCGAACCGGGGCCAGTCGCCAGCCGCCACGCGGCGGCACGGGCCTTTCGCCCCTATATCGCCCGCCGCCTCGAGCAAGGGGCCAAGCTCAACCATATCACCCGCCACCTGCTGGGCCTGTTCCAGGGCCAGCCCGGGGGACGTCGCTTTCGCCGCCACCTCTCGGAGAATGGCCACCTGGACGGCGCCTGCCTGCGCGTCTTCGACGACGCCCTGAGCCTGGTGCCGGAGCGCGACACCGCACCGGCCTGACCTGGAAACCTCGTAAGGTGGGGAACGCAACCGGGGCCATATCGGCCCCGATCGTCGTGCGGAAAAATGGTCGGAACGAATCTCGCCGGCTCAACGAAGAGATCCGTATCAATCGAGTCGGTCCAGCACTCCTCCCACCGCATCGAAGAGCCGCTCCAGCTCCGTTTCAGTGCTGCCGAAGGGCGGGCCAAACTGCAGGGTATCGCCACCATAGCGCACATAGAAGCCTGCCTCCCACAGGGCCAGGTGGGCATCCCGCGGGCGGATGGTGGGGTCGCCGTTGCGCGGCGACAGCTGGATGGCGCCGGCCAACCCATAGTTGCGGATGTCCACCACCCAGGGCCGGCCTTTCAACGCATGCAGCTTCGCCTCGAAGGCCGGGGCGATAGTGCGCACCTGGGCCGGGAAGTCCTCGCGCTCGAACAGCTCAAGGGCCGCCAGAGCCGCCGCACAGGCCACCGGATGACCGCTGTAGGTGTAGCCGTGGGGGAACTCGATGGCGTGCCGAGGCCCGCCAGCGTGCATGAAGGTGTCGAAGATCTCGCCGCTGGCGACCACCGCCCCCATGGGTACCGCCCCGTTGGTGAGCTGCTTGGCGAGGGTCATCATGTCGGGCACCACGCCGAAGGCCTCCGCGCCGGTTCGCGCCCCGCTGCGCCCGAAAGCGGTGATCACCTCGTCGAAGATCAGCAAGATGTCATGGGCATCGCAGATCGCCCGCAGCCGCTCTAGGTAGCCCTTCGGGGGCACGATCACACCCGCCGAGCCCGACATCGGTTCGACGATCACCGCGGCGATGTTGGAGGCGTCGTGGAGGGCGATCTGCTCCAGTAGCGCATCGGCCAGCTCGGCGCCGGTCTCGGCCTGGCCCCGCGTGAAGGCCAGCTTCGGCTGCAGGGTGTGGGGAAGATGGGTGACGTCCATCAGCTGTCCATAGTGCTTGCGGTTGCCACCGATCCCGCCAAGGCTGGTGCCGCCCACGTTGACGCCGTGATAGCCCTTGGCACGACCGATCATGCGGGTCTTTTCGGGGCGTCCCTTCAGCCGCCAGTAGGCCTTGGCCATCTTCACGGCGGTGTCGGCAGATTCGGAGCCGGAGTCGGTGAAGAAGACATGGTCAAGCCCCTGAGGCATGAGACTGGCCACCTTCTCGGCCAGTTGGAAGGCCAGCGGGTGAGACACCTGAAAGCCCGGCGCATAGTCGAGAGTGCCAAGCTGCTGCGCCACCGCCTGCTGGATCTCGGCACGATTATGTCCCGCCCCGCAGGTCCACAGCCCCGAGAGGGAATCGAACAGCCGCCGGCCGCGATCATCGATGAAGTAGCGCCCCTCCGCCCCGGTGATCACCCGCGGGTTGGCATGAAAGTCGCGATTGGCGCTGAACGGCATCCAGTAGTGATGATTGAGGTTTCCCTCGCGACCGCTGTCGGAGCGCTGACCTTCGTCTTGCTGACCTTCGTCCTGCTGACCTTCATCTTGTTGGTGCCTGAGATCGAACATGCGGATGTCTCCTCAATAAAGCGAGTCGGGCGGGGGCGTCAGGCTGGAATGGAAGCCCTCGACGGCGCTTTCGGCCTCCTCGATAGCATCGAAACGAGCGACATGAAAGAGCGCCTCGCCCTCGTTGGCCATCGGCAGCCGGCTCATACCGATGACAATGCCGTCGGCCATGGAGAGCACCTCCCCTTCCGCGTTGCCGAAGGGGTCGGCGACCCGCCCCAACAGCTCACCCTTGGCGACTCGAGCGCCTAGGCGCACCAGGGGCCGCACGATGCCGTCGATGGGCGCCCGCGCCCAGCTTGAGCCGTTGGCGACCTCCGCCGCTGGCGGCTCGCGGCGACGATGCTCGCCGGTCAGCATGCCCAGTCGGCGCATCACCCTCAGTACGCCGCGCACCCCGGGGGAGATTGCCCACTCGTCGAAGCGCAGCGCCTCGCCCGCCTCGTAGGTCAACACCGGGATGCCGCGACTCTGGGCATAATGACGCAGGCTACCCTCGCGCAGCTCGGCGTTGAGAATCACCGGTGCGCCGAAGGCGTTGGCCATACGCTCGGTCTCGCTGCCGGGTTCCAACTGGGCGCGAATCTGGGGCAGGTTGGTGCGGTGGATCGCGCCGGTGTGCAGATCGATGATATGGGTGGCGTGGTCGACGATCTGCTCCCGGAACAGCGCGGCCACCCGTCCACCCAGCGAGCCTGACTCGCTGCCCGGGAAGCAGCGGTTAAGGTCTCGCCGGTCCGGCAGATAGCGGCTGTGCTGCACGAAGCCAAAGACGTTGACGATGGGCGCGGCGATCAGAGTGCCGCGCAGGCCATTGATCTGTTTCGAGCGAAGTATCCGACGCACGATTTCCACGCCGTTGATCTCGTCGCCGTGAATGCCGCCGCACACCAGCAGCGTAGGGCCCGACTGGCGCCCATGGACCACTTCCAGAGGGATATAGATAGGCGCATGAGTGTAGAGCCGAGCTACCGGCACGTCGATCTGAGTACGGGTACCGGGGGCAATGCGAGTGCCGGCAAGGTCGAGGGGCGCTCGGGCCATGGGGAAGTCATCCTGTGACGGGGCAAAGGACCCTTTATACCCGGGTTGTCAGGGCGTTGGCGAGGGCCGTCGCAAAGGCGGAGACGTCGACCACCAATCATACATTGACGAATGTTAAAACCATGGCAATCGGGTAGAATGACTGCCTTACCGCTTGATGGAGTTCGCCTTGCATGGCGCGAAAGACCAAGGCAGAGGCCGCCGCGACTCGCGAGGCTCTGCTCGATGCTGCCGAAGAGGTCTTCCTGGACATGGGGGTCGCCCGCACCTCCCTGGAGCAGATCGCCCGCCACGCCGGCATGACCCGGGGCGCAGTCTATTGGCATTTCAAGAACAAGGCGGACCTCTTCCAGGCCATGCTGCAGCGGGTGCGCATGCCTTTCAAGGAGCTGGTGGAGGAAATCGGCGATCCCGGCCTCGCCGAGGCGCCGCTTGAGGCGATTCGACTTGCCTGCCGCAGCGGCTTCGAACGCCTGGAGCAGCCCCGCTATCGGCGGGTCTACGCCATCCTGATTCACCACTGCGAGGTATTCGGCGATATCAACCCCCTGGCCATGCAGAACGAGATGGCCGAGGAAGCCTGCGGCGCCCTGACCGACTACTTCGCCTGCTCGTATCGTCTCGGCCAGCTGCGCGCCGATCTCTCCCCCGAGACCGCCGCCGAGCTGATGCAGGCGATGCTAGGCGGGCTGTTCCACGACTGGCTTCGCAACAACGAAAACATTTCTCTGGTCGCCAAGGGCCGCGTCCTGGTGGATACCCAACTCGCGCTTATGCGTCCGGCCTGAGTCGTGGCGGCCCAGCGGATGCCGGCACGAGGCATGCCGCCGTGTTCGAAGAGCTCAAGCGGCACCGCTTACTGGAGGGGCGTCCCACAGGAGGCGCCCCTTGAATCAAGTGCTCGCGTCAGGTCAGGAGTCGACCTGCTCGGTACTCGCTACCCGGCGTTGTTCGTCTCCTCCACCCAGCACCCTGCGGCGTAACCAGTCGGAAACCGACGCGATCATGGCGTAGAAGCTCGGCACGAAGAGACTGCCCAGCACCGCCACCGAGGCCATACCCACCGTGACGGTAGTACCGATGTGATGGCTGCTGGTATCGCTGGCACCGGTGGCCAGCGCCAGCGGCAGGGTGCCGAAGATGAACGCCAGCGAGGTCATCACAATGGGTCTGAAGCGCAGCTGGGCTGCGGTAACCGCCGCCACGCGGATCGACTGGCCCTGTTCCTTTCGCTGCAGCTCGGCGAACTCGACAATCAAGATGGCGTTCTTGGCTGCCAGTCCCACCACCACCAGCATGCCGATCTCCACATACACGCTGGTGTCGAGACCGCGCAACACGATCCCACCAATACCGCCGAGGAAGGCGAAAGGCGTCGCGGTGAGGACCGCCAGCGGCAGCGACCAGCTTTCGTACTGGGCCGCCAGGATCAGAAACACCATCAGCAGGCCGAAGATGATCGCCAGGGTGGCGGTGCTGCCCATCTGGGTTTCCTGATAGGCGGTGCCGGTCCAGCCCATGCCCCAATCGTTGCCCAGCGTCTCCTCGACGATCTCCTCCATGGCGGCGACCGCCTGGCCGGAGCTATAGCCCGACGCCGGGCCGCCCTGGAACTGGGCACCCAGGTAGACCCCGAAGCGCGACACCACCGCCGGCTTGGCCTGACGCTCGAGGGTCACAAACTCCGAGAGAGGGATTCGCTCACCGTTGCCCCCACGAACGTAGACGCTGTTGGTGTCGTCAGGGGTCCGGCGAAACTCGTCCTCGTTTTGCAGGTAGACCTGGAAGTTGCGGTTCTGGTAGCTGAAGTAGTTGACGAAACCGTTGCCAAAGGTATTCGCCAGGGTGGCGTTAAGGTCCTGCAGCGCTACGCCATAGCTGAGCGCTTTTTGCTGGTCGATCTCGGCCCGATAGCCCGGCACGTTGACGTTGAAGGTAGTGAACACCCGCTGCAGCGCCGGATGCTCGCCCGCCGCCTGCATCACCTGCACCGACGCCTGGAAGAGCTCCTGCGGGGAGGCGCCCTCGAAGGACTGCAGATAGCCGGTGAAGCCGCCGGTCGTGGAGAGCCCCATGATCGGCGGCATATTGAAGGCCATGGCCGAGCCCCCCGGCACCTGAGCCCCAAGCTGCATCACCTGTCCCACCAGCGCCTCGGCGGTGAGCTCACGCTCTCCCCAGGGCACCATGTTGATGAACATCACGCCCCGCGCGGTGTTGACCGCGCTGGAGAGGATATCGTAGCCGGCGACCGCCGCCACATAGCTGACCCCGGGGATCTCCTCGATGCGCGCGCTCAGCTCGCTCATGTAATCCTGGGTGCGCGACAGAGAAGCGGAGTCCGGCAGTTGCACGCTGGCCAGCACGATGCCCTGGTCGGTCTCGGGCACCAGGGTCGAAGGGGTGGTCTGGTAGAGCCACCAGGAACCGCCGATCACCAGGGCGGTGAGCAGCAGCGCCAGGCCCCAGAAGCGTACCAGCCCCTTGACCATCCACATGTAGCCGGCGGTGATGGCGGCAAAAAGGCGATCGAAGAGGCGAAGCGGGGTATGGATCGCTCGCATCAGCTTCGACTCGCCCATCGGCGCTTTGTGCTTGATGAAGATCGCCGAAAGGGCCGGAGTGAAGGTCAGCGCCATCAGCGCCGAGAAGGCCACCGAGATTGCCACGGTCAGTGCGAACTGCTGGTAGATCTGGCCGGTGAACCCCCCCAGGAAGGCCACCGGCACGAACACCGCGGCCATGATCAGCGAAGTGGCGATGACCGGGCCGCCCACCTCCCTCATGGCTCGGATAGTGGCCTGGGTGACGGTGATCTCCTCGTCCTCGCTGAGCACACGTTCGACGTTCTCCACCACCAGGATGGCGTCATCCACCACGATACCGATGGAAAGTACCAGGGCGAACAGCGTCAGCAGGTTGATGGAGAAGCCGAACAGGTAGAAACCGGCGAAGGTCGCCAGAACCGAGACCGGCACCACCGACATGGCGATCACCGTGAAGCGCCAGTTCTGCAGGAAGATGAACAGAATCACGCCAACGATCAGGAAGGCCTCGATAAACACCTTGGTCACGGTTTTGACGGAGGCATCAATGAACAGAGTGGTGTCGTAGGGCACCTCATACTCGAGCCCCGGCGGGAAACGCGCTTCCAGCCGGGCCATGGTCGCCTTGACCGCCGCGGCCGTTTCCAGAGCGTTGGCCCCGGGCTGCTGGTTGATGATGATCGGCGACATGGCGGCGCCATTCAGGCGCGCATCAACGCCGTAAAAGGAAGCACCGAGCTCGATGCGCGACACGTCCTGCAGGCGCAGCGACGAGCCGTCTGGATTGGTCCGCAGGAAGATGTCCTTCGGTGGGGGTCAGGTCGTACTGGGCCAGTTTGTCCGGATCCATCCAGATGCGCATGGCGAACTCGCCACCGCCCAGCACCTCGGCATTGCCGACACCGGGCACCTGGCGCAGCTCATCGAGCACGTTGAGGGTGGCGTAATTCTGCATGTAGGTGCGGTTGTAATCACCCTCCGGCGAGATCAGCGCCACCAGCATCAGGATCGAACTCGATTGCAGCTCTACGCTGACGCCCTGGCCCTGCACCGCCTCGGGCAGCTGTGACAATGCCCCCTGCACGCGGTTGTTGACGTTGATGGTGTTGATGTCGCCGTCGGTGCCGATATTGAAGGCCACGTTGAGGCTCATGGTGCCGTTGTCGGCACTGGTCGAGGTCATGTAGAGCATGTCCTCGACGCCGTTGATCGCTTCGGCCAGCGGGGCGGCCACCGTCTGCGCCACCGTCTCGGCATCGGCACCGGGGAACTGGGCACGCACCGATACGCTAGGCGGCACTACGCTGGGATACTGCTCGACCGGTAGCACCCGCATGCTCATCACCCCGACTAGCGTCAGGATGATGGCCAGCACCGTGGCAAAGATCGGCCGCTTGATAAAGAAATTGGAAAAACTCATGAGGCGTCGTCCTCATCGGCCTCGGCGCTCCCCTCGAAAGGAAGCGGCTCGATGGTGATGCCCGGCTCAATACCGGCTAGATCACCAACCACGACTCGCTCGCCGACTTCCAGGCCGCCGCGGATGATCTGCCAGGGCCCCGCGACCTCGGCCAGGTCCACCGGACGTGCACGCGCCACGTTGTTCTCGTCGAGCACGAACACCTGTGGTCCCATCAGCCCCTGGCCGATGGCGATCTCGGGGACCGCGAGCACGTCATAGCGCTTCAGCCCCTCGAGGCTGACGCGCACGAATTGCCCGGGGAGCACTCGGCCATCGGCATTGGCGAAGGTGGCGCTGGCCTGCACCGTACTGGTGCCTTCCTCCACGCGGGAGCCCAGGAAATCCAGCCTCCCCTCGAGCGTCTCGGCGTCGCCACCATCAACGGCGGGCACGCGCAGCAAGGCAATAATCGCCTCGGCGCCATCCCCAGCGCTCATCTGGCGGCGCAACTCGAAGGCATCTCGCTGGGGTAGCTGGAAGCGCACTTCAAGCGGGTCCAGCGGGGTAATGGTGGCAAGCTCGGTGCCATTGCTCACCAGATTACCGACATTGATCCGCCCCAGACTGATCATCCCTGACACTGGCGCGGTGACCTCGGCGTAGTCGAGATCGATGCGCGACCTGGCCAGGGCCGCCTCGGCTTGGGCGACCGCCGCACGCGCCACACCGAGCTCAGAGCGAGCCTGATCGTACTGCTGACGGCTGACCGAGTTCTGGCTCAACAGGCGCTCGAAACGACTGGCATCGCGCTGGGCGCGCTCTAGTTCGGCACGCGCACTCTGCAGATCCGCATCGCGCTGATTGACCACCGCCTGATACACGTCCGGCTCGATGGAATAGAGCCGTTGCCCCTGTTTGACCCTCTCACCAGGTTTGAAATGTCGCTGCTCCAGGGCCCCGGTAACACGCGCCACCAGGGTGACCTCATCGTCACTTCGCAGTAAAGACGGATAGGATTTATCAAGGTCGATATCCTGGCGAGTCAGATCCGCGACTTCCACCGGATGGGGGGGACGCTCCTGGCTGCTACCCTGCTGGGTTTGCTGTGAGGCTTCATCCTGGCCACAGGCGGCCAAAAACGTACCGACAGTCAGGACGAGAAGCCCCGACCGGCCGAGTCGAAATATAGTTTTCATACGCGAGGGGTTCTCGTTGAAGACGTCAATTATATGAATTTTACATCCATCGCTGTATGGATGTAAATAAACGGGCACGGACTATAGCTACAACCATGCATGTATAATGGAGGCGTTTGCCTTTCTCACAGCCTGCCCGAAAACAAAAAAACCGCCCGGGACGGGGCGGCAAGGCAGGGTTGGTACAGACAAGACTTGAAACGAGGCACGTTCCATCTCAAGCAGAGGGCTGAGGAACCCTCAGGGCAAACACTATACACAAAAAATCTTTAGATCAATAACTGTATAGCTTTTTCCTGCCTCGACCCAAAGCCACCGCGCGGCTAAGCTGCCGCGGAGGCCGCGAACAATAACCATGACGATGGAGTATTAGGGTATGGATGCGCTTGAACTGGTAAAAGTCGAGCAGTTGGAGATCGCGGTGCGCATCTGGCACCCCGAGGCGACGAGAACGGTCGTGGCCTGGCACGGCCTCGCGCGCCATGGCGGCGATTTCGAGGACTTTGCCAGGGCACTGGGCCCTGGCTGGCGCGTGCTCGCCCCCGACACCCCCGGGCGGGGCCTCTCGAGTTGGCCGCTCTTTCCCGCCCATGACTACCTCTACTCTCGCTACACCACACTGGCCATCGCCCTGCTTGATCACTTCGAGCTCGACAGCGTGCCCTGGGTGGGAACCTCCATGGGCGGGTTGATCGGCATGCTGCTCGCGGCGGACGCCGACACGGCTCCTCGCATCGAGCGGCTGGTACTCAACGACGTGGGCCCCGAGCTGGACCCCGAGGGCCTCGCCGGGCTAGGCCGCTACTTCGCCGCGCCACATCGCTTCACCCGCTTCGGCGACCTCGAAGCCGAGCTGCGTCGCTGGGCAGCGCCCGGAGACTGCCGGACGGCAGCTGGACCTACCACTACGATCCGCGCATCGGCGAGCAATTCATCCACGACACCCCCCGCGACACCTGGGCCGACTGGCGGGCTATCCGCTGCCCGCTGATGGTGATCCGCGGGGCCGAGTCACCGCTGTTGCGCCGCGACAGCGTCGAGAAGATGACCCAAGCCCAGCCGGGACTGGTCACGCTGGAAGTCCCCGGCTGCGGCCATGCCCCCATGCTCGACCGAGCGTTCCAGGTGGACCCTATTGCCGATTTCCTCGCACGACCAAGGGAGGCCCGGATGTCGGCCGCGTCGGATGATTCCGCCCACGGCTGGTGGAAGCGCCTGCTCGCAAGGCTGAGGGGCTAGCCAGCCTCTAGCCACCCTTATAGGGCACGGAAGTCCCGCGGATTGATCGCCCACACCTTGAGCCGTGAGCGCAGGGTCGTCGGCTTGACGCCCAACCGCTCGGCGGCCCCGCCCTCCCCCGACACCTTGCCGCCACAGGCGCGAAGCGCCGATAGCGCATTTTCTCTCTGGCGTCGCACCAGCTCGCACTCGGTCAAGAGCCCGGGTTCGGCCGCCTCCAGGGAACGTTGGGGCGGCGGCGTGTATTCAGCACCCGAGTGGCCCGCCAGCGCATCGCCAGCAGTCGGGCCCAGGTCGTCAAACGCCAGCAGGCGGCCCTGGGCCACGATCACCTGACGTTCGATCACGTTCTCCAGTTCGCGAATATTGCCCGGCCACGGATAGCGCTTGAGCACCTCCAGCTGGGCCGGGGGAATCCTCATACCGGGCTTGTTGAACTTCTGGCAGGCGCGGATCAAAAAGTGTCGTGCCAGCAGGGGGACGTCCTCGATACGCTCGCGAAGCGGCACCGAGGCAATCGGAAAGACGTTAAGACGGAAATAGAGATCCTCCCGAAATGTCCCCGCCGCGACCATCTCGCGCAGTTCGCGGTTGGTCGCGGCGATCACCCGCACATCCACCTGTCGCGTGCGGTTGTCACCCACTCGTTCGAACTGCTGCTCCTGCAGCACACGCAGCAGCTTCCCCTGGAGTTCGAGAGGAATCTCGCCAACCTCATCGAGAAACAGCGTGCCGCCATCGGCCAGCTCGAAGCGCCCGGTCCGGTCGTTGACCGCCCCGGTAAAGGCTCCCTTCACATGGCCGAAAAATTCACTCTCGAACAGATCTCGGGGAATAGCGGCGCAGTTGACCCGAATCAGCGGCCGGCCGCCACGCGTCCCCCCGGCATGAATAGCGCGCGCAATCAGCTCCTTGCCGGTTCCCGATTCGCCGCTGATCAACACGTTGGCATCGGTAGGCGCCACCAGCGCGATCTGGCGCACCAGGTGGGCCAAGGCCGCGCTCTCCCCAACGATCTCGCGATGGTTGATCTCGGCCTTGATTTCCTCCTGGAGGTACTGATTCTCCAGTTCCAGGCGCTGCTTGAGCGATTCCACCTCGGCTAGGGCATCACGCAGCTGCTGCTCGGCGCGCTTGCGCTCAGAGATATCACGAAACAGCACCACGGCCCCCACCAGCCGCCCCATCTCGAAGATCGGTGTGCTGGTGTACTCCACTGGAATCGCCTCGCCGTTCTTGTGCCAGAACACCTCGTCGTCGACTCGATGCACCTGGCCGTCGCTGAAGGAGGCGTGGATCGGGCACTGCTGCACCGGAAAGTGGCGCCCGTCGGCACGGGTGTGGTGGAACAGCAGGTGAGCATCGTGCCCCACCATATCCTGGGTACTCCATCCCAGGATTCGCTCGGCGGCAGGATTGACGAAGGTGGTGCGGCCTTCCGCGTCCAGACCGTAGATGCCCTCGCCTGCCGCCCCGAGGATCAGCTGATTCTGGCGCTCGATGCGCTCGAACACCTGCTCGACCCGCTCCCAGCCCACCTGCCCACGACGGTGCTGGCGCCTCAGATCGGCCTTGGCCCTGCGCTGCTCCGCCTTCTGGCGGTCGACCAGGGTCAACAACAACCGCCCTTCACCGAGCGCCTGTGCCTGCACCTCCACGTGGCGGGGCTGGCGCTTCAGATCGAGAACCACCAGGTCGTCCGACCAGGCGGGGGAGCGAGTTAGCGCCTCGTCGGTAAAGCTGACCCACAGCGGCAGCGAGGCGCCTAGCCGGTGGCTGAACGGGAGCCTGGCCAGGGCGTCGGCATCGCCGCCCAGCATCTGGCAGGCCGCCGCATTGGCACCCAGCAGCCGGTCGGCCACGGGGTCGATCACCGCCAGGGCCTGGGGCGCCCGGGCGAAGACCTCATGAACGAGGGATGGCGGGGAAAGGTCAGGCAGTCGCATCGGGCCACTCTCGCTGAAACGTGTGCCCTCTCCATACACGTTCCGCGCCAATGACGAGAAATCGCTAATTATTCAACGAGATCTCGCCATTAACGAGATCTCGTTACGTGACGCATCCGCGAGCCTTCGCAAGAGCGATAACGCAACCGACTGAAAATTTGGCTTTATCCTAGATAAATCCCGACATGGCACAGGCTTCGCAGCATTACTCATGAACGGCCAGTCGACGGCCTTGATGCACCGACATGGCGCAAGGACGGCCTTCCCCTGCACTAGCGAAGCGAGACGACCATGAACAACGACCACAACAGTCTAGGCAACCCTTTCGATCACCGGCAATCCCTGGTCCATGGACGCGGCTGCGACTGCACGACCTGTACGGATGAAAAACGGGTTGCCGCCACCATTGCGTCCTCCGACGCTACCGACACCCCAAGCTCCTCCGCCCCTCAGCGGCAGGAGGAGATGATGGACCGGGTGGTCGAGAGCGCCCTGGTCCGCGGCATGTTCGGCCACAGCGACATGCACCGACGCCAGTTCATGAAGCTGGTGGGCGGCGGTACCGTGGCTGCCGCACTGGCCAGCCTGTTTCCCATGGACGCCATCAAGGCGGCGGTAAAGGAAGGCCTGGGCCCGCTGGAGAAGACCCGCCTGGATATCGGCTTTGTCCCGATCACCTGCGCCACGCCGATCATCATGGCCCACCCCATGGGCTTCTATGAGCGCTACGGACTGGATGTCTCGGTGATCAAGACCGCCGGTTGGGCGGTGGCCCGCGACAAGTCGCTCAACCGTGAGTACGACGCCGCCCACATGCTCACCCCGATGCCGCTGGCCATGACCATAGGCGCGGGCTCCAACCCCGAGCACTTCATCATGCCCGCGGTGGAGAACATCAACGGCCAGGCGATCGTGTTGCACAACGACCACCAGGACAAGCGAGACCCTCAACAGTGGAAGGGGTTCATCTTCGGCGTGCCCTTCGAGTACTCGATGCACAACTTTCTGCTGCGCTACTACGTCGCCGAGCACGGCCTGGACCCCGACCAGGACATCCAGATCCGCGTGATCCCGCCGCCCGAAATGGTTGCCAATCTGCGTGCCGGCAACATCGACGGCTTCCTCTCACCGGACCCCTTCAACCAGCGGGCGGTCTATGAGCGGATCGGCTTCATCCACCTGCTGACCAAGGAGATCTGGGACGGTCACCCCTGCTGCGCCTTCGCCACCAGTGCTCAGTTCGCCCGGGAGAATCCCAACACCTATGGCGCCCTGCTGCGCGCCATCATCGATGCCACCCAGTACTCCTCCGACCCTGCCAACCGCGCGGAGATTGCCGAGGCCATTGCCCCCACCAACTACCTCAACCAGCCGGTCACGGTCATTCAACAGGTTCTGACCGGCACCTATGCCGACGGCCTGGGCGAAGTGAAGCAAGTGCCAGACCGCATCGACTTCGACCCCTTCCCCTGGCACTCCATGGCGGTGTGGATCCTCACCCAGATGAAGCGCTGGGGCTATATCGAGGGACACGTGGATTACCAGCAGATCGCCCGCGATGTCTACCTGGCCACCGATGCCCGTGAGGTCATGCGTGAGCTGGGCTATGAGGCGCCCGAAGAGAACTCGCGCAACTACGAGATCATGGGCAAGACCTTCGACTACACCCAGCCCGAGGCCTACCTCGAGAGCTTCGCTATCCGGAGGCGCTGACATGGATCGCACCACGACCGAATGGAAATTCAGCCTCAACGTTCGGGCGACGCTGTTGGCCGTGCTGATCCTGATCGCCGGGCTGGGACTCTGGGAGAGCCTTCACCAGGTACCCGCCCTTGCCGGTGGCGATAGCCAACTGAGCGAGTACGAACAGCTGATGGCCGGCGCCGGCGAGACCGCCAAGGTACCGCCACCGTCGGAGGTTCTGATACGCGCCTGGGAGGAGCTCTCCAATCCCTTTTACGACGCCGGTCCCAACGACAAGGGCATCGGCATCCAGTTGGGCTATTCGCTGTATCGCGTGCTGGCTGGCTATCTGCTGGCCGCGGCGATCGCCATTCCCATGGGCTTCCTGATCGGCATGTCGCCGCTGATGTACAAGGCGCTCAACCCCTATATCCAGGTGCTGCGCCCGATCTCGCCGCTGGCCTGGATGCCGCTGGCACTGTTCATCATCCAGGACTCCGAGGCCTCGGCGATCTTCGTGATCTTCATCTGCTCGATCTGGCCAATGCTGCTCAACACCGCCTTCGGGGTGGCAGGCGTCAGGGAGGACTGGGTCAACGTGGCCCGTACCCATGAGCTGTCGCCGATGAAGACCGCCTTCAAGGTCATCCTGCCCGCCGCCGCACCCACCATCCTCACCGGCATGCGCATTTCCATCGGCATCGCCTGGCTGGTCATTGTGGCCGCCGAAATGCTCGTGGGGGGCACCGGCATCGGCTACTACGTGTGGAACGAGTGGAACAACCTGGACCTGACCAGCGTGATCTTCTCAATCCTGATGATCGGTATCGTGGGGATGCTGCTGGATATGTCGCTGTCGGCCGTCACCCGCCTGGTCACCTATGAAGAATAATTCCCTGAGGAGTCATTCATGAGTCATGCCTTCGTGGAAGTCCAGCAGGCCGCCAAGCGTTTTCCCGGCGCCAAGGGCGAGCCCGACCTGACGGTCTTCGAGAACGTCAGCTTCCAGCTGGAAAAGGGCGAATTCGTCTGCATCATCGGCCACTCCGGCTGTGGCAAGTCAACCATCATGAACTCCCTCGCCGGGCTCGACAGCTTCAGCGAAGGCGCCATGGTCATGGAAGGCAAGGAGATCGACGGACCGGGCCTGGAACGCGGCGTGGTCTTCCAGAACTACAGCCTGCTGCCATGGCTATCGACGCTGGAGAACGTGCGCTTCGGTGTGCGTGCCCGCTGGAAGGAGTGGGACGAGGCCAAGGTGACCGAGCACAGTCTCGAATACCTGGAGATGGTCGGGCTCAAGGAGGTGGTCGATCGCAAGCCGGCCCAGCTCTCCGGGGGCATGCGTCAGCGTGTCAGTATCGCCCGCGCCTTCGCCACCAAGCCCAAACTACTGCTGCTAGATGAACCCTTCGGGGCCCTGGACGCCCTCACCCGGGGGGTTATCCAGGACGAGCTGATCAAGATCTGGACCCGGGACCGCCAGACGGTGTTCATGATCACTCACGACGTGGACGAGGCGATCCTGCTCGCCGATCGTATCTTCCTGATGACCAATGGCCCGGAAGCCCGAGTGGCCGAGGCGGTAGAGATCGACCTGCCCAGACCCAGGGAACGCGCCAAAATCGTCAAACACCCCAACTTTTACAAGATCCGCAACTACCTGGTGGAGTTCCTGATCAACCGTTCCGCCACCATGGACCCCGCCGACCTGGACCGGAAGGGGCTGCACTACCCCCGAGCGGTCAATCCAGTCGACGAGGAAGCCACCGCGACCTCGCCTGACAGCGCGTCTGCCCAAGACGCACCCGACGAAAAACTCGTCAACTTTACTCCCAAGGAGGCTCGTCATGGATAAGCTCGAAATGCGCCACACCCTGCTCGCCGCCAAGGCCCGCAAGCAGATGGACTGGGAACAGATTGGCAAGGCCGTGGGCATGTCGCCGGTCTGGGTGGCCTCGGCCTGCTATGGCATGAACAGCGCCAGTGCCGATGTCGCTCACAAGATCGCCGACGTGCTAGGCGTCGACAACGCTGTGGCCGATGCCCTGACGACATTCCCCACCAAGACCTGGGACGAAGCGATTCCCCAGGACCCCTTCATATACCGACTCTACGAAGTGGTCGGGGTCTACGGCGAGACCCTCAAGGACGTGGTCCAGGAGAAGTTCGGTGACGGCATCATGAGTGCCATCGACTTCACCATGGAAGTGGACAAGATCGAGGACCCCAAGGGCGATCGGGTGCTGCTGACCCTAAACGGCAAGTTCCTGCCCTACAAATCCTGGTAGGCCTCGAGCCTCGCCACTGCCCGCCCAACCGCCTGGCGGTGACCGTTACCGAACAGTAACAGGTGGTTACGCAGGTGGTTGACCAGCGGGTAAAGCTAGAACAGCGCCTCGGCCAGTCGGCCGGGGCGTTGCCGTTCCGGAAGGCCTCGAAAAAGGCGTTGCCGATCGGCATATCAACGAATGTCGGCGCTAAAAAAGCCGCCCCGAAGGACGGCAAGAGCAAGGGACTGGAGGAAATGCGTAGAGGAAGGACAAATCACTCGGGCAGCAGCACGCCGTCGATGACGTGAATAACACCGTTGGTGGTCTCGATATCAGCCTGGATCACGGTAGCGTCGTTGATCATCACGCTGCCATCCATGGTCGTGATGGTAATCGACTGGCCTTGAACCGTCTCGGCGCTGTCCAGGCCCATGGCATCTGCGGCCATGACATTGCCAGCAACCACGTGATAGGTGAGGATCGCCTGGAGGGTCTCGACATTCTCCGGCATCAGCAACTCGTCAAGCGTGCCCTCGGGTAATGCAGCAAAAGCTTCATCCGTCGGTGCAAAAACAGTGAACGGACCTTCACCTTTCAGGGTGTCAACCAGGCCGGCGGCTTGTACAGCCGCAACCAGGGTTTCGAACTGACCGGCAGCGACGGCAGTGTCTACGATGTCGAGAGATGCCTCGGCGTGTGAGTGGTTGTCGGCGTGAACGGCGCCAGCCATCATCAGGCCGGCCATGCCGACGCCCATCCAACGGGTTGCTGACTTGAAGTTTGTCATAGTGTCACTCCTCTGGGATTTGACCTGCACACGATAGGTCGATACCTGACCGTGTAAGCTGGACTGGGAAGCCATCTTGTACGCTTCGTTTTATTTGTACATGTAGTGGACAAGAAGTTCACGCTATCACCGATTTTTTTTCTTGGCTCCGGCCGTCGACCCACCTTCAAGGAGAACCGCCATGTACAAGCTCGCCTTCTTCGTGCCTCTGGCGGACGCCGAGGCGGTCAAGGAAGCCGTCTTCGCCACTGGCGCCGGGCGCATCGGAGACTACGAAAGGTGCTGTTTCGAAACACGGGGCACCGGGCAGTTTCGCCCGCTGGCCGGCGCAGACCCGCATATCGGTCGAGTGGGCGATCTGGAACGAGTAGAAGAGCTCAAGGTGGAACTGGTCTGCGAGGATCACCTGATCCACGCCGCGGTGGCAGCACTCCGTCTGGCTCACCCCTACGAGGAACCGGCGTTCGATACCTGGAAGCTGGAGAGCCTGGCATGAAAAATCTCTGTCCAGCTAGCGCCGAACGATTCGCGCCGTTCGGCATGCGACTCAATCCCGTTCGGTCAGGCTATAGCCACCATCCGGAACGCATCATCCAGGAAAGAATCATGCCGAGCCGAAGTAACGCTCGCGATCCTCGGGGCTGATATCGCTCATGTGCAGCGGGTAGTGACCGCTATGTCGGTCGCTGTAGAAGTGGCGCAGGGTACGTTCGATGGTGGGAAAGGCGAGCTGATCCCAGGGAATCTCGTGCTCCTCGAACAGCGCCACCTCGAGGCTCTCCGGGCCGGAGTCGAAGCCGCCAATGAGATCGGCCAGGAAGATCATGTAAACCTGATTGATATGAGGCAGACTAATCAGGGTATAGAGCCCGTGGATTGCCACCTCGGCGCAGGCCTCCTCGCGGGTCTCCCGGGCGGCGGCCTCCAGGGTAGTTTCGGCGTTCTCCATATAACCCGCCGGCAGGGTCCAGTAACCCAGGCGGGGGGCGATGGCGCGGCGGCAAAGCAGTACCTGGGTGCCGCTGACCGGCAGGGTGCCGGCAACGATACGCGGGTTCTGGTAATGGATGGTGCTGCACTCGTCGCACAGGTAGCGGGGGCGGTCATCCCCCTCCGGGATCGCGAAACGCACGGTATGGCCGCAGTGGCTGCAGAAATTCATGGGACTCCCAGGCAGGCTGGCGGGCTTGACGCCGCTCTCGAGAGACGGGTAGAAGTAACCAAACCCGACGGAAACCCCATGTTAGAGAATCTTCGTGAACGCCTGCAAGCGCACCGCCCCCGCCGGGTCATCCTGCGTCTGCCGGAAGCGGCAGTGTTGATGCCCATCGTCGACCGCCCCGAGCCCACCCTGCTGTTTACTCGTCGCGCCGCCCATCTCAACACCCACGGCGGCCAGGTGGCCTTCCCCGGCGGCAAGCGCGAGCTGAGCGACCCGGACCTGCTGGCCACTGCCCTGCGCGAATCCCATGAGGAGATCGCCCTGCCACCCTTCCGGGTGGAGCTGCTCGGCCAGCTGTCGGATGTGGTCTCGCTGCACGGCATTCGCGTCACTCCCTATGTGGGCCTGATCCCGCCGAATCTTCCGCTCGTCGCCGACCCAAACGAACTGGACGCCATCTTCGAGGTGCCCCTGTCCCATTTTCTGGAGGATCGCCGCCATCACACCGATGTGATCCCGGTAGACGGCCGTCTCTGGTATGTCCCCAACTATCAAGTGGACGGCCAGGTGATCTGGGGGCTCTCGGCGATGATGCTGGTGGAGCTGCTGGCCGAGGGCTTCGGCCGCCCGATGAGCCTGCATCGAAAACCGCCCGGCCGGCTGTGCTACTTTCCCGATCGCCTTCTGGACATTCAGCAGCCGGTCACCCGCTGATGGTTCCCACTCATCTTCAGGAGACCACGACGCTGAGCGCCTTTTTTCCCTCCGCTCTGGCCCCCGAGGCCCTGCCACAGCTGATCGATGCCCTGGTCGAACAGGGCTGGTATCTGGGCACAGGTGTTCTCGACGATGGCCTCTGTGCCGAGCTCTACGCCGAGCTGCAGACACTGGCCGACCACGACGTGCTGGAAGCCGCCGGCATCGGCCGTGGCCGCGAATTACAGCTGCGTCGGGATATCCGCGGCGATGCCATCCACTGGCTCGACCGCAAGAGCCTCGCCCAGCGCCGCTATCTGAACGCCATGGAAGACGTGCAGCAGGCCCTGAACCAGGCGCTCTTCCTGGGGCTGTTCGAGTACGAGGCCCATTTCGCCCACTACCCGACCGGCGCCTTCTATCGCAAGCATCTGGACAGCTTCCGCGGGCGCGCCAACCGGGTGGTCTCCACCGTGGGATACCTCAATCCCGACTGGCCCGCGGACGGCGGCGGCGAAATGGTGATCTACGCCCCCGACGACCCCGCATGCGAAGTGGCCCGGGTGCGCCCCGCTGCCGGCACCTTTACCTGCTTCCTCGCCGACAGTGTGCCCCACGAGGTGCTGCCGACCCGTCTGCCGCGGGCCAGCATCGCCGGCTGGTTCCGGCGCAATGCCTCTCTCGGCGGCCTGGTGGATCCGGCGCACTGATGACGGAACACGACGAGAATCCACGGGGAATGGCGGCACGCTGCGCCGCACTGGAGGAAGACAACCGCCGGCTCAGCGCCCGCGCCCAGCGCCTCGAGGACGAGCGCGACCACTACCAATGGCTGGCCGAGAGCACCACCGACCTGATCAGCCGCCACGCACGGGACGGCACCTTTCTCTATGCCTCACGCGCTGCCCGGGACCTGCTCGGCTATGAGCCCGAAGAGCTGATCGGCGTTTCCGCCTACGATCTCTTCCATCCGGCGGATCTCGCCGATCTGCTCAACAAGTCGCCGCGGGTCTATTACCACGCCGGTTTCTACCAGCAGACCTACCGTTTCCGCGCCCGGGCCGGCCACTACGTATGGTTCGAGACCACCAGCCGCACCCGCCGCGACCCCGACACCGGCGAGCTGATCGACATTCTCTGCGTCTCCCGGGACGTGAGCCGGCGCATCCGCGCCGAGGCCAACCGCGAGCGCCTGGCGCGGGTGGTGGAGTCCACCACCGACCACGTGCTGTTCATGGACGACCACGAGCGGCTGTTCTACGCCAACGAGGCCGCGCGGCGCCTGCTGCGCCTGCCTCGGGAGGGCGGCATGGCGCCCCTGGCGGCCGCCTATACCATGGGCTCGCTGGCCGAGCTGCGCGATATCGTGCTGCCGGCGGTGGCGCGCTACGGCTCCTGGAGCGGCGAGCTGGAGATGCGCGGCCCGACGGGGCCAGTACCGGTGCTCAGCGTGGTGATGACCCACCGGGGGCCGGGGGCCGAGCCGGGGCACGTCTCGCTGCTCAACCGCGATATCGGCCTGCGCAAGGCCGCCGAAACCCAGGCCCGACGCCATCAGGAGCAGATCGCCCACGCCAACCGCTTGGCCACCACCGGCGAATTCGCCTCCAACATCGCCCACGAACTGAACCAGCCGCTGGGCGCCATCGCCAACTACGCCAGCGGCGCCCTGCTCAAACTCGACGCCACCCCCGAACTGCCCGCCGAGGCGCTGCGCCTGCCCCTCGAGCGCATCAGTGACCAGGTGGCTCGCCTGGCCGAGCGCCTGCGTCATATTCGCGCCTTCGTGCGCAAGGGCCAGACCTGCCCCCGGCCGGTAGCGCTGCTGGAGGTGGTGGATGCCGCCTGCCGGCTCTGCGAGTGGCAATTCCAGCAGGCCGGCATCGGCCTGGAGCACCACCTGCCCGAGGCGCTGCCCAGAGTCATCGCCGACCCCGTGGCCCTGGAGCAGGTGCTGGTCAACCTCCTCCTCAACGCCCTCGAGGCCAGTCGCGATCATCCCGGCGCCGAGCGGGTTAATCTGCGTGCTCGCCAGAGCGGACGGCGCGAGATCACCCTGACGGTGAGCGACCAGGGGCCCGGCGTTCCGGCCGCCGAGGCCGGGCGCATCTTTGCCCCCTTCCACTCCGGGCGCCCGGAGGGGCTCGGCATGGGGCTCGCCATCAGTCATTCGCTGATGGAGGCCATGGGCGGTGATCTGCGCCTGCTGCCCCCCACCGGTTCCGGCGGCGCCGTCTTTGCCGCTACACTGCTGGCCGAACCCGCCCCCCTGACTCCCGCGAGGCACCCGTGACCGTTACCCCGAACGCCTGCATCGCCGTTGTCGACGACGACGAGGCCCTGCGCGAATCGCTGGCCTGGCTGCTCGACTCCGTGGGCCTGGCCAGCCACACCTTTAGCGACGGCGAGACCTTCCTGGCCGAAGCACCTGGGGGCTTCGATGCGGTGCTGCTGGACGTGCGCATGCCGGGTCTGTCGGGCCTGCAGGTGCAACAGCGGATGAACGAGCGCGGCGATCAGCCTCCGGTGATCTTCATGACCGGCCATGGCGACGTGCCCATGGCGGTCGCGGCCCTCAAGGCCGGCGCACTGGACTTCATCGAGAAGCCCTTCAACCATCAGCAGCTGATCGACACCGTGCAGCAGGCGCTGCTGACCCACCAGCAGCGGCGCCGAGAACGCGAAAGACACGATGCCCTGCAGGCACGCTATGCGGCGCTGCGCCCCAAGGAGCAGCGGATCCTGGTGCACGTGGCCGAGGGCATGACCAGCCGTGAGATCGCCGAGCACCTGGACATCAGCGCCAAGACCGTGGAGATCTACCGGCTGCGCGCCATGAAGGCGCTGGGAGCGGCGAGTCTCGCCGAGCTGGTGCGCCTATGCGTGGCGCTGGAGCTGGTAGAAGTCCTGCCTGAGTCCAGACCTGACCGCGACTGAGCGAAGGCTTCTCCACCAACGACAGCGGGCGCCCAAAGGCGCCCGCTGTGCTGTTGCTTCTCGTATCACTTACGTAACACTTAGCGTATCACTCGTCGCGAAACGCCAGCTCTTCGAAGATGCCGCCGTGAACAGGCGCCTCCTCGGGCTCCGGCTCGGCCGGGAGTTCAAGTGCCACCAGCTGGCCGCTGGGCGCCTCTAGCAGACCGCGCAACTGCTCGTAGTTGAAGGGCCGATCGTTGGCATTGCCAGCGTTGAGGCGCGAGATCGTATCGACCAGCGCGGTCATGCCGTGCTCCTGCTCTTCCAGTGGCTGGAAGACCTGCACCAGCGGCTGGCCGTCCTGCCAGCCGACCTTGATCGGCTGATCGATGATATTGACCTGGGTGCCCACCGGCACGTTGTTGAATACCGATTCGACATCCTCGGGGAACATACGGATGCAGCCTCGGCTGGCGCGCATACCGATGCCGTCGGGCTCGTTGGTGCCGTGGATCAGGTAGCCCGGTATATCCAGCAGCACCGCATGGCGACCCAGCGGGTTATCGGGTCCCGGTGGTACCACCGCCGGCGGCGGGTCACCGCGCTCGGCGGCCTCCTGGCGCATGGAACTCGGCGGGTACCAGGCCGGATCCTCCAGGCGCATGGTGGTCTTGGTAATCCCCAGCGGGGTGTCATAGCCGTCGCGTCCGATACCGATCGGGTAGGTCTCGACCCTGGGCGTCTCGCCCTCAGCGACTTCCGGATAGTAGTAGAGGCGCAGCTCGGCGATGTTGATCACCACGCCGGTGCGCTCGGCGTCGGGCAGGATCCGCTGCGACGGGATCACCACCTCGGCGCCCTCGCCTGGAATCCAGATGCTCACCTCGGGATTGGCGCTGATGACCTCCTCGTAGCCGATACCGTGCTCTCGGGCGATGTCCATCAGGGTGTGCTCGTGATCCTCCACCGTCACGGTGTAGGTCTCGCCGATCACATTACCCTCGGCCGGCAGCGGATAGTGGCCACGGGGCCATTCGCGCTCCTCCTCGGCCATCACGGCGCCGGAAAACGCCAGCGCGGCGACGAATAGCCCAGCCATGGCACGTGACCACCACCTCGGGGTCTCCCGGGTCTCACCCGGCCTAGATCTCGTCATTGCCATTTATTCACCTCGTCAAGGCAGCCTCGATTCGCAAGGCCTCGGAAAATTCATCATTCCGCTAGTGTAATGGGGAACGACCCGGTCATGAGCAGCAACACTGTTGGAATTTGTCACAGAGATCCCGACAGCCTTTCGTGGCCTCCGGAAAATCATCCAGACTCAGCTCACGTGAATCGTTGTCATCACCGGTTCCGATCACCTGGAAGTGGGTGGCATGAACCATTGATGTGAATCAATGGACAGATGGCTCCGTTGAACTAGGTTAAAGGCGATTAGGCACCGAAACATGAGCCCGTCCAGGGCTCACTTCGGGCCCGAGGAGAAAACACATGAGCATTTGCAAACATACGATTGCCCTGGGCTTATCATTGGCTCTCGGCCTCGCCGGTACCGGCATGGCCGCCGCGCAGGAGATGGGGCCCGGCACGATGGGCGGCGGCCAGGGCGGCATGATGAGCTACGGCCAAGGCGGCATGGGGCCCGGCATGATGAGCTACGGTCAGGGTGGCATGGGGCCCGGCATGATGGGTTACGGCCAGGGCGGCATGGGGCCCGGCATGATGAGCTACGGTCAGGGTGGCATGGGGCCCGGCATGATGGGTTACGGCCAGGGCGGCATGGGGCTCAGCATGATGCCCTGTCCGATGCTGGGCGAGAGCATGGGTATGATGTCGAGGCTCGACGCCGACCAGCGCAGCCAGATGCGCGAATTGATGCAGGCGCACCGCCCCGCCCAATTCGAGCGCATGGGACAGCTGATAGACCTTCGCTTGGAAATGATGGAGGCGATGCACGATGAGCGTCCCGACCCCGAGCGGGTGCAGGACCTTCACAGTCAGATGGCCGAGCTGCAAGGCGAGACGATGGCAGCGATGATACGCATGCGTAACGCCATGCACGACCTGCTCAGCGACGAACAGCGCCAGCAGCTTCGCCGCGGGAAGCCCGTAAACTAATCCAGTGAACATCGTGCCCATTGGAGCATGAGAACACCACAGATCGCAGGGCTTCACCGTGACTCAAGCCGTCACCGCATCAAGGCACGGTAATCCAGGAGGAGAGAGGGAAGCGTCGGACTCAAGGCTGTCGCACGTAGCTGCCGGGCGCGTCTTCCAACGGCGTGTAGCGCTCGCTGCCAAGGCCGGGAGGCGCCACCTTGCCGCTGGAGTGAGACGCCAGCCACTCCTGCCAGGCCGGCCACCAGGAGCCCTCCTGCTCGGGGGTCTTCTGCAGCCAGGCATCCGGGTCCAGGTAGCGCTCCCCCTGATGCTGGGTGCGTTGGCGGTAGCTGCGGTGCGGGTGGCCGGGTTCGCTGATGATCCCGGCGTTGTGGCCGCCGGTGGTGAGCAGGAAAGTCACCTCGTCGGCATCCGTTAGCAGGTGGATCTTGTAGGCCGATCGCCAGGGCGCCACATGGTCCCGGGTGGTGCCCACCGTGAAGATCGGTGCGCGAATGTCCTGGATGGCCACCGGCCGCTCATTCACCTGATAGCGACCG
>JAIVHL010000058.1 GCA_020201075.1 Halomonas sp. | reverse complement strand
AGCTGCTTCATGCGCTCACTGTCCGCTTCGGTGGCCTGCTCTCCCAACGCCTCAAGTCGCGCCAGCTCACGGCGAACCACGATCCGCTGGCGAGGAGTGAGCGTCAGATCCGTCGAAGGGCAGATCGGCTCGCAGAAACCGCACTCGATACACTTGTCGATGATTTCATCAGCAGCCGGTAGCGGCTTGAGATTCTCCAGATGCAGCGTGGGATTGCGGCTGAGGATCACCTCGGGATTAAGCAGATTCTCGGGATCAAACAGCGCCTTGATCTCCCACATCAGGGCGTAGGCATCGGGCCCCCACTCCAGCTCCACGTAGGGCGCCATGTTGCGTCCGGTACCGTGTTCTGCCTTGAGTGAGCCGCCGTACTCGACGCCGACCAGCTGGGCGACCTCATCCATCAACCCCTGGTAGCGCTCCACCTCGCCGGGCTTCTCGAACCCCTGGGGGAAGACGAAATGCAGGTTGCCCTCCAGAGCGTGGCCAAAAAGAATCGTTTCGGTATAACCGTGGCGGTGGAAGGTCTCGGTGAGCGCCTGAACGCCTTCATCGAGCCGCTCGATGGGGAAGGCGACATCCTCGATGATCACCGTAGTGCCCGTCTCGCGCACCGCACCCACCGCGGGGAAGAGCCCCTTGCGAATCTTCCAGTAGAGCTCATAGGTCGACGTCTCGCGCGTAAAGGCGACCGGTTCCAGAGTCCGGACTCCCTCCAGGCTCGCCTGCACTTCAGCCATGCGCGCCACCAGCTCTGCCTCATCATTGCCGCGCACGTCGATCAGCAGCGCCGCCGCCCCGTCGGGCAGGGTGCGTAGAGTGTCGGGCATGCCCGGCTTGTCCTGAACCGAGCGCAGCGCGGCGCGATCCATCAGTTCAACGGCCGACACCGGTGACGGCTTGAGCGCGATGGTCGCCCGGCATGTGGTGGCCATGTCGGGGAAGAACGCCAAAGCCGCCGCCTTGCAGGGCTCGTCCGACACGCTGTCATAGGTGATGGTGCTGAGAAAGCCAAGCGTCCCCTCGGAGCCGATCATCAAGTGCTTGAGGATCTCGATGCCATCCTCGAAGTCGACCAGGCTGTTGAGGGCATAGCCGGTGGTGTTCTTCAGCCGATACTTGTGACGGATCTTCTCTGCCAGCGCCTCATTGGCGCGGGTCTCGGCCGACAGGCGCTCCAGCCCCTCGATCAATCCGGCATGGGTGCGTAAGAAGGCTTCACGGCTAACCGGATCGGCGGTATCCAGCAGGGTGCCGTCGGCCAGGATCACGCGAAGGTCACGCACCGTGCGGTAGCTGTTCTGGGCCGTGCCGCAGCACATGCCCGAGGCGTTGTTGGCAGCGATACCGCCGATCATGCAGCTGTTGATGGACGCCGGATCGGGGCCAATCTTGCGACCGAAGGGTGCCAAAAGCTGGTTGGCTCTGGCTCCAATCACCCCCGGTTGCAGGCGGATCGCCTGGCCGTCGTCAAGAATCTCGTGGCCGCGCCACCCCTGCCGGAGCTGGATCAGTACCGAATCGGTCACCGCCTGGCCTGAAAGCGAGGTGCCGGCGGCCCGAAAGGTCACCGGTATCCCCCGCACGCGGCACTCCGCCAGCGTCAACTGCAACTCCTCCTCGTTTTCCGGACGCACCACCAGCCTGGGAATCAAGCGGTAGAAGCTGGCATCGGTGCCATAGGCCAGGGTCCGCAGAGGATCATCGATCAGCCGCTCTGTGGGAATGGTCTCGGCTAGCGCCGTTTTCAAATCGTTCCAGACCGACGGGGTCACGGGTGTCATAGGCTTTCCTCGGTGTCGGCATCAACATGGCGCACCAGCACAACCAGTTCGCGGGGACCGTGGACGCCATAGGCAAGTGTCTGCTCGATATCAGCGGTCTTGCTGGGACCGGAGATCAACAGGGCGTTGGTGGGCATTCTCCTCGCCCAGCCGTGACGTTCCATCACGTCGAAGAAGGTGTCCTCGATCGTCTCGGCATCCAGCACCGCGACATGGATCGATGGCACCAGGCTGATCAGTCGCGGCTCGTCGGGGGTGGGCCAAAGCCAGAGGCTCCCGGTCTCGGCGATGGCGCCGCCCACCGAGGTCAGCCCGGCATCGACCCGCTCGAACTGCTCCTGCTGCCAATCCTCGATATCGCGATCCACATCGACCAGCTCGACCTCGGTATTGGCCAGCGCCAGGCGGGCCTCGGCGGCCACCGGGTGCTCGCGACCCAGCGCCAGCCGACGAACATCCTTGTCGGCGAGCACCCTGGCAAGTGCGTCGCCCCAATCGTCGTGCGTGGTATGAACCACCTCTCCATGGACCGAAGTGATCCAGCGCTCGAAACGGGCCAGACGCTCATCGGGGCTCCAGTCGCGCCCAGTGACCACGGCAAAATCGCACTCGGGAGCGACCAGGGGGCCGTCGGCGCGCTCGCGCAAACGCTTGAGGATGGCATTGCGGGCACTCATCAGGGCTGATCCTTGTCGGGCGTGTCGACGCTCGGCTTGTCGGCCTGGTGCTGCTTGACCAGCGCATGCAGCGTCCTGCCGGCCGGCTTCGGGGCCGTGCGGTATTCGGTCCAGGCGCCAAGCCTGGCCGGCATCAGCGCCTTGAGTTTGCCAACCACGGCCGTACCGCTTCGCCAGACGCCGGGGTGGGTAGCCATCCACTGGAAACCTCTCCAGGCCGCGGCCTCCTTGCGGGTGCGCTTGACCCCGGCACCGGGCACGTTACCGCGCCCCTCGCCCACTGCCTCGCGGCGTAGCCGGACCAGCAGGTCGGGTATCGGGATCTTCACCGGGCACACTTCACCACAGGCACCGCAGAGACTGGAAGCTGTAGGCAGATCCCTGGTCTCCTCCAGGCCCATCATGTGTGGGGAGAGAATGCTGCCGATGGGGCCCGGATAGGTGGTGCCATAGGCGTGCCCTCCCACCCGGGTATAGACCGGGCAGTGATTCATGCAGGCGCCACAGCGGATGCAGCGCAGGGTGTCGAGCAGTTCGTTATCTTGATAGATGCTGGAACGGCCGCTGTCGACCAGCACCAGGTGAACCTCCTTCGGGCCGTCGTACTCCCCCTGCTTGCGGGGCGAGCTGATCATGTTGAAGTAGGTTGTCACATGCTGGCCAGTGGCCGATCGCGTCAGCAGCGAGTAGAGGGGCGGCACGTCGCGCAGATGCTCGACCACCTTCTCGATGCCGGTCACCGCAATATGCACAGGCGGCACCGTGGTGGTCATGCGCCCGTTGCCCTCGTTCTCCACCAGGCACAGGGTGCCGGTCTCGGCCACCGCGAAGTTGACTCCGGAGACGCCGACATCGGCGGCCATGAAGCGCTCGCGCAGCTGCTGCCTCGCCGCTGCGGTCATGTAGTCCACGTCGCGGGTCCGCTCGGTGCCGGTCTTCTCATGCAGGATCTCGGAGATCTCATCGGTATTGAGATGAATCGCCGGCATGATGATGTGAGAGGGCGTCTGCTCGTTGAGCTGTACCAGGTATTCGCCGAGGTCCGATTCCAGCGCCTCGATACCCGCCGCCTCCAGATGCGCATTGAGGTGCATCTCCTCGGAGACCATGGACTTGCCCTTGATCACCGACTTGGCATCGTGGGCCTCGCAGATCTCGCGAATGATCCGGCAAGCCTCCTCGCCGTCCTCGGCCCAGTGCACCCGGATGCCGTTGGCCTGGCAGTTGGCCTCCAACTGCTCGAGCAGATCGGGCAGTTTCGCCAGCGCTCGCATGCGGATGTTGGCACCCAGCTCGCGCAGGGTCTCGAGATCCCAGCCCTCGAAGCTGTCGCGACGCTTGGTCATCAGACCGTCCATCGCCTTGCGGAAGTTGCCGCGAATCTGCGGGTTGCCCAGGGCATCGTGGGCCTGGCGGTGAAACTCGCGGGGGCTGTAGGTTGGTACCGGATGGGGCTGGAATGCCTGATTCTCTGCGTTCATGAGGTTCTCCGCCACAGGTAGCTGGCGATGTGTTCGCCCTTAACCGTCTTCTTCTGGTGGGCAAAGCGCCCGCCGATATTCATCATGCAGCCGCAGTCTGAGGTCACGAAGCGCTCGGCGCCGGCCGCCTCAATGGCAAGCGTCTTGTCCTCCACCATGGCGGCGGAGATCTCCGGGTGACGCACGGCGAAGGTGCCCCCGAAGCCGCAGCACTCCGCGGCGCGGGCCTGCTCGACGAGCTCCACCTGGCCCAGTTGGGCCAGCAGCGCCGGCCCGGTCTCTGCCAGACCCATCTCGCGACGCGCACTGCAGGAGGTGTGCATGGCTACCTTTTCGGGCTGGCCGCGGTCTTCGAGCCGGAGGTGGCAGACGTGCACCAGGAACTCGGTCAACTCATAGATTCGGCCAGAGATCTCGTTGGCCTTTTTTTCATGAGCGGTGCCGGCGAAGAGCTTCGGATAGTGCGTGCGCATCAGGCCGCCACAGGAGCCGGAGGGTACGATGATCGGCCAGGACTCGGGGAAAAGGTCGAGCTGTGCCGCCGCCACTGACCGCGCCTCTTCGTGATAGCCGGAGGTGTGGGCCGGCTGACCGCAGCAGGTCTGGTCCTGGGGGAAGAGCACGTCAATGCCCTCCCGCTCCAGCAGGCGAATGCCATCCAGTCCAGCTTCGGGATAGAAGAGGTCGATCAGGCAGGTGCCGAAGAAGTAGACCTTCTCCGGCCTGGGCGGGTAGCACTTGACTGGCGCCATCGGCAAGATCCTCGACAGGCTGAAAGCGGCGTCGAAAGAATTGGTCAAACCAATTTACAACGCAGAGTTGGCGAACGTTAGGTAGGGTGCCCCGACAGTGTCAAACCTGAGCAGGGCTTTTACCCGCATCACGGCGCTATACTTTGGTAGTGGGGCAATCTGTCTGTTTTCAAGTATCTAAAAGATATAGAAAAAATAAACACTGACCCGCCGGTGAAGGACCAGAAATATTGGTATTACCAATTTGTTGACGTACCATAACCGCAGTACATTTTTATCCGGAGTGTCCTCCATGGCCTATCAACCCTTACGCCAACCTCGCCTCGCCGACGTGATCACCGAACGCCTCGAGGCAATGATCCTCGAAGGCAGCCTCAAGCCAGGGCAGAGACTTCCCCCTGAGCGCGAGTTGGCCGAACAGTTCGGCGTCTCGCGCCCCTCCCTGCGCGAAGCCATCCAGAAACTTTCCGCCCGCGGATTACTGATCAGCCGACAAGGTGGAGGCACCTTTATTTCCGAAGCGCTCACCAGCGGCTACAGCGATCCCATTCTTGAGATGCTCTCTCGCCACGGCGAGTTCCACCTGGACCTACTGGAATTTCGAGACGCCATGGAGGGCATCTCCGCCTACTACGCGGCGCTGCGTTCCACGCCCACCGACAGGGCACTGCTGATCAAGCGCTTCGAGGAGCTGGACGCCTGCTTCCAGGGCAAGGATCCGGCGCACGAGGCCAAGGCCGATGCCGCCTTCCATCTGGCCATCGCCGAGGCCGCCCACAATGTCCTGCTGCTACACACCATCCGTGGCATCTTTCATCTGCTGGAACGCAGTATCGTCGACAACCTGGCCCATCTGTTCGAGAAGAAAGACTCTCGCGGCCGGCTGATGGCCCAGCACCGCGCGCTGCTGGACGCCATCCTGGATGGGCGCGCCGAGGACGCCCGGGACCGCGCCCACGAGCACCTGGTCTACGTGGAGGAAGGGCTGCTGGAGTTGGCGCGTGCCGAAACCCGCGCCCAACGCGCCCTGCGCCGGGCTCAGGCCGTACCGCCTCCGCAGCGGGAAAGCGCCTCGTGAGACGCGCACGGCACTGGCGAGTCCTGCTGCTGTTGGCTGCCGCACTGGGGCTGGTGC
>JAIVHL010000186.1 GCA_020201075.1 Halomonas sp. | reverse complement strand
GAGGCAGCCCTGGCCGGCGCTCTATATCGAGGCGCAGTTTGACTCATTAATTCAAACAAACATCAAAAACCGTTTCCCTCTTGAGGGAAACGGTCACTTCTCTTCTGCCAGGTTATCGGATTACAGGGTCAAGAAGGGCGTGGCCTCCCCGTCGCGGAATTGGTAGACGTTCCAATCCTCCTGTTTAGGTCCCGGCATGCCGGGGGTACCGATGGGCATGCCGGCCAGGCCGATGCCATCGGTGTCGGGGCGCTCCTCGAAGAGTTTCTCTATGGCAGCGAAGGGAACATGCCCCTCGATCACGTAGTCGCCCATCTCGATGGTGTGGCAGGAGCCGAGCCCGTAGGGCAGACCAGAGGCTTCCTTGATCTGGCCGAGATCCCTGTCGTCGATGACGGTGACCTCGATGCCCATTTCCTCGAGATGGTTGGCATAGCCATCGCAGCAGCCGCACTGTGGGTTCTTGTAGAGGGTGGCTTCGGTCGGCAGGGCGGCCTGGGCGGTGCCGGCGCCCAGCAGCAGCGCGGCGGAATAGAACAGGGTGGGAGCGAAGCGGTTCATGAGCGGTCCTCCTTGTTGTGACGGGCAACGAACAGGTATTTGAAGAGGGCGGCGATGCCCAGACCTATAAGCAGGAGGAAGCTGAGTGGCATCAGCCACCCCATCCAGCCCATCGAGCCCATGAGGGCGAAGCAATCGGTGGTCATCATAATGTGACTCCTGACGAAGGTGCAGGGAAATCCGGTGACGGGCAGATGGCCAGCGTCACCGTGGAATCGGGGATCGTCAGGATCTAGGAGGCTGGTGCGGGGGTGGGGATAAGTAATTGACCACCGCCGGCGTGGCTGTGACGGCCAGGGTGTCAGGGTGCAAGTTGGTGACGAGAGGCGATGCGGTCAAGGCCGCACAGGCGCTGCACTCGGGGTCGGTATTGTCCACCATCTCGACCTGGGCTGTCGTGCAATCAGAAGCACAGGCGTCCATGGCCGCATGGCCGGCCAGGCTGGTCAGCGACAACAACACCGTGAGCAGCAGCGCCAGCAGGCGTCCTCCTCGGGTGCGATGCAGCGGTCTGGCCTGAATGCCGGTCATGGAGAGTTCCTCATCGATACCCTGTCATTCTGCGCTGACCTGGCTGGCCCCTACATTGATCCAACGCAAGGAGTCAGCGGGTGATTGCCTTGGAGTGACGCCCGCCGCGCAGCGGGCGCTCTCTGTCAGGGTGCCATCAGGGAGCATTGCGGCGATTGGGCATTCCCTGCTGCAATTGTTGGCGCTGCTCATCGGTCAGCAGGTCCTGCATGTAATTACGCATGCGCACCTTGTCCGCCATCATCTCGCCGTGGAGAGTGGCCATCTGACCATGGAGTGCCTGCACCTCCTCTGGATCCGTGCGCTCTGCCTGCATCAGCAGCATCATGTCGTCACGCAGGTTCATCATCTCGCCCATGCGTTCGAAGTGGGCGGAGCGGCGCTCCTTGCGCATCTCTCGCAGGGAACTCAACTGCTCCTCGTCGAGTATTCCGGACATGCCGCCCATGCCGCCCATGCCTGACATCATCGGGCAGGGCATCATTCCACCTTGGCCACTCATCATGCCGGGGCCCATGCCGCTCTGGCCGTTCGTCATGCCGAGCCCCATACCGCCCTGTCCGCCCATCATGCCAGAGCCCATGCCACCGTGGTGCATTCCCTGGCCCTGTTGCATTCCCTGGCCCTGTTGCATTCCCTGGCCCTGTTGCATTCCCTGACCCTGTTGCATGCCTTGTGCGGTGGCGGCACCGCTGGCGACGACACCCATACTGGCGGCCAGTGCGATGGCGAGAAGCTGCTTGTGCTTGATCATGGTCTTTCCTCTCATCTTGCTTGGTAGAGAATTCGCCTTACCCAGCCTGGGCAGGTAATCATGGCTTACTTGACGAGCTTACAGCCCATGGGTGGCACCAATGTCAAGGTGTGAAGAGGTTTACAGCATTTTTCGCTGAATTCAGCCTGTTTTCAGGTTTGTGCGTTACAAGTGAACCTCCCTGATGAAATTCAACGAGGTAATATCATGCGCAAGACACTGCTGGCCCTGGCACTGGGTCTGACCACCACCGCGGCACTCGCTGCCGGTGAGCATGGCGGTTCCGACGCCGCGGGGAGCGAAGCCGACATCGATCGCACCAGAGATGGGGGGAAGCCATGGCGGCCAAGAACACGGCATGATGAGTGGAGGCCATGGCGATGGTGGCCATGGGGGTCACGGTGGCCATGACATGGCCGAGGGCGCACACGGGGGCAAGATGCCTGCGGTGACCATAGGGCCCGGTGAAACCGCCGAGCTCGTCTGGTCCGCTCCCGAGAACGTGGACAGTCTGGAATACGCCTGCAATATCCCGGGGCACTATGAGGCCGGCATGTACGGTGATTTCGACTTCAAGGGATAATTCGACATATGAAGCTGTTGTTGCTCGAAGATGACGATCTGCTTGCGGAGAGCCTGGCCGAGAGTCTCGAGGACAACGGTTACCGCGTCGATCTGGCCACCTCGTTGAGAGTGGCCAGATCCGTCATGAGGACCGAGGACTATGCCCTGGTCATTCTCGATCTCGGCTTGCCGGACGGGTCTGGGCTGGACTTGCTCTCGCAGTGGCGAAAAGCGGGCCTTGACCTTCCCGTGCTGATCCTCACTGCCCGAGACACCTGGGAAGACAAGGTCAATGGCCTGGAGGTGGGGGCCGATGATTATCTGACCAAACCCTTCCATGAGGCTGAGCTTCTTGCGCGGATCAAGGCATTGTTGCGACGACGTGCGGGTCATGTATCGCAAGAACTAACGCTGAACGGTGTGTCCCTGAATGAGGCGAGTCAGAGTGTCAGCATCGATGGGGGGCCTTGGCATTCGTTGACGGGTACCGAATTCCGCCTGCTGCGCTTTCTCATGCACCATCCCAATCGTGTCCACTCCAAGGAGAAACTGATCGATCAACTCTATGCCCTGGAACAGGATGCGGCAGCGCCGAATCTGGTGGAAGTGTATATCGGTCGGCTACGCCGCCGTCTTGGCAAGTCGATGATTCAGACACGGCGTGGTCAAGGATATGTCTTTGTTACGCATTGACTGGCGCAGCCTGCGATTCCGCTTGCTGGTCTGGCTGTCCGGCATCGCGATACTGGTGATGGGTGCCACCTGGCTCTTACATGGCATTCTGCTGGAGAATCTGGCTCGCGACTTCCTAGGGGAGCGCCTCGAGCGGGAGGCGAGGCATGCGGTCGTACAGCTTCGACAGGACCGCCAGTCTGCGCCCCTCGTGTTGGACTCGGCGAGTCGGGGCTATCAGATCTTCCACCATCTCTATGTGCTAGGCATCGGTGGAGACACCACCGCGTCGGATGAGCGCTGGCTAGATGCCTTAACACCTCTGCTCGAAGAGGCAGACGATGCCCTCATCGAGGTGAAGTTAGGTGAACGCCATTTACTCATTTACCGACTCCACTTCGCTGTTGATGGGGAACCCGGTGTATTGCTGGTGGGTGAGGATTTTTCCCAAGTCGAAGCGGGCTTACAGCAGCTTCACTGGTGGGTCGCCGCTATCGCCCTTGGGCTGCTGGCGCTATTGGTCACCCTCAATCTGCTGGCGGTCAACCGTGGTCTGATACCGCTGTCTCGCCTTCGCGACCAGCTGGGGCAACTCCAGGCCGGTGAGCGGGATCGGCTGTCCCCAGACGTGCCTTCCGAGCTGGACAGCTTGGTCATTCAGCTCAACCATTTCATGGACGAGATCGACACTCGCCTGCAACGCTCGCGCGACTCGGTGGCGAACCTCTCCCATGCGCTCAAGACGCCCCTGGCGGCGGTCACTCAGGTGTTGCGCGGCTCTCGCCCCATCGATGACGAGCGTCGCCGGAAGCTGGTGCAGCGGCTCGAAGATATCCACGCCCAATTGAATGCCGAACTGCGACGTTCACGTATCGCCGGCCCTAATGCAGGGCGTATGTCCTTCCTGCATCGGGATGCTTGCCGATTACTCGAGATGTTTCGGGGGCTCTATCCGGACAAGCGGTTTGATCTGGTGTTACCGGCCGAAAAGGGAACGAGGATTCCGATCGAGTCGCAGGACTTTTCGGAGATGCTCGGTATCCTGCTCGACAATGCAGGGAAATGGGCGAATAACGACGTACATTGCCGTCTGGAGGTGGGCGGCGAGCTCAGGATGATCGTCGAGGATGACGGTCCCGGCGTCACAGCGGAGGACCTGCCACGCCTGGGCCAGCGGGGCTTGCGTCTCGATGAGCACCACCCCGGATATGGACTGGGCTTGTCGATCCTGGCGCAGCTCGTTTCTCGGTATTCAGGACAGGTACGCTTCGATATTAGCCCTCTGGGTGGCTTGAGAGTCGATCTGACGATCCCCCTTAAGGAGAGTTTTCTGTGATCGCCATTTTTTCAGCTTAGATTCAGCTTCTCCCGTCACTATCCTGCGCTCACACCTTGACGGGAGCCACACATGGCAAGATCCAGCGTCATCACCCACCCACTATCACGTCGTCAGATCCTCAAAGGCGGAGCGGCATTGGGGTTGGGGTCGGCGGCAGCGCTTGGCCTGCGCCCGGCCTGGGCCAGCCCTTGGGGCCAGACCAGCGTCTACGCCAAGGGCATCGAGGAAGGTCCCGAGGTGGCGTTGGCGATCCGCCGCGAGTCGATCGACATCGACGGCAAGCAGGCCCGGCCGATCAGCATCAATGGCACCAGCCCGGGGCCACTGATTCGTCTCAAGGAAGGCCAGGATGCGGTGCTCAAGGTGACCAACCTGCTCGATGAGCCCACCTCCATTCACTGGCATGGTCTGATCCTGCCGCCCGGGATGGACGGCGTGCCGGGGGTGAGCTTTCCCGGCATCGCCCCAGGCGAGACCTTTACCTACCGATTTCCTGTGCACCAGAACGGTACCTACTGGTACCACAGCCACTCCGGCCTGCAGGAGCAGCTCGGCCATGCCGGGCCGCTGATCATCGATGCCGCCAAGCGCGAGCCCTTCCGCTACGACCGCGAGCACGTGCTGCTGCTCACCGACTGGACCTTCGAGGATCCCATGGCGGTGTTCCGCAACCTCAAGACCGCCGAGGGCTACTACAACTTCCAGGAGCGTACCGTCGCCGACTTCTTCGCCGATGTCAGGGAAAAGGGCTTCGCGGCGACGGCGGACATGCGCGGCATGTGGGCGAAGATGCGCATGAGCTCGCGGGACATCGCCGACGTGACCGGCAGCACCTACACCTACCTGCTCAACGGCCAGTCGCCCGAGGAGAACTGGACGGCGCTGTTCAAGGCCGGTGAGCGCATCCGTCTGCGGGTCATCAACGGCTCGGCCATGTCCTACTTCGACGTGCGTATTCCGGGGCTCAAGATGACCGTGGTGGCGGCCGACGGCCAGCCGGTGCAGCCGGTGCCGGTGGACGAGTTCCGCATTGCCGTGGCCGAGACCTATGACGTCCTGGTCACCCCCGAAGACGACACCGCCTACACCATCTTCGCCGAGGCCATGGATCGCAGCGGCTATGCCCGCGCCACCTTGGCACCCCGTGAGGGCATGGCCGCGGAGATTCCCGAGCGCCGCCGGATCGCCGACCGCGGCATGGAGGCCATGGGCGCTCATGGCATGGGCGGTATGGAGGGCATGGACCACTCCGGCATGAGCGGCTCGGACATGCAGGGCATGGATCATTCCGGCATGAACGGCTCGGACATGCAGGGCATGGATCATTCCGGCATGAACGGCTCGGACATGCAGGGAATGGATCACGCCAACATGCCGGGCATGTCGGGTGAACAGAACAGAATGAATGCCAATGGCATGCTGGCGGTGGGAGCGGCACAGCCCGGCTCTCGCTACGGCCAGGCCGGCATCGGCATCGATCCCGACGCGCGCCGGATTTTGGTCTACCGCGATCTCAAAGCCTTCACCCCCTGGCCGGACCGCCGCGAGCCCGGCCGTGAGTTGGAGCTGCACCTTACCGGCAACATGGAACGCTATATCTGGTCCTTCGACGGCAAGAAATTCAGCGAGGTGAAGGGTCCCATCCACTTCGAGAAGGACGAGCGGCTGCGCCTTATCCTGATCAACGACACCATGATGGAACACCCCATCCACCTCCATGGCATGTGGATGGAGCTGGAAAACGGCCAGGGCGAGCTGATTCCTCGCAAGCACACCCTGAACATAAAGCCGGGTGAGCGCGTATCGGCGCTAATCACCGCCGACGCCGAGGGCAGTTGGGCCTTCCACTGTCACCTGCTTTACCACATGGATGCCGGCATGTTCCGGGTCGTCAAGGTTTCGTAAGGAGACAGCATGAAAACCACAATCCCCATGACAGCCGCCGGTGCCATGCTGGCCATACTGACGCTCTCCGTCGCCCAGGCGGAAGATGGCTACGATGCGCCGGGCGACTGGCCCTCGCCTATGGTCGAGCACAAGATGGCCATGGCGCTGTTCGATCGGCTCGAGTACGCCGTGCCCGACAAGGGGCACGAGGAACTGGTCTGGGACTTCCAGGCCTGGTACGGCGGCGACGTCAACCGCGTCTACCTCAAGTCCGAGGGCGAGAACGTCCAGGGCGATGGCGAGGATGCCGAGTTCGAGTCGCTGGAGTTGCTCTACAGCCGCCTCGTCGCCGACTTCTGGGAACTGCAAGGCGGCATTGGCTACCAGGGCGGGGTCTTCTCGGACGACCACGCCGAGCGTGGCTACGGGGTGATCGGCCTGCAGGGTGTGATGCCTTACGGCATCGAGACCGACCTGGCGCTGCGAGTGAGCGACGAGGGAGACGTCTCGGCGAGCCTTGAAGGCGAGTACGATCTGCGCCTGACCCAGCGACTCTACCTGCAGCCACGCACCGAGATTGCCTTGGCCGCCAACGAGGTTGAGGAATTCGGCGTCGGCGAGGGGCTCAACTCCGTGCGTGTCGGTATGCGCCTGGGCTATGAGGTGACCCGCCGTTTCGCTCCCTACATCGGCGCCTACTGGGAAAAGCAGTACGGGGATACCGCCGATCTCTCGCGAGCTGGCGGTGATGCCACGGAAGATACCGGCGTCGTGGCGGGAGTAAGGCTGATGTTCTGAACTTCGTTGTGCTTATTCGATTTAAACGCCACCTTACGGTGGCGTTTTTTTCACGATACTGAGAGTCTCAAGTGAACACTTTGCGGGAGCATCGAGTCAGGGTAATCAGATCAAAGCGATATTATATGATAATGCCGGCAACCGTGTAGCGGAAGCATCCAGCCCTCGAGGTCACTTCCAGCTCAACCGTCAGCTGCAACCTGGGGATTATCAGATTGAAGTGTCGGGATCATCCATGGGGGGCAATTCCGAGAGTGATCGTAACCGGTATGAGCTTCACACTGCATACTGAATAAAGTAGTCGGGGCAGAATTTTTTCATCATAGTGGCCAGCCTTGGGCTGGCCTTTTTTATGCGAGCCGTATTTCGATACGAGCTGTTCAAGGGAGAAGCAGTACGGGGATACCGCCGATCTCGCCCGCCACCATGGAGACCCCACTGAGGATACCGGCGTCGTCGCCGGGGTCAGGCTGATGTTCTGAGATCTATTCTTTCTCGTTACCGACGCCACCGCTGGGTGGCGTCTCTTTTCATCTCGCTTTATGCATTATTGATCCAGGTCAAAAACAGAACTGCTCGGATTCAGCGTGCACTCAGGGAGGTCGTCCATAGTGGGGATCATAGGGTTCCAAGCCTTGCACCAGGCGACCAACCGTCGACGATAGTCACCACAAGGAGAGTTCCATGATTTCCTACCCACAGATCGATCCTGTGGCCATCTCCATCGGACCACTACAGATTCACTGGTATGGCTTGATGTATGTCGTCGGCTTCGTCGCGGCCTGGTGGCTTGGCCGGCGACGTGCCTATCGTCTGGGACTGAGCCATGACGATATCGGAGACTTGATCTTCTACGCGGCCCTGGGGGTGATGCTCGGTGGGCGCCTAGGCTATGTCCTCTTCTATGGGATGGAGCAGTTTATGGCCAATCCGTTGTGGCTGTTTCGAATCTGGGATGGTGGCATGAGTTTCCATGGCGGCTTGATCGGTGTGCTGGTCGCGGCTCTGCTATTTGCCCGCAAGCATGGGCTTCCCTTCTTCCAGTTGGCTGACTTCATCACTCCTCTGGTGCCAATCGGCCTGGGGGCGGGCAGGATCGGCAACTTCATCAACCATGAATTGCCGGGACGTGTCAGCGAGGTTCCCTGGGCTATGGTCTTCCCTCCCATGATGGGGCTTGGGTCGGAGCCGCGCCATCCGTCGGCCCTGTATGAGTATGCCCTGGAAGGCGTGGTGTTGTTCGTGGTGCTGTGGTGGATCTCTCGCAAGCCGCGACGTCAGGGTCTTATTTCAGGGCTCTTCCTGTTGCTCTATGGCGTCTTCCGTTTTGCCGTGGAGTTTGTCCGCCTGCCCGATACTCATATTGGCTTCATCGCCTTCGGCTGGGTCACCATGGGTATGTTGCTGACGCTACCTATGATAATTGGCGGCCTGGTGCTTATTGGTTGGTCGCGGCGTCAGACGTTGGAAAAAATTTCACTCGGTGGAGGCCGCCAAGAGCCGTCCCGGTGCTTAACCTGAATCAATCTAGATGGGAGTGACTCCAGATCAAGGATGCTATGACCCTGGATATTAGCATTGAATGATATCTGCAATAATTGAAGGAGTATTGGTAATGAGCAATCAAGAACATCGTTTGGGTGTGTCCGAAGTCAACCTGGTCAGACGTCACCTGAAGCTAGATGCCAGTGATTTGGAAGCGGTTCACGCTGCTGTGGCGGATATCGATGAGCTCTATGGGCTTGACAGCGTGTCATTCGATGACAAGAAACGAAAGCTGCATCTGGCTTATGATGCCATGCGCCTCTGTCTTGACTGTGTTGATGAAATCCTCAAGAAACATGCTATCAAAATCAGTCACGACTGGTGGACGCGATTAAAGGAAGAGCAGTACCGGTTCATAGATCAGAATGTGAAGGATAATGCCAAGAAGGAGCCTTGGAGCTGCCATTGAATGGTAGTCATAACCACGCACGGGCTAGCTGTCTCAGTGCCGCCTCGTAAAGCCTAGCGCAGCGTGATAGCGCCAACCTTGGTCACTCTCTGGCACGGTGATTATCATCGAGCCAAAACGCGTGGCAAAAGCGTGTCCCGCCCAAGGCGGATAAGATGGCGAGGGGCTACACCCACCCAGCGAGGCAATCACACTATGGCGGGATACATCATCGGCCACATCACGGTAAAGGATCCGGCGCAGTGGGAGGAGTACTGCACCCGGGTGCCGGCGACCCTCGCGGAGTGGGGAGCAGAGTTGATATTCCGGGGCAAGCGCGTGGCAGTGCTCGGCGGCGAGCACGCTCATACAGACACGGTGGTGATCCGTTTTCCCGACCACGAAGCCATCAAGCAGTGGCACGGTTCGGCGGCGTATCAGGCGCTGATTTCCTTGCGCATGGCAGCCGCGGAGGTTGATCTGATCAGCTACGAATCGACCTAGCGGCGGCTGCCCTCAACACGCCGCCTGCGAACAGCCATAAAAAACCCCCGCAGAAGCGGGGGCGAAAAACGCGTACTGGCCTGGCATGTCGAGGGGAAGGGAGACATTGGCCAGCCGCGCAAGGGAACACCATGAAAAAGACATGCTATCGCACGTTAGTTGACCGATGACTCCTCGTCGTCGGGCAATTCCCACCCGTGCTCTTCATCGGGCTGAGCAGCATCCTCGCCGCTGGGCAATGGGTCAGTTCCGCTGCCGAAGCCAGGCTCATCGGTGGCGCCAGGCTCGGCTGGAGCACCCTGATCTGCCATGGGATCCGCGGCGGGATCCGCAGGCATGGCCGCCGGATCTGCCGGCTGGGACGTCATCGAATCACTGGCCTCATTCTCGTCGGCCGCGGGGTCGTGCATGTCGGCGAAGGCCAGTGGGCTGGCCAGCAGGCCGAGTGAGACACTCAGTACGGCCGCTTTCTTGAGAAATCGCTTCGTCTTCATGCTTAACTCCTTAAACTACTCCTAATGCTCCCTGTGGCCCATCAGGCTCACGATTCGACCATCTCCTGAACACGCTGCATCAGCTCGGGGTCCTGCTGAACGGCTAGGCCAATAGCGTTGAAGGTATCCACATCAAGACCGCTATCTTCGACCACTTCGACCATCTTGTCGTTAGCTTCCATCTGCACTTGCTGCTGTGCATCTTGACCTTCGGCGGCCTGCAGACGCTCGGTGTATTCTTGGGAGATCACAACAATCTCTTCGGATGCATCCACAAACTGCTGAAGCTGCTGATCAGAAAAATCCATCGCCGGGGCCGCGGCTTGGGGCTGCTCGGGAGCTGTCGCCGGGTCCTGCTGGGCGTGGGCAGTCACCGACATCAGGCCAGCGCTGAGCAAGGCGGCAGAGAAAAAAGCAGTCATCCGTTTCATAAAAACCTCCAAAGAAATGCCCCTGCATAGGGACTATGTGTGTGTGCAGACTTGTGACGATAGCCTCCAGCTCGAGTTCAGAATTTTAAGGTAAAAGTTGGTAACAAGATGAATCATCAAGTATCAGGCCACTCGCAGCCGCTTGCCGAACAGCAGCCCGCCCCACTCAAGGCGGTTGACGGCCAGATTCCAAGCAATGGAGCCGGCCATGCCGATAACGGCCAGGGCTAGCACGTATAGCCCCAGAGGAAGCTTCTGGCCGGTGTCCAGCAGGTCCACCAGGTTGAAGAACATTGGGTGGGCCAGGTAGATGCCGAAGGAGAACTCGTTGAGGCGTTTCACCAAGGGCGGCGCCGGACGGCCGCCCAACCGCCCCATCACCCACAGGGTGAAGAGCAGGAAGAACGGGACCACCCACACCTCCTTGGAAGAGTATTCGATCCAGCCAGGCAGCGAGAGCAGCGCTATCAGGCCGACCAGGGCCGCCAGCCAGCGGGGGCGGGCCAGCACCACCAGCCAGGCCGGACGCACCCCGGGGCGGTCGTGGTAGTGGCGCACCAGCACCAGCGCCAAGAAAAAGAGGTAGAGCCAACCCAGCGGCGCGATCCAGTGCAGATAGCCCGGCGGCAGCTCGCTGCTCCACCGCCAGTAGCCCCACCACGTCATGCTGATCAGGCTGCCGATCGCAAGCCACGGTGTGGAAGGCAACCAGCGTTCGAGGTGCAGGCGGCCGTAGAGCCAGTAGAATGCGTAGAACTGGGCGGCGATGATAAGGAAATAGCCGTGCCAGCCGGCGAAGAGCAGATACTCGCGCAGGATCTCCACCAGGCCGGCCTCCGCACCGGCGGCTCGCAGGCGCAGAAACTCTGCCATCGAATAGGCCAGGCCGTAGATCAGGTAGGGCACCATCACGTATTTCACCCGGCTGCCCAAGAAGCCCCGGGGGATATCGTTGCCGTAGCGCATCGAGAACAAAAATACCGAAATGAAGATGAAGATCGGGGTGCCGAGCACCGTGGGAATGCGGACAAGGTCGGTCGCCAGGGTGTCCACTCGCTGATTGAGATGATCGAGGAGGTGAAAACTGAACACCGCCAGACAGCCGTAGGCGCGCAGCCAGTAGATTTCCTCGATGCGTTGCATATCTTGATTTCCTATCATCCTCGCGTGAGTGGAACGTCACTGGAACGCCGCTGCAGGAGAAAGTGTCTGACACTTTTAGTTGGCATGAATTCCCTTTATCCGGGAATTCCCCCTCCACCACGAGGATAGGGAGAGCCTGATATGGCGGCAGCCAGACACGCCACACTGACGATCCTGATGCTCCTGCTGTTGGTCGGCCAGGCGCTGGCCAGCCAAGTATCCCACCACCGCTTCCACTCCGAGGCACTGGGGCGCGACTACCCCTACACCCTCTACCTTCCCAAGGGGTATCACGACTCCGGGCTCGACTACCCGGTGGTCTACCTGCTGCACGGCTCCTTCGGCAGCGACCGCGACTGGGTGACTCGCGGTGCGCTCAAGGAGATCGCCGACCGCATGATCCGCCAGGGGCTCATCCCGCCGGCGGTGATCGTGATGCCCGGCAGCCAGAGCTGGTGGGTCGATGGCCATAATGAGCCCGCCCGCACCGCCTTCCTGGAGGACCTGCTACCCCATGTGGAAGACATATGGCGAGTGGTACCCAAGCGCGAATGGCGCGGTGTAGCCGGGCTCTCAGCTGGCGGTTATGGCGCCGTCAACTTCGTCCTGGAGCGCCCCGAGCTATTCGGCGCCGCGGCGGCCTTGAGCCCCGCCAGCTACTACCCGCTGCCGCCAGCCAATTCTTCTGCCCGTGAGCATGCCACCTTCCTGACACCGGACAACCGCTTCGACGCCGCTCTCTGGCAGCGGCTCAACTACCCCGCTCATCTCGACAGCTACCTGGGCCAGGATTATGCGGTGCCGCTCTACTTGAGCGCCGGCAACCGCGATGCCTTCAATGCCATGGGCCACGCCAGTCGATTGCAGGCGGCACTGGAAATTCATCAGCCGGGTCGGGTGCCACTGGAGGTGCTATCCGGCGGCCATACCTGGCGGGTGTGGCGAGCCAGCCTCGGGCCGGCGCTCTCCTTCATGTTCCGCTTCCTGCAACCGCCGCTGGAGGCACCACAGGCCAACGATTGAGACGAATTCAGCCTCCTGCCCCTTTCGCCTCAGCGTCCAACCGAGCACGGCGCTGATCAGCACGCCGGCCAGATTGTCGGTGAGCGCCGGCAGCACGATGCCCACCACCTGCAGGACCATGGCACTGATCAGCGCGGCCAGGTAGCCAAAGCGCCGGGCGATCAGGTCCCACACGATCACGGCCGGCGCGGCGGCCAGCCCCACCAGGGCGAAGGTCCAGTTGCCGGCGCCGGCCAGCAGCGGCTCCCGCTCCACGATGGCGACAATGAAGGTGGCGCTGATCACGTAGCCGTAGCCGGCACAGAAGTAGGCGGCCAGCATCAGCCGCATAAAGGTGCGGTTGGGCGGTATGGCCTCGCGCGGGGTACCGACGGCAACGCCTTCCACAGGCTTCACCGGGCGAGGCAGCCAGCCCCAGGCGGGCACCAGCAGCCCCGCGGCCAGCACGGTGAAGCCCCACCACTGGGCCTGCCAGCCGAAGGAGAGACGCAGCATCAGCTCCACCGCCAAAGCAGCCACCAGAATACCCACCCCCAAGCCAGCGAAGTGGATGCCGAGTTCACCGCGCTGCCCGTGGTTGATCAGCCAGTGCAGGATCAGCCCCGAGGCCAGCAGCATGGCGCCGCTGCTGGAGAAGCCAGCCACGAAGCGCATGCCCGCCCATAGCCAGAAGCTGTCGGCCAGGGCCATGCCGGCGGTGGAAACCAGCGCCAACACCAGAGTGAGGCGGTAGAGGGTGTCCTTGAGGCGGATACTGTGGAGCGAGGCCGCCACCAGCGCCCCCAGCATGTAGCCGGCGTAGTTGAGGGCGGCCAGCCAGCCGCCCTGGGCGTCGCTCAGCCAGGTCTGCTGCTGCATCACCGGTAGCAGCGGCGTGTAGGCGAAGCGCGCCACGCCGATGCAGAGGATCTGGCTGAATATGCCGGCCAGCAGTACACGGTAGCGTGGAGAAATCGGAAAGGGGCTGGCCATGCCTGGCGCTCCTGGAGTCATATGGTTGTCGCCGGGCTGCACTGCCCGGTCGGCAGCGCGCCTGCCGCGGCGTCGGCATCACGCGGCACAGGATACCCGCCGCGCGATGGCCGTGTCCGACGGCCGGCTGTTATTCTTTGGTGACACCACCTTATGAAATCGAGGCATCCTTCATGTGGGACGAACGCTACAGCACGGACGACTACGTCTACGGCACTGACCCCAACGACTTCCTGCGCGAGCATGCCGGCCTGATCGGCGAGGCACCCAAGCGGGTGCTGTGCCTGGCCGACGGCGAGGGGCGCAACGGGGTCTACCTGGCGGGGCTGGGCCACTGGGTCACCTCGGTGGATTCCTCCTCGGTGGGCCTGCGCAAGGCCGCCCAGCTGGCCGAAGAGAGGGGCGTAGCCCTCACTACCCTGAATGCCGATCTCACCGAGCATGAATTCCTGCCGGAGACCTTCGATGCGGTAGTGTCGATTTTCTGCCACGTGCCGGCGGCGGGCCGCCCCCATATGCACCGCCAGGTGATCCGCGCCCTGAAGCCCGGGGGCGTGCTGATCCTCGAGGCCTACACACCGGACCAGGTGCCGCGCAGCACCGGCGGCCCGGGCACCCCGGACCGCACCCCCACCGCCGCCGAGCTGAACGCCGCCTTCGCCGAGCTCGACATCGAACTCAGCCGCGAGGGCGAGCGCGAGGTGGTGGAGGGCCGCGGCCATACCGGCCTGGGTGCCGTGGTGCAGTTCATCGCCCACAAGCGCTAGCAGGGAGCTCCCATGACAACGTTCTTTGCCCGTCTCCGGGCCGTCGCATCGCCCGCCATTGGGCTGGGGTGCATGAATCTCTCCCATGGCTACGGCCATCAGGTACCCGAGGCCGACGCGCTGCGCGCCCTGGATGCCGCCTTCGACATGGGCTATCGCCATTTCGATACCGCTACCCTCTACGGCGCCACCGCCAACGAGCGGCTAGTGGGCAAGGCGATGGCGGCCAAGCGCAGCGAGATCCTGCTGGCCAGCAAGTGCGGCATGGCTTTCGACCCCGCGCAAGGCAAGAAGGTGATCGACGGCCGCCCGGCCACCCTGCGCCGCCAGTGCGAGGAAAGCCTGGCGCGTCTGCGCACCGACCATCTGGACCTTTACTACCTGCACCGCTGGGACAAGCACGTGGCCATCGAGGAGAGCGTGGGCGAGCTGGGCCGCCTGGTGGCGGAGGGCAAGATCGGCGCCGTGGGGCTATCCGAGGTCTCCGCGGCTACGCTGCGCCGAGCCCATGCCGAGCATCCCATCGCCGCGGTGCAGTCGGAATATTCGCTGTGGACCCGCAACCCGGAGATTGCGGTAATCGAAGCGTGCCGCGAGGCCGGGGCCGCCCTGGTGGCCTTCAGCCCGCTGGGCCGGGGCTTTCTGGCCGGGGCCGTCACCGACCCCACCCGGCTGGCGGAGGGCGACATGCGCCGTAACATGCCGCGCTTCAGCGCCGAGTCGCTGCCGCGCAACCTGGCGCTGCTGGCCGAGGTCGAGGCCGTGGCGAGGGCGCTCGAGGTGAGTACCGGCCAGTTGGCCCTGGCCTGGCTACGGGCCAAGGGCGATGACATCCTGCCGATCCCCGGCACCCGCTCCATCGCGCACATGCGCGAGAACCTGGCGGCCGGCGAGCTCCGCCTTGTGGCCGCTAGCGTAGCGCAGCTGGATGCGCTGCTGACCCCCGAGCAAGTGATTGGCGAGCGCTACGCCGAGGCGCAGCAGGCCGAGGTGGATACCGAGGAGTTCGCGCAGACCTGAGGCGCGGCCTGCTGCCTATTCGTCGCGACGCGGCGTTCGACGCGCACGGCGCCGCTGGCCTAGACGGGTGATGCCGCGGCGCACCGGGCGCCACAGCCGGGTAAGCAGCCACAGCGCGGGAATGCCCAGCACCAGCCAAGGGGTGAGGAAGACCACCACCAGGATCACCTGGCCCACCGATTCGAAGAACAGGCTGACGCTGCGGTCCAGGGCGCGCCACAGCGGCGCCAGGGGGCCGTACTGATGGGGCTCCACCCAGCGCTGCTGCTGGAAGCTGGCGGTCACCGAAACACTGTCGGTGACCCGGGAGAGATGGCGCTGGCGACCCTGCATCGATTCGATCTCGCCCTGCACCCGGGCCAGTTCGCGCTCCACCTGCAGCAGGTCCTGGATGCGGCGTTCGCTGAAGCCGCGGCCCTCCTGGGCCAGTTCGGCGAGCCGCTCGCGCAGCACGATCTGCTGGGCCAGGCGCGCCTCGATGTCGATGATCTGCTGGGTGCGGTCCTGGCGCGTGATCTCTACGCCATTGAGCCCCGGAGATTCGCTGATGTGCCGCAGCGGCTCGGCCTGGTCGATCTGTTCCCGGTCGATGCGCATCACCAGGGTGGCGCTGGCCAGCCCCTGGCGCGGGGTGCTGAGACGCCCCTGCTCCACCTGGCAGCCGCTCATGCTCAGGCAGGCCTCATGGGCGTCGTGGAAGACGGCGATCAGCGGTTCGGCGGTATCGAACTGCAGCTGGTAGTGGCGTCGCTCTTCGACGCGCGACTCACTCCCCTCGGCGCCGGCCTCCGGGGGCCGGGCGGAGCCTGTCATGTCGGCCTGGCGCAGCATGGCCTCGCCGGCGATGGAAACGTCCTGGCTGGGAAAGCCCTCTCCCTGGTGCGTCATGCCGGCATCGCCGCCGTCGAAGGCATCGCAGCCGGAGAGCCCCAGCGCGACCGGTAGGCCAAGAATCAACAGACCCAGAACCAACAGGCGGGAGCGGAACGAGAGAGAAGCGCGGGCGGGCATGCCGGGGTCATCCATGGCAGGGAAGATACCTGAAGCGTAGCATCTCGCCGCCGGGACTAGGGGAGGCGCATCTCACGGGAGTGCGCCAGCAGCTCCTTGAGCAGAGGCGACTCGAAGCTGCGCCGAATCGTAATCGCATAGAATTCTTCGAATACCCCAGGCAGGACGCCGAAATCCATCAGCGTGCCGGCGCGCAGTTCATCGCGTACCACTACGGGCGGCATCACCGCCAGATGGCGGGTATCGCGCGCCAGCAGGCGCATCATGGCCATGTCGTCTACCTCGGCGATGATCGTGGGCGTCAGGTGGTGGTGGTCGCACAGCTGTTCGAAGGCTTGACGCACGCTGCTGTCGGGCCCGGGCACGATCAGGCCGCGGCCGCGCAGCCCCTCGGGGAACGCCGGCAGCGGCGCCAGGCCCGACACTCCGATGATGCTGACGGGTTGGCGCGCCAACCGCTGTGAGCGCCAGGGGTGCTGATCGTCGCCGTGTAGAGCGTGATTGGCGAGCACCACATCCAGCCGGTGGGCGGAGAGACGGCGCAGCAGGTCATCCAAACCACCGCTCTGCAGGCTCAATTCCAGGTCCTCGCGATCGAGCAGCGGACGCAGAAACTCCTCCTGGAAATTGCGCGAGAGCGTCGCCACCGCGCCTACCCGGATGATCTCGCGATGGGCATGGCCGCCCTCGCTGAACAGCGCGCTCAGCTCCTCCCCCTGGCGAAAGATGGTGTCGGCATAGTCGAACGCCAGCCTTCCCGCCTCGGAGAGTCGCAGCTTGCGCCCCTCGCGCAGGAACAACGGCTGTCCCAGGCGCTCCTCGAGCTGGCGAATCTGGTGGGAAAGCGAGGACTGCGAGACGTGCAGTGCCTCGGCGGTTTGCGTCAGATGCCCCGACCTGGCCACCTGCCAAAAATAGTAGAGATGATGGTAGTTGAGCTTCATTATCGTTCCCTGTGCGCCGCCTCTATTGTTATTTATAAAAGAACAATGGCTTCTAGATAAACTTTTTTTTGCAACAAAGGACCCGGGGCATAGTAGGGCGCATGTCTAACAAGGGAGCCCTACGATGACGAACCTTCTCGACGCAATGGTCTATATGTCGCTGGCCATATGG
>JAIVHL010000057.1 GCA_020201075.1 Halomonas sp. | reverse complement strand
ATCCTCGGTAACGGTTTCGTCGAAGTGCCGCAGGGCGCGACGGGTCAGCGCGATCAGCCTCGCACGCTCGGCGTCTTCCGGCACCTGGCGCAGGGCCAGCGTCAACGCCGTTTCCCGCTGGGCGATCCACTGGGCAATCAGCTGCGGGTGATTGATCAGGAAGGGCGCCATCCCCAGTCCCGTGGAGTTGCCGATACCCAGGTAGCGGCGCAGTTCAGTGGCCAGGGAGCAGGCGGTGTCCGGTGCCCGGCAGGCGGCGAGATGCTCCACCTGCTCGATGGAGAAATGACGCAGCAAATAGACGCCGGCCATCTGCGCCGAGAAGGGTCGCCGAAAGTCGGGGTTGTCCAGCAGCCGGGCGAAGTCGGCGATGCCGAACTTGCCGTTGCCGTAGACCGCCGTGGTGCGATACAGGTAGCCGACCCGGGTCAACCAGGCAGGATCGGGCTGGCGGCCGGCCGCCAGGGACTCGACGAAGTGGCTGAAGTTGCGCAGGCTCTTGTTGGCCCGCGACAGCACCAGCACCCTGGGGTGCTGTCGACCCGCCTCCTGCAGCGGCACATTGGCCGCCATCTGCTCCAGCAGGCTGTCGTCGACGTCGCCCTCCACCAGGCCGAAGGTCACGTCCCAGGCTTCGGCGATCACCCGATCGGAGCGCTGGGCGTCATCCAGTGGCTGAGCAAACATCACCCCGTGATAGCGGCCGTGCGGCGTCTGCAGGCGATAGACGGCAGTCCCGTGGCCGTTGGCATCCAGATCGAAACGTACCCGGCTGATCTGCCAGCGCTGGCGTGCCATCTGGCGCACCAGGCTGCGCACGAAGCTTAGTCGGGTGGCATGCAGGCTACCCAGCCGCTCGAGTCGCATGACCTCATCGGCGGGGCGCAGCCCCTGCGGCGTCGCCGCCAGGCTTTCCGTATCAGTCATTGACGATCACCTTGGGACGAGTGGTGAGGCCCTGCTGGCGTGCCATGGCATAGGCGGCCTGGGGCCCGGTCCACAGCGATGGAAGTAGTATCAGGGAGACGGGAATCGCGGTGATCACGATGAACTGCTGGAGCACGCTGATCTGGCCGGCGCCCATGTAGAGCAGGATGGCGGCCATCAGTGACATGGCAACGCCCCAGAAGACACGCACGCCGACGTGGGGACGGTCATGTCCGGTGCAGACCACGGCGATGGCATAGCTCATGGAGTCACCGGTCGTCGCCACGAAGATGGTGGTCAGCAGCAGGATGGCCAGGGCCATGAGCATGCCACCCGGCAGGGCCTGAGCGACGGTCAGGGTCGCCACATCGAACTGGAAGTTGTTGAGCGCTTCGGTCAGGTCGATCACCCCGGTCAACTGGTAGTGAATGCCCGAGCCGCCCAGCAGGGTGAACCAGACCGTGGTGGCGATGGGCGCCATGACCGCCACGGCGAGGATCATCTGGCGAATGGTGCGGCCCCGCGAGATACGCGCCACGAAGATGGCCATCAGGGGGCCATAGCCGATGAACCAGGCGAAGAAGAACACCGTCCACCACTGCATCCACCAGGCGGGAGCCGTTTCCGAGGTCATGGTGGCCATGGTCAGGAAGGAGCTCACGTACTCGCCGAACCCCTGAAGATAGGCGTTGGTGAGAAACAGGGTAGGACCGAAAATGAAGATGATGGCGGCAATAGCCAGGGCCAGGAAGACATTGAACCGGCTGAGCAGCTGAATGCCCTTATGGATACCGGTGGCGGCCGAGGTAACGTAGAGCGCACCCAGCACGACCAGAATCACCAGCTGGGTAACGTAACCCTCGGCGACCCCGACCAGTTCGTGCAGCCCGAAACTGACCTGGGTGGCCAGGAAACCGATCGGCCCCACCGTGCCTGCCACGACGGCGATCACGCAGCAGGCGTCGACGACGCCGCCGGGCCAGCCGCTCATCACGCGCTCCCCCAAGACCGGATAGAGCAGCGTCCTGGGCTGCAGCGGCAGCCCCTTGTCGTAGTGGGAGTGAGCCAGGACCACGGCGGTCAACGAACCCAGCACGGCCCAGGCCAGGAAACCCCAGTGCATGAAGGACTGCGCCAGGGCCCCGGCCACCGCCTCCGCAGTACCCGCCTCGGTGTCGAAGGCCGGCGGTGTGACCACGAAGTGGTAGACCGGCTCGCCGGCGGCGAAGAAGACGCCACCGCCTGCCAGCAGGGTGCACATGATGATCGACAGCCACTTGAAGGTGCTCAGTTCTGGCTTGTCGAGGTTGCCCACCTTGGCGCTGGCGGCCGGCGAGATGGCGAGCCCCATGGCGATGAAGAAGGTCAGCAGCAATAGCAGTTGGAAGTAGGAGCCGAGCACCACGGCGGTCCAGGCGAAACCGCCGCCGATGGCTGCGGCGACGCCGTCCACGTCGATGATCGACAGCACGACGAACAGCACGACGAATCCGATGCTGAGACCCAGCACGACGGGGTCGCCGAAGCGCTTGATCCCGGAGGTCGGCCCTTTTGGTGAATGATTGTCAGGCGTACTCATGAGCGTGTCCTTGTTATCTTGTTATATGGTGAAGCGTTGTATGAGGCCGTCAGACCGCGACGGGGGTCGCGGCCCGTTCGAGCAGCGCCACCCAATTGCGACCCATGATGCGTTCGACCTCGTTTTCATCGAAGCCGCGCTGGCGCAGGCCGTCGATCAGGTTGGGGAAGTCCCGGCTGTCACGCAGCCAGGCCAGCGGTCGCGGCCAGCCGGCATTGCCGGCGCTGCCCTCACCGTAGTCCATCTCCTTGGACCAGCGTCCGTTACGCATCCATTCGAGTACCGAGACGGGCTGGTCCTGGCAAAGGTCGGTCCCCAGCCCCACGTGCTCTATGCCCATCAGGTCGACGGTCCGCGCGATCATTTCGCAGTAGGCTTCGAGGGTGCAGTCCGGGCCATCCTTGAGGTGGAAGGGGTAGGCCGAGAAGCCCAGCAGGCCGTCGCACTCGGCGATGGCCTCGAGCACGCGGTTGGACTTGTTGCGCTTGGCCGGGTGGAAGAACTCGGGATTGGCATGGGAGATGATCACCGGGCGCTCGGAGAGCTCGATGGCCTCCAGGGTGGAGCGTTCGGCACTGTGGGACATGTCGATCACCATGCCGACGCGGTTCATCTCCCGGATCACCTGACGGCCGAAGCGCGTGATGCCGCTGTCCTCGCTCTCGTAGCAGCCGCAGGCCAGCAGACTCTGGTTGTTGTAGGTCAGCTGCATGATCAGCAGGCCCAGCTGGCGCATCACCGCCACCATGTCGATATCGTCCTCGATCGGCGAACAGTTCTGGGCGCCGAGGAAGATGCCTACCTTGCCGGCGGCGCGAGCGAGTTCGATGTCACCCGGCTCACGAACCGGCATGATCAGGTCGTGATGCTGCTCGAAGCGGCGGTTCCACTCGCCGAGCCGGGAGAGGGTCTCGCGGGTGGTCTCGTGATAGACCAGAGTGGCGTGAACGGCGTCGAGGCCGCCCTCGCGCATCTGCTGGAAGATCTCCCGAGACCAGTTCGAATACTGCAGGCCGTCGATGGTCAACGTTTGCTTGGACATGGCGCGCACCTCGGGCCTGGACTCAGTTGGCTTTGACATAGCAGGTCTTGACCACGGTATAGAACTCGCGGGCGTAGCGACCCTGCTCGCGGGGGCCGAAGCTCGAGTCCTTGCGGCCCCCGAACGGCACGTGGTAATCGGTGCCGGCCGTGGCCAGGTTGACCATCACGCAGCCGGTCTCGGCGCGGGCCTTGAACTCACTGGCAAGCTTCAGGGAATTGGTGATGATGCCGGCGGTCAGTCCGAAGTTGGTATCGTTGAGGGTCTCGATGGCCTCCTCGGCATCCGCCACCTTGATCACGCAGGCAATGGGGCCGAAGACCTCCTCGCGGTTGATCGCCATGTCGTTGGTGGTCTCGGTGAACAGCGTCGGCGCCATGTAATAGCCGGGGGTCTCACGCTCCAGACGCTCGCCACCGAAGGCCAGTCTGGCGCCCTGCTCACGGGCCCGCTCGATCCAGGCCAGGTTGGACGCGAGCTGACGGGCATCGGCCACCGGGCCGATCTGCACGCCCTCTGCCAGGGCATGGCCCACCGTCACGCCCTCCAGCTTGGCGACGAGCTTGTCGACGAAGGCATCGTGTACCGCCGCGGTGACGATCAGCCGCGAGGACGCCGTGCACTTCTGTCCGGTGCCGGAGTAGGCGCCGGCGAAGGCCGCCTCCACGGCCAGATCGAGGTCGGCGTCATCGGCCACGATCAGCGCGTTCTTGGAGCCCATCTCCAGCTGGCACTTGACCAGGTTGCCGGCGGTGGCGGCGGCCACGCGCCGTCCCACTTCCAGCGAACCGGTGAAGCTCAGGGCGTGGATATCGGGGCTCGAGATCAGGGCATCGCCAACGCTGCTGCCGGGGCCCATCAACAGGTTGAAGGTACCGGGAGGCAGCGGCTGGCGGCTGATGATCTCGGTCAGCGCCCAGGCACTGGCCGGCACCAGATTGGCCGGCTTGAAGACCACCGCGTTGCCAAAAGCCAGTGCCGGCGCGATCTTCCATACCGCCGTGGCCATGGGGAAGTTCCAGGGGCTGATCACGCCCACTACCCCGACCGGCTCGCGGCGGGTGTCGATCTCGACGCCCGGGCGGACGGAGTCCACCCGCTCGTCGAGCTGGCGCAACACCTCGGCGGCGTAGTAGTGAAAGAACTGGGCCGAGCGGTATACCTCGCCCATCCCCTCGGCCAGCGGCTTGCCCTCTTCGCGGGAGAGCAGGCGACCCAGCTCCTCCTTGCGGGCCACCAGCTCGTCACCGATGGCCATCAGCACGGCGTAGCGCTGCTCCAGGCCGGTCTTTGCCCACTCACGCTGGCCCTGACGTGCCGCGTCGATGGCCTCGCCGACCTGGGCCACGCTGGCCTGGGCGTAGTGGCCGATCAGGTCGTCGGTGTCCGAGGGGTTGTGGTTGGCGATGCTGCCTTCACTCTCTTGCCACTGGCCGGCGATGAAGAGCGGATGCGAATCTGACATGGGATACCTCCTGAATGACGTTGACGACATCCTAGGAGAGTGAGCAAGATAAGAATAATCAATAAATTCGATAAAATGATCAGGAAGACTTACCAAGAAGACTTACCAGGAACCTTGCCATGCTGCCCGAACTGAAGCTCCAGCCGCTTCGCTACGTGCTGGCCATCACCGACCAGGGCGGCTTCCATGCCGCGGCCAAGCAACTGCACCGCAGCCAGCCGGCGATCTCCATGGCGGTGCGCGACCTCGAAGAGCGCCTCGGCCAGCCCCTCTTCGAAAAGGGCAGCGGCAAGGCAGCGCTGACGCCCTACGGGCAATGGTGCCTGCCGCGCTTTCGCGAGCTGGTGGCTCACCACGAACGGGTCAGCCGCGACGCCCTGGCCATGGCCTGCCACCAAGCCGGTCGCGTGGATATCGCCACGGTGCCCTCGGTGGCCAGCCGCCTGATGCCCGGCATCCTGGCCAGCTTCGTGAGCGACTACCCGGGCATCGAGATCAACCTGCAGGATGGCAACTCCGAACTGGTGAGCCAGAGGGTGCTGAGCGGCGAGGTGGGATATGTCCTGATCCGCAACGGCACTTCGCGTCTGCTCGAGGGCTCACCGGCCACCGAACTGCTCGAGCACAGCACCCTTTTTATCTCCAACATGATCTCGCTGACGGCCATGCTCGAGGCGGGCATCGGCATCACCACCCTGCCGCGCCTGGCCTTCCAGGAAGAACATGCGCGCCTTCGCTTCGTGCCGCTGGCGGCACCCCGCCTCGAACGCCGGATCGGGTTGATCTGCCGGGCCGGCGTCAGCCTGTCGCCGGCGGCGGCGGCCATGCAGCACCACGTGATGACCTATCTGACAGCCCCATCCCCGGGATAACCCACTCGGTAACGGAGGGGCTACCCCGCTCAGGCGGCCACGTTGTCGTCCGGACAGGAACCTCTTTACAGCGCCACGCTGCCGTGGGGGTCAATGACGAATTTCTTCGCCGCACCGCCATCGAAGTCGGCGTAGCCCTGGGGCGCCTGGTCCAGGGTAATCATCTGGACATTGACCGCATCGGCAATATTCACCTTGCCGAACAGAATCGCCTGCATCAGCGGACGGTGGTACTTCATCACCGGGCACTGACCGGTATGAAAGCTGTGGGACTTGGCCCAGCCGAGACCGAAGCGCATGCTCAGGGCGCCCTGCTGGGCGGCTTCGTCCGCCGCACCGGGGTCTTCGGTCACATAGAGGCCCGGAATGCCGATCTGACCGCCGGCACGGGTCAGCGACATGGCGGAGTTGAGCACGGTAGCCGGTGCCTCCTTGCCATGATTGCAGCCGCAGGCGTGAGCCTCGAAGCCGACGCAGTCGACGAAGCTCCATGGCCTGGTCGCCGTCCGGGAACTTCAGCAGGTTGAAGTCCGCGTAGGGCACCATCACGTATTCGGTCTGGCCGCCGACCCAGCCGCCCATGTCCACGTAGCCGTAGGCCGCACCGGGACGCGCCGGGTTGACGTTGAGGCAGATGCCGGTCCGGCCCTCCTTGCAGTTGCGGCAGCGGCCACAGGCGATATTGAACGGCACCGAGACCAGGTCCCCCGGCTGGATGAATTCGACATCGCGGCCGCACTCGACGACGCAGCCGGTGATCTCGTGACCCAGCACCAGGCCGGACTGGGCGGTCGTGCGGCCACGCACCATGTGCTGATCGCTGCCACAGATATTGGTGGTAACGACCTTCAGGATCACGCCGTGGTCGCATTTGCGATTGCCGAGGGCGAGTTCCGGATAGGGGAGAGATTCGACGGCGACTTGGCCCGGGCCCTTGTAGACGACGCCGCGGTTGGCTGCATTCATGGCTGGCTCCTCGATATTGTTATTGGTGACAGGGTGGAAGGGGCAGACACGTCCACGGTTCCAGCCTAAGCCCTCTCGGGTGTCACTCTTGCTCCACAGAGGCACCCGCATGCCTGTTCGAGACATCGTCTCCCGATCGGACGGGAGTGGCGCTGCCCACCCGGCATGCCCATAAAACCGTCATGGCAGGAAGCCAGATCGTCAGGAGCGCAGCACGCCTTCCTCGTACAGCAGCTTCAAGATCGCTTCCGCCCCCTGCTCGCTGCTGACGCCCTCCAGCACCTGTCCGCTGCCCCCCTCTGCCTTGGCCGCGGCCGCCTTGAAGCGATCCCGGGCCGAGGCGGCCTTGATGATCTTCAGGCGCTTGGGCCGTTTGCGCGCCGGGGCCAGCTGCCACCCGGCCAGCTCTTGGTCGATTTCAGCGGCCACCGGCGTGGCTTCGATCTTGGCCCGGCGGGCCGGGCCGAACGCACTCTGGCGTGCCGCCGGAGCCGCAGCGTCTACGCAGAGGATGGCGGGCAAACGCACCTGCAGGCGCCGGCGCTGGCCTCGGGGCAGCGCCTGAAGCAGGGTCGCCACCCCGTTCTCCACCTTTTCCACCGCCGCCAGACCATTGACCAGGGGCCAGCCAAGACGCTCGGCCAGGGCATAGGGCAGCAACCCCGAGCCTTCGCCACGTTCCGCCCGGGTGCCAGTGATCACCAGCTGCGGCATGGCCGCCGCCAGGAGTTCGGCCAGGGCCGGGATGGCATCGCTTCCCTCTGGCTGCTCCAGCAGGGTCAGGGTGTCCAACTCAGTGCCGGCGCCTGCGGCCATGCCAGCGCCTGCGGCCATACCTAAGTAGCCGCGCAGGGCCGATTCGCTCTCCTCGCTGCGCGGGCCGGCGTGCAGCAGGCTGATCCGGGAACCGGGGAACCGGCCTTCCAGGCCCAGGGCCAACTCCAGGCCTCGGGCGTCCTGATCTGCCCGGCAGGAGCGTCCCGTGATGGGGTGGCGCCCCACCGATACCAGAACCGCCATCTCGATACCCTGCTGCTCAGGCCGCATCGCGCTGCCCTCCTCGCTGCTGTTCCACCTTTGCCACCAGGGCGGCGAGGATATCGGCGGCTTCACCGATCACCGCCAGGTCGGCGCGTTTGATCATGTCGCATCCGGGATCGAGGTTTATGGCTACCACCCTGTCGCAGCCCTGAATGCCCTGCAGGTGCTGAATGGCCCCCGAAATTCCCACCGCCAGATAGACCCGGGCGGTGACCCAGGTACCGGACGCCCCCACCTGACGATCGCGGGCCATGAAACCGTCATCCACCGACACCCGGGAGGCGCCTTCCGTCGCCCCGAGCACCCTGGCGGCATGATGGAATCCGTCCCAGTCCCTGACGCCGTTGCCCCCGGCGAGGATAAACTCCGCCTCGGCCAGGGCCACACCAGCCGGGTCCACCGCCACCTGCCCCAGGTCCTCGATGCGCGACAGGGTCACCGGTGGCTCGATAGCAAGCGCCAGAGGCTCGGCGGCATGACGGGTCTCGTCCACCGGTTCGGCACACTCGGCGAGCTCCTTGTCGTGGCCGGAGAGACGCCCGCCGGCCAGGTCGGGCACCACCGCCACCAGGAAAGCGGGCTTGGGGATCTCCACCCGGCGGCGGCTATCCTGGGACGCCTGGCGGACCCCTCCAGCGGCCTGGCCACCCTGCTGGGTGCCGCTACGGTCGATACGCTTGATACCGTTGGGGCCAATGAAACCCACCCCATGAGGATTCCGACGCAGCACGCCGTTGGGACCCGGCCATTCGCTGGCAGCCCCGCCGCACCCGGTTCTGCCGAGTGCGATAAGCGCGCTGGCATGCTCGGGATGCAGGCGATTGCGGGCGATCCACTCACGACGCGGATCGCGACGACACATCTCGCTCATGACACCACCTCTTCGGTCCTGGAGCCGGGAGAGCAGCGCTCGCCCCGGCGCGGTCTGGCGGACGGCATCACGATGGCATCGGCCACCAGTTCGGCGATATCGCGCACCTCGGCCGTCTTGTCCACCACTCCCTCCAGCATGGCGGTGCACTGGGGACAGCCCACCGCCACCAGCTCGGCGCCGGTCTCCTTGACGTCGTTCATGCGCATGTCGGGAATGCGCCGCTCGCCGGGAATATCGGTGATCGGCGCGCCGCCGCCGCCACCGCAGCAGCGCGAACGGAAGCCGGAGCGCTCCATCTCGCTGAGCGGGATACCCAATGCCTCGAGAACCCGGCGCGGGGCCTCATATTCGCCGTTGTAGCGGCCGAGATAACACGGGTCGTGGTAGGTGACGCTGCCGCCCTTCCAGGGCGAAAAGGCCAGCCGACCCGCGTCGTACAGCTCGGCGATAAAGGTGCTGTGGTGACGCACCTCGTAGCGGGCCGGCGCTCCGGGACCACCCAGCTCACCGTACTCGTTACCCAGCACATGAAAACTGTGGGGGTCGCAGGTCACGATCTGCTGGAAGCGATACTTGGCCAGGGTAGCGATATTGCGCCTGGCCAGAGACTGGAAGGTCGCCTCATCGCCCAGGCGCCGGGCCACGTCGCCGCTGTCCCGCTCTTCGTTGCCGAGCACCGCGAAGTCGACCTCCGCCGCGCGAAGCACCTTGACCAGCGCGCGCAGCGTGCGCTGGTTGCGCATGTCGAAGGCGCCGTCGCCGAGCCACAGCAGGACGTCAACCTGTTGCAGATCAGCGAGCAGCGGCAGGTTGAGATCGGCGGCCCAGTGCATGCGAGCGCCGGGGGCGAAGCCGCCGGGATTATCAGTGGCGATCAGGTTGTCGAGCACCTCGGGAGCCTTGTTGGGCGTCGCGCCGCGCTCCAGGGTCAAAAATCGGCGCATGTCGACGATGGCGTCCACGTGCTCGATCATCATCGGGCACTCCTCGACGCAGGCGCGGCAGGTGGTGCAGGACCACAGGGTCTCGGCGTCTACCAGGGCCCTGCCCTCGCGGGCCACGATGGGTCCGAGAGGCGTGCCGTGGTGCTCGCCGCCCCCAAGCCCTTGTGAAGGGTGAGGGCTGCCGGCATAGCCCGCATCCGTGCCGCCGGCCATACCCACCACCATGTCCTGGATCAGCTTCTTGGGATTGAGGGGCTGGCCGGCGGCGAAGGCCGGGCACACCGCCTCGCAGCGCCCGCACTGCACGCAGGCGTCGAAGCCGAGCAGCTGATTCCAGGTGAAGTCGGCGGGCTTCTCGACGCCCAGCGGCGCCTCGGTGTCATCGAGATCCAGCGCCTTGAGGCCGGTGGAGCGCCCCTCTCCCTGCCTGCTGGAAAAACGCTCCGGACGGCGATGGAAGGCCAAATGCAGGGCGCCGGCGAAGGCGTGCTTCATGGGCCCTCCCCAGGTCATGCCGACAACCATCTCGCCCAGGCCCCAGGCCACCACCGCGGCCAGCACCAGCGCCAG
>JAIVHL010000005.1 GCA_020201075.1 Halomonas sp. | reverse complement strand
ACACCACGGTTATCCGCGGCGTGCCGGATCTGGTGCTGATGATGCTGCTGTTCTTCGGCGGCCAGATGGCGCTCAACGTGGTCACCGATGCGATCTACGACCGCTTCGGGGTTGACTGGTACGTCAACCTCAACGCCTTCGCCGCCGGCGCGCTGACCATCGGCTTCATCTTTGGCGCCTACATGGGTGAGACTTTCCGCGGCGCTTTTATGGCCGTGGACAACGGCCAGATTGAAGCCGGCAAGGCCTATGGCATGAGCCCCTGGCTGGTGTTCCGGCGTATCCGCTTCCCGCAGATGATGCGCCACGCCCTGCCCGGCATCTCAAACAACTGGATGGTGCTGCTCAAGACGACCGCGCTGGTCTCGGTGATCGGGCTAACCGATATGGTCCGGGTAGCCGCCGAGGCCTCACGAGCCACCCATGAGCCTTTCACCTTCCTGTTCCCGGTGGCGGCCGCTTATCTGCTGATCGCCAGCGTCTCGGAGTGGCTCTTTATGTGGCTCCAGAAACGCTACAACGTCGGCTTCGGAGGCCACTGACATGCCGGATATCACGCTCTGGTTCCAGGACCTGCTGGCCGGCAACGTCATCTTCACCCCCCAGACCATCCGCTACTACTGGGACGGACTGGTTACCACCACCCAGCTGGTGTTTTTGTCGCTGGTGATCGGCCTGGTGCTGGCGGTCCCCCTGGCTATCGGCCGCAGTTCGGGCCGCCGCTGGATCAGCCTACCGATCTATCTCTATACCTACGTATTCCGTGGCACACCGCTGCTGATTCAGCTCTACATCATCTACTACGGCGTGGTGTTCTTCGACGGCATCCAGGAGACCTTCCTGTGGCCAATGCTCCGCGAGGCCTTCTACCCGGCGCTGATCGCTTTTACGCTCAACACCGCCGCCTACACCACCGAGATCTTCCGTGGCGCCATCAAGGCCACCGCTCGCGGGGAAATAGAGGCAGCCCGGGCCTACGGCATGTCGAAATCTCTGATGATGCGGCGGATTATCCTGCCCAGCGCCTTCCGCCGCGCCCTGCCCGCCTACGGCAACGAGGTGATCTTCATGCTCCACGCCAGCGCCATCGCCAGCGTGGTCACCCTGATGGACCTCACCGGCCCGTAGGCACCCCGGGTGCCATCTCATGACCAGGAGCAACCGCATGAAGAAACTGCTGACCGTCTCGATCCTCGGCGTGGCCATCGCCGCCGGCACCGCCCAGGCCCGCGACTACGACCACGTTCGCATCGGCGTCGACGTACCCTACGAGCCCATGGAGTACCGCACCGCAGACGGCGAGCTAACCGGCTTCGACATCGACCTCGGCAATGCCCTGTGCGCCGAGATCGGCGTGACCTGCGAGTGGGTCGAACAGGAGTGGGACGGCATCATTCCCGGCCTGCTGGCACGCAACTACGACGCCATCATGTCCTCCATGTCGATCAACGACGAGCGCCGCCAGACCGTACTCTTCTCCGACTCCTACATCACCATCCCCGGCGCCTGGTTCGCCCCCGAGGGCAGCGAGCTCTCGGAGGCCAACGCAGAGACCCTGGCCGGCAAGAGCATCGGCGTTCAGCGCGGCACCACCTACGACAACTTTGCCACCGACAACTTCGGCCGTATCGCCACCGTCAACCGCTACTCCACCGCGGACGACATGGTGCTCGACCTGCAAGCCCAGCGACTGGATATCGTGTTCCTGGAATTCGTGGTCGGCCAGGCTACCCTGCTCAACAGCGAGGACGGCGACTACCAGGTGGTAGGCGGCATGGTCAGCGAGCCCGCGGAGTACTTCGGAGATGGCTTCGGCATCGCCTTCCGCCAGCGCGACGAGGCACTGGCCGAGCGCTTCAACGAGGCACTGGCCACCCTCAAGGAAGACGGCACCTACGACGAGATCTTCGAACGCTACTTCGGCGAGGAGTGATACCCGGCTCAGGGCACCAGTCTAGACAGCAGGCGGCGGCCTCGCAGATGCGAGGCCGCCGTCGTTTCAGTCACGTCAAGGCAAGCGGATATCGGCTTCGGCTCAGGGCCAGCTGTAGACCCCACGATTTAGGGCATCGCGGATCGCCGAGATGATCTTGGCCCCGCGCAGGGTCGCGCTGCTGTAGCCGTCGATGTCATCGGCCAGGCGCTCGGGCTCGTAGAGGGCGAAGATGGCCGTCACCGGCTCACCCTCCAGGCGCTCGAGTATCTGGCGATGCTGACGCATCACCGGGTAAAGCTCGTCGCCTTCTTCCATGGCCAGGTAGTCGTCGTCGCGATAGGCCAGGTGGCGATAGTCCAGCCGAGTGAAGTGTCCGTCCTCGAGATTGAAGGTGATATTTACCTGGATCACGCCGCGATCGACGAAGACTCCGCGATAATGCCCATCCAGCGGCAAGCCCAGCAGCGCCCGTTGCAGACGCTCGTCCCCGGCTGGAGAGAGCCGCGCGTGGTCGCTGTCGGCCTCGCCGTTCGCGTTGCCAGACGCATCGGCAACGGCCTCCGACTCGACCGGTTCGCCCTCCTCGTCCACCAGGCGACCGATCAGATACTCCTCGAGCATGCCCTCCGCCCGCGGGCTGTGGGGCACTCCGGGGCGCTTGTTGTGCCAACCTTCGGTGGCCTCCTGGCCGCACCACTCGAGAATCACGGTCGGGTCGGTGGGATGGTTAGGCAGGTAGTCGGTGATGTCATAGACCCGACCGTGGATAGCCTTCCAGCAGCTCTCGGCGCCGTCATGCTCGGCCAACTCGTCCAGGGTAATGGGTTTAAGGCCCTCGTCATCGGTTTCGTCGCGCTCGCTGCTCGAAAGCGCGCTGACCGAGATCAGTGTGAGCAGACTCGCCACGAAGGCGATGAAGACGGAGTAGGCGATCTTGTTCATGTTCATAGGAAATCGAAGACCTCGCTGTGAATGCGTGAGGCGGGTACCCCCTGCCCGGCCAGTAGCCGCTGCAAGTGGGCGTTCATGGCCGGCGGGCCGCAGAGGAATATCTCTCTCTCGGTGAAGTCGGGGCAGTGTTCGCGCAGGAAGGCCTCGTCCAACGGGCCCCGCTCCCGAGAGTAGTGCTGCGTGAAGGCAAAAGCCTCATGGGCCTCGGCGATTCCCTGGAGCTCTTCCCGATAGTAGTCACGAACGGAATCGCTGGCGAGGTAGAAGAGATGGATATGACCTTCAACGCTCGCCCCTGCGGCCAGATTGCGGGCGCCGCCGACGAAGGGAGTGATGCCGACTCCACCGCCCAGCCAGAGCATGTCGCGCTCGGGGAAGCGGCGGCCGAAGAACTCACCGTAGGGCCCCTCCACCAGCACCCGGGTCTCCGGCATGACCGTCTGGAGGGCATGGCTGGCGTCGCCCAGGTCGGCCTCTCCAGCCAGTAGCAGGGCGTGCCAGAGCCCCAACAGGAGCGCCGCTGCCGAGACCAGGTGCAGGCGCTTCCAGCGTTGGTAGTGGGGCTGGCCGAAGAAGTCGAAGGTCGGCGCCAGGAACACCACCAGCGCCAGCCAGGCCAGCCAGCCGAGCCATATGCTGCCATGGGAAACCGGCGGAAAGAGGGTCGCCACCGCGGCATCCAGGGAGGTCGGCACCGCCGCCAGACCCAACGCCAGGACGTGGACCATGACCAGGATGAAGGCGGTGAAGCCCAGCCAGTGGTGCAGATGCCAGAGCCGCGCGAGTCCTCCGAAGGGCCGGTCGAAGCCCGGCGCCCGACTGCTCACCGCCCCGGCCAACAGCAGCATGGCAAGCCCCAGAATACCAGTCACTCGCCCCACCCAGGTCAGCCATAGTTCAGGGGGGCCAGCGAGCCCGCCCAGGCGCGGCAGCGCCACCATGAGCGGCAGCAGCAGCAGGACAAACAGGGCGATATCGCCCGGCCTCAGCCATCGTCGCATCACGCCTCCCCTTGTCTATAGTTCAATACAGTGTCGCCGATCGACATCGTTCTTCAAGGTCTGCGGTGTGTTGTCGCACTCTTGTTGATCTATATCAGGACATACTTTCCAAGGGGGTCCATACTGGAAGTTCACAATAAAAACTTTCCCCTTTAAAGCAGGAGTTTACATGGCAATACACAACAAGGGAGCTGGCCCCTGGCTGGTCTTGGGTCTTCCGATTGCTCTCGGCCTGGCCTGGGTCACCCAGGGCACCGGGGTAATCGCGAACGACCTCGAGCGCAATATCTACATTCCCGAAGAGCTGACCATGCCGCTGCAGGTGCAGGCCGCCTACAATGGTGAACAGATTTTCTTCCGCTATCGCTGGCCCGCATCACAGCCTCATGTCTACCACGACATGCTGCGCTACGAGGATGGCGAGTGGATCCGCCATGGCAGCTCAGTTCCAGGGCCTGACCCGGATGGTACCTACGAGGATCGGGTTGCCATGCTGGTCGATGACGGCGGTGTTCCTCAGTTCAGCCGCTATGGCGGCTACATCACCGTCGGCGATCAGATGCGCTTCTTCTCCAACTCGGCCTCACCGGCCGACGTGCAGGCGCACCCGCATCTTGGCGAAACACTGGGCCAGAGCGATGTTCGCAAGTATCTGCCCGCTACCCGGTCGGATCAGAGCGACTGGCGCAGCGTGGTCGATGCCGATGTCCTGCAAACCCAGCGCGAGGCCGGCTACTTCCTCGATCTCTGGCACTGGCGTGCCGGACGCTCCAACGCTATCGCCGCCTCAGATGACCAGTGGATCGGCGAGTACCGCCACGGCGATGAAGGCTCAAGCCCCTATACCACCAACTGGGATAGCGACAATAACCAGCCGACCTGGATGCTCGACCCCGAGCAGACGGGCCAGCGAGCCCTGCGCTGGGAGGACGTGACCGCCGGGGGTGTCGATTTCGATGGCATCTACTACCTCTCGGAGGACAACCGTACCGACTTCGATCCCGACCACGACTGGCAGAACGGCGACGTTATCCCTCGCCGCCTGCTGCGCGAACCCGAGGGCTCCCGAGGCACCATTTCGGTTCATGGTGGTCCGGCTCGCTGGGAGGACGGTTACTGGGATGTGACCCTTATGCGTGACATGGACACCGGCAATCCGCTGGATGACAAGGCCTTCCACGAGCAAGGCGTTTACGACGTCGGCATCGGTGTCTATCGCAACGCCACCGGTAGTCGCTGGCACTATGTTTCCCATCCCTACACGGTAGGGCTGGGGCGTGATGCCGACTTCCAGGCCGAGGCGTTCAGTGGCAGGTCTCCCGACTGGAGCGATGACTGGTTCGAGATGACCCTGTTCTACCCCGGGCAGGTCGACTGGCCAACGCTGATCAGCCGTGCTCACGCCGGCGCCGAGGATATCGCCGAAGGCACCCCCGTACGTGCCCGGCACAGCGAGAAGCAGCTCGCCCTCTACGGGGTGGAGATGGAGTTCAACGACGCCATCACCTCGCGCTGGTTCATGACGCTGATTGCCGGCTTGATCGCCATGCTCGGCGTGACCCTGGCCCTGCTGCCTAGCTTCCGCTCCAATCGCCAAGGAGATCGCTCATGAACGGCACTCATGCCATGCTCTCCCACTTTCCGGTGGGCTTTTGGGCCCTCGCCACCCTGATGATTCTGGTCGGTTCCTTCATGACCGGTCGATTGGCCGACATCAGCCGCGCCGCCCTGCTGCCGGTGCTGGTGCTCAGCCTGCTGGGCGGCCTGGCCGCCACCGTCATCGGCCTCATCGTCTGGCCCATGGAGGCCAACCTGGCGAGCCCGCTAACGCGTAACCATATCCTGATGGCCTTCTGGTCGCTGGGCATCTACTCCATGATCACCGTGCTGGTATGGAAAGCCGGGGATGCAGCCTTCGAGGGTAACCGTCGCTGGGCGCTGGTGATCCTGGCGTTGACCGGTGGCCTGATGTTCTCCGCTGCCGGCACCCTCGGCGGCCACCTGGCGGGCTCTACCACCGCCTTTTCCCAGGTGCTCGGCCTGATGGGCTGGGAAGTCTATACCACCTTCTATAGCCCGATCTGGGTGGCTGCTATCATGGCGATCATCGGCATCGCCCTGGGAGCGCTCGGCATCATGAGCCAGAAGAAGGAAGGCTGACGCCATAGCCGTCGACTTGTACAGAAAGGAAGGTACAACCAAGCAAAGGGCCCCGCTTCGGCGGGGCTCTTGCGTTAGTGTGGAACGCTGACTCGATGCTCTAAAGCGGCGCCGAAACACCTTAGAGAGCGCTGATAGCGTCAGCGCAGCACACGCTTGACCAGAAGCGGCCCCAGCATCTCGAAGAGCACGGTCGAGCCAACAACCGCCGACAACAGCATGGGACCCTGCTCGGGAAAACGCTCGGCGGCAAGCAGGGCCATGCCCATCGCTACCCCAGCCTGGGGGGTCAGGGCCAGGCCGATATTGCCCGGGAGATCGGCCTGGCGTTTTCGAGCCAGACGGACGCCGAGGAGTCCCCCCAGGTACCGACCGAACAGGCGCAATAGAAGGTAGGCAATCGTCAGGCCGAGGGCATCGCCGAAGCGGTAAAGATCGATGCTTGCCCCCGACAATACGAAGAAAAACACCAGGAAAGGCCACTCGATCAGCTCGATTTCGTTGAACGAGCGCGTGTGGTGACTGGAGAGATTGGCTACCAGGGCCCCGGTGACCATCGCCGCCAGCAGCGACGAGACCCCGAGCCAGGATGAGATGCCGGCCAGCAACAGAATCAGGGCCAGCGCTTCCACCTGGGTTGGCTCGCCCCGGGCCAGGCGACCCGTCAACCAGGCCGCGGGCAACCCTATCGCAGTTCCCAGCAGTATCGCCCCGCCCAATTCCCAGGCCGCTTCGAGCAGTGCCAACTCACCATCACCGGACAGCATCCACCCCAGTATGGCCATGGCAAGCCCGAAGACCACGATACCCCAACCGTCATCGATGGCGACGATACCCAGCAGCAGGCGAGCCCGCAGCCGGGTATCACCACTGTCACGCACTGTTTCCTGCACGGCCGCAGGATCGGTCGCCACCGAGATGGCCGCCAGTGATACCGCCACCACGACCGGGAACCCCAATGCCAACAGACCGACGCCCACCGCCAAGGTACCCACACCAATCACCGAGATCGAGACGATCAGTATCAAGGGTCCGATACTGCGCAGGCGATCCAGGGTCAACTCGCCACCGAGAAGGAAGGCGACCATCACCAGAGCCACCTGGATCAGGGGCTCGCTGAGCCCGCCCAGCGGCGTACCCCCCTGCTGGCCCAGCACAACCTGCTGGACCACCGCCACGCCAACACCCACCAGCACGAGCAGCGAGATACGCGGCAGTAACGTCCTGCGGGCCACCACATCGGCCAGGATGCTGATGGAAAGAATCATCCCCAGCAGCATCAGGGTTACCGAGGAAAGGCTCGGGTCAACGGGCAGCCAGGAAAGGGAATCGGGTAGGGTCACCTTATCGCGTCCTAATCGGTGGATGCCTTGCTGCTGTTGGCGATAAAGTCCTGCCTAATCGAAGCTGAAGCGCGGCGGCGGGGCGTCGGGCAGCACGGCGGCGCAGGCGCGCACCTTGGCGAGCAGCGCGTCATGGGTCGGCGCCACCAGGTTGATGTGGGCCAGCTTGCGCCCGGCACGCTCGCTCTTGTCGTAGCGGTGAAGGTGAGCGTCGGTAATTGCCAGAATCTGGGCAGCATCGCCTTCGCGGCCGATGACGTTGACCATACAGGTTGGCATGCGGGCGGCGGTGTCGCCCAGCGGCAGGCCCTGGATGGCCCGCAGGTGATTCTCGAACTGGCTGGTCACCGCACCGTCCATGGTCCAGTGGCCGGAGTTGTGCACCCGAGGCGCCATCTCGTTGGCCAGAAGGCCCCCGTCGAGGGTCTGAAACAGCTCCAGGGTCAGCACCCCCACGTAGTCGAGTTCGTCAAGCAGCGCGCGGATGTAGCCGTCGGCGGTCTGCTGCACGCTGTCATCCAGATCCGGCATGGGCGCTATGGAGTAGCGCAGGATACCGTCTATATGCTGGTTCTCGGCCATGGGGTAGAAGACCACCTCGCCGTCGCGTCCGCGCACGGCGATGATCGACACTTCGCGCACGAACTCGACAAAGGCCTCGACGATCAGCCTCGGGTGGTTGATCGAACGCCAGGCATCATGCGCCTCGCCGGGGTCGCGCAGCACCGCCTGGCCCTTGCCGTCGTAGCCCTCGGTGACCGACTTGGCCACCACCGGGCAGCCCAGCTCGCGGGCCGCGGCCTCGAGCTCGTCGGCGTGCTCCACCAGGCGATAGGCCGGCGTGGGGATTCCCAGCCTGTCGAACAGCACCTTCTCCTCGGCGCGGTTCTGGCAGACGCGGATCGCCTCGCTGGACGGGTAGACCGGCCTGACCTCCTCGATGGCTCGGACCAGTGACACCGGCAGGTGCTCGAACTCGTAGGTGACGAGATCCACCTTGGCCAGAAAGGCGTCGAGATGCTTGCGGTCGCCCTCTTCATTCAAGTTCAGGATCATCACATCGCCAATGCCGGCACTGGGGTGGCCGGTGGTATCGAGGAAGATGAAGCGATTGGCCAGGGGGTAGCCGGCCAGGGCTAGCATGCGGCCCAGCTGGCCGGCGCCGAGGACTCCGATGTTCATGAAGGGCTCCTCATTCAGTTGCCGCACGCGGGTCGGGCCGGGGGTTTGGATGGTCGAGCACCGAACGGGTCTGCTCGGCGCGAAAAGCCTCCACGGCGGTGCGCACACTCTCATCCTGCAGGCCGACGATCTGGGCGGCCAGCAGTCCCGCATTGGTAGCGCCGGCCTTGCCGATGGCCAAAGTGCCTACAGCAATGCCGCCAGGCATCTGGACGATGGACAGCAGCGAATCCAGACCCTTGAGCGCCTTGGACTCCACCGGCACGCCGAGTACCGGCAGCGCGGTCTGGGAGGCCACCATGCCCGGCAGATGGGCGGCGCCGCCGGCGCCGGCGACGATCACCTGAAGGCCCCGCTCGGCGGCGCCCTTTGCATAGTCGAAGAGCAGGTCCGGGGTGCGATGGGCTGAGACCACGCGCGTCTCGTAGGGCACGCCCAGACGCTCAAGCATCGCCACGGCGTGTTCCATCACCGGCCAGTCGGACTTCGACCCCATGATCACGCCAACCTTCGGCGACTGTTCGGACTGCATGGACTACTCCTCGGCAACTGCCGGTTAACAAAAAGAGCGCGCACAGTGAAGGGCGCGGAAAGAAAGAACATTTTAGCCGCGCCGACGCTTGCCGTCATCTTGACCACTCAGCTTGTCTCTGAAGAGCGACACCGGCATGCATGCTCCCTGCGTTGTTGGCTGCTACGGTCGTAGTGACAAGACAGCAAGGATTAGCCCCTCCCGGAACCCATTGGCGGAGATTAACCATGAAGCGCTCACTGATTCTCATCACGGCCCTGGCCGGCTCACTGCTGCTGGTCGGCTGCGATTCCGACAGCGAACCCACCGCTCAGGAAGAGGCCGTCGAACAAGAGGCCGTCGAACAAGAGTCCCAGCAGGCCACTGAAGCGACAGAGCAGGCTGTCGAACAAACCGGCGACGCCGCCGAAGAGACCCGCGAGGCCGCAGAAGCAAAAGCCGAGGAAGTCGGCGAGACTCTCGGTGCCGCAGGGGAAAAGGTCGCCAGCGAAACCGAAAATGTCCTGGACGCCGCCGGCGACGCTACTGCCGATGCCGTCGAGTCAGCCCGCGAGTTCACCGCCGACGCCGTGGAAGCCACCCGTGAGAAGGCCAGCGAGTTGATGGACAACGCCAGGGAAATGACCTCTGGCTCCGCCGATGCCACTGATGAAACCACCGACTCCACTCAGGAGGCCGCGGATGCCACGGCCGAGGCTGACGTCGAGGCCGAAGCGAACACCTCCACCCAGTCGACCCAGTAACCTCCACGCCGTAATAAACAAAGGCCCGAAACAGAGGCCCGCCCGGTATGCCCGGGCGGGCCTCTGCCGTATTGGGCTTTCAGGTACGCCGGCTGGCCAGCCAGTTGCCGACGATCACCACCAGCATCACGGCGGCTCCGGCCGCCTCCACCATAAGGTTCGGGTAGAAGACCGCCACGATGGCCGGCAGCAGCAGCACGCGCAGCGGCCAGGCCAGGCGGACGAAGAGGTAGCCCTCCAGGGCGGCGGCGAAGGCCCCCAGTGCCAGGAAGCCGGTCAATGCGGTCCACACCACCACCAGCGGCGGGCCGCCCATGATGAGCTCCGGGTTATAGACCATGAACAGCGGTATCAGGTAGAGCCCCTTGGCGAATTTCCACGCCTGGAAGCCGGTTTCCATGGGCTTGCTGCCGGCGATCGCCGCCCCGGCGAAGCCGGCCAGCGCTATCGGTGGCGTCACGTTGGAGTCCTGGGAGTACCAGAACACCACCAGGTGCGCGATCAACAGCGGGACGCCGAACTCGGCGGTCAGCGCCGGTCCCACCAACACGATCAGCACGATGTAGCTGGCAGTCACCGGCAGGCCCATGCCCAGCACCAGGCTGGCCAGCAGCACCATGATCAGCGCCAACAGCAGATTACCTCCGGAGAAGGCCAGCATCATCGCCGAGAACTTCAGCCCCAATCCGGTCAGCCCCACCACCCCGACGATGATGCCGGCCACCGCGCAGGCCATAGAGACCGCTACGGCGTTACGTGCACCGAGCGCCAGGCCCTGCACTAGCTTATGCCAGCCAGCCCATAGCACCTCGCCGATGCCGGCAAGGGTGACCGGCTGCCCCTGGCGCGGGGCGACAAACAGGAACCACACCAGAAAGCGCAGCACCGCCACTGCGAGCATGGTCACAACGGCGTAGTAGCCCACCCGCATCGGCGACATGTTCATCACCAGCAGCCACACCAGCACCCCCAGCGGCAGCAGGAAGTGCCAGCCCTGGCGCATCACATCGCGCATCTGCGGCAGTTCACTCTTAGCCATGCCCTGCATACCCTGCTTCAGGGCAATGATATGTACGAAGAGGTAGACGGTACCGAAGTACATGATGGCCGGCACGATGCTGACCTTGACCACCTCCAGGTAGGGCATCCGGGTGTACTCGGCGATCAAAAAGGCCCCCGCCCCCATCAGTGGCGGCATAATCTGGCCGCCGGTGGAAGCCGCCGCCTCGATGCCGCCGGCCTGCTTGGGCTGGTAGCCCAGGCGCTTCATGAGCGGGATGGTGAAGGCACCGGTGGTCACCACGTTGGCGATGGCGCTGCCGGAGATCGACCCCATACCCGCGGACGCGATGACCGCTGCCTTGGCGGGGCCGCCCCGCTGGCGCCCGGTAGCCGCATAGGCCATGTCGATGAAGAACTTGCCGGCGCCGGTGATTTCAAGGAAGGCGCCGAACAGCACGAAGACGAAGATATAGGTCGCGGCCACGCCCAGCGGCAGGCCAAAGATGCCCTCCTGACCCAGGTAGAGCTGACCAACCAGACGGTCGATGTTGTAGCCGCGGTGTTCCAGGATGCCGGGCAGGAACTGCCCCAGCCAGGGCAGTTCGCCTCTAGGGCCGGCAAAGGCATAGAGGATCGCGATCAAGCCGATGATCGTCATGCCCAGGCCCACCGCCCGGCGTGCCGCCTCCAGCACGGTCACCACGGCGATACAGCCCATCACGATGTCAGTCTGGCTCCAGAACCCGGCGCGGCCGAAGATGTCGTCCAGGTAGATCACCAGGTAGCCCCCGGTCAACAGGGCCCCGACGAGGAACAGGCAGTCGATGGCCCAGCCCACGGCACCGCGAAGGCGCTGAGGCCCGAACACCGGAAACATCAGGAAGGCCAGCAGCATGATCAGCATCAAGTGGATGCTGCGCTGATAGAAGAGCCCCAGCGGCTGGATGCCGGCAGAGTACAGCTGGAACAGCGAGAGCCCCACCGCCACCAGGGTGATCAGCCACAGCACCGGACGGGCATGGTTCGCCTGGCTGCCGGGGACAATGGGTGTGTTGTCCGAATCGCTCATCGTATTTATCTCAAAGGGTCGTGTTTCAGTCCGTTAGGGTCAGCCGAACAGTGACCCGGCGGTTGGCAGCCAGGCGGCTCAGGCTAATGCGCTCACCTTCGACCACCAAGCGGTGATCCACGCGCATGCTTCCCACCCTCAGGCGATAGGCGTTTCCTGGAACCGGCTCGTCGATCGCCTCGATCCAGTAGCCTCCCTCACCGTCGGAGACCTGGCGGCCGCGGCCGGGGATATGATCGAGCCCCGCGGCGAAGTCTGGCAGGTGGCTGCGCTCGAGGACCATGCGGCCTTCCCGGTGGCGGTAGCAGTCGAGCACCGCGAAACCTTCCACCGAGTGGTTCCACTCCAGGCACCAGCCCTCACCCTCGGGCATCGACAGCCCGGCGATGCGTCGTCCGTCGTCGGTATGCACCTCCAGGAAACCCTCCGCGGCCAGTGCCGAAAGCGGCAACAGCAGGCACACCAATAAAGCCGCCGGCACGAAGGTGCGGCGGCTTGCGGTCAGGATGGGGGCACGCATCGAGGCGCCCTACCCGGTCGAATTACTGGCGCTGGTGGGCCTGGACCTCGGCACCGATCTCCTCGTAGTAGCGCAGGGCGCCAGCATGGAAGGGAATCGGGGTGGAATCGATGCTGAACTCCACGGTGGTATCGTTGGCCGCCGGATGCACCGCGATCAGCTCGTCGGTGTGTTCAAAGAGGATTCTGGTGATCTGATAGGCCAGCTCATCGTCCATCTCGCTGCTCACCGCCAACACGTTGGGGATGCCGATGGTCTGCACCGCCTCGTCCATGCCATCGTACAGCCCGGCGCGCAGGCGGTAGGGGGCGAAGACCGGCTCGGCCTCGCGAGCATTGGCCACCTCCTCGTCGGAAAGGGGGATCAGGTGGATATCACGTGTGGTGGCCAAGTTGAGAATGGAACTGGTGGGCGGTCCCACGCTCCAGAAGCCGGCCTCGATATCGCCGTCGCGAATGGCGTCGGCGGTCTCATTGAAGTTCAGCCGCCGCGGATCGAAGTCATCATAGCTGATATTGTTGGCCTCCAGCAGGGCGCGGGCATTGAGCTCGGTGCCGCTGCCCGGGGCGCCGACGGAGACACGCTTGCCCTTGAGGTCCTGAAGGGTCTCGACACCGGAGTCGGCCAGGGAGACCAGCTGCACGGCGTTGGGGTAGACCGAGGCCAAGGCGCGGATATTGTCGAGCTGACGCCCCTCGAAGTCGCCGGTGCCGTTATGGGCCTGGTAGACGGTATCGGCCAGCGCCAGCGCCAGGTCGGAATCGCCGCGCCAGACGAGGCCCATGTTCTCCACCGACGCACCGGTGACCTCGGCTACGGCGCTCGCACCCTCGATGTGGTTGTTGATCATCTCGGCCAAGCCACCGCCGAGAGGATAGTAGGTGCCGCCGGTACCGCCGGTGGCGATGGAGAGCTGTTGCGCCGCGGCCAGCGGGGCCGTGGCAATCAGCGAAGCGGCGACGGCGTACTTGATGGCTTGCATGGCAGTCCTCCGGGCTGAAACCCGATTATCTTGAGTGATTGTTATCGGCGTGAGACATCATCACGCCTAAAAGAAAGCTAGCATGCCTTGCGCGTGATAGGCCAACGACCATCTTTCTACGTTCCTGGTTTTATTCGGCAATTCTACCAGTGCCCCTGCAGCGCCGCGGGCTCGCACCTCTGCCCCGTACGCCACATCACTCCTCTACCATCGTCTTCACCTGCTCGACGATATGGGCCCCGATAGGAATGGCGGAGGTGGCCGCGGGCGACGGGGCGTTGCCCACGTTGAGAGTGCGACGGGTATTCACGAACAGGAAATCGTCCACCAGCTTGCCATCGCGGGAAACTGCCTGGGCGCGCACCCCGGCCGGATAGGGTTCGAGATCCTCAAGAACCAGACTGGGGCAGTACTTGCGCACGAGCTCCAGATAGCCACGCTTGTGCAGCGAGTTCTTCATCTCCACCAGGCCCGGCCTCAGGTTCTTGCCCAGCACCTTGAGGATACCGGGGTTGGTGAACATTCGTGCCATATCGGCCAGCGAGACATCGCGCTTGAGATAGCCCTCGCGCTTGAGCGCCAGTACCGCGTTGGGTCCAACGGTCACGCTGCCGTCGATCATGCGCGTCAGGTGCACGCCCAGAAACGGCATGGAGGGGTCGGGAATCGGGTAGATGAGGTGGTTGACGATGGCATTGTGCTTCGCCGGCAGCCGATAGTACTCGCCGCGAAAGGGGCAGATGGTAAAGCCCGGATCACGCCCCAGCAAGCGGATGACCCGGTCAGCCATCAGTCCCGAGCAGGTCACGAGATAGTGCCCTGAGAACTCGCCGGTATCGGTGGTCACCACCACTTCCTGACGGCGCTCCTCCAGGTCGGTGACCTTGCAGTCGTAGCGGATCTCTCCACCCATCCGCTCGAACTCGGCGGCCATGGCACGGGTGATCTCGGCGTAGTCGACGATGCCGCTGGAGGGCACGAAGATGCCACCCAACCCGTTGATATTGGGCTCTCGCTCGGCCAGCGCCTCGGCCGATAGCCACTCCCGCGGGAGGCCGTTGGCTTCGGTGCGCTCCCACAGCGCGGCCATGCGCTGCATCTCCAGCTCGCTGGTGGCCACCAACAGCTTACCGCAGCTGTCGTAGGCAATATCGTGAACGTCGCAGAAGGCCTTGGTGGCCCGATTGCCCTCCAGGCAGAAGCGCGCCTTGAGGCTGCCGGGCGTGTAGTAGACGCCGGCGTGAATCACCCCGCTGTTGTGTCCGGTCTGGTGCTGTGCCGGCCCCGCCTCCTTTTCCAGCAGCAGCATGCGCCGTTCCGGATAGGACTGTTTGAGCTGCATAGCGGTGGACATCCCCAGGATGCCGCCGCCCACGATGATGAAATCGTACATGCCTTCCTCGCTCCTGCAATGAGACGGCCACGCCGTGGTAACGGCGTGGCCTCGTCAGGGTAACCCGTCGCTGGCGACGTTTCCCTCAGACCTGACGCGGATTGCGCAGGGTCTTGGCGTGGGTGAAGTAGCCGCGCTGGCGCATCAGCTCGCGACGCAGCTCCGGATGTGGCGTGAAGCGGTCGCGGCCGTGCAGCCAGAAGTGGTTGTTGATCAGCAGGAAGCTGCCGACGGGGTTGGGCACAGAAAGGATCGCCGGGCTGGTCTCCAGGGACTCGGAGAGGTCCGTGAGCCAATTACCCTCCTCGAAGTTCTTGGGCTGCACGAACTGATCGATGTAGGCCATGATCGGCAGACCGCTGGCGTCCACGTCGAAGACCGGATGGTAGATGTCCTTGCCCACGTTCTTGCTGGGTGGCGCGGTCCAGCGCATCTCACGGCGCGCCAGCGGGTGGTGATAGAAGCGCCCCAGGTCCTCCCAGTCGTCCAGGTGCAGCAGCAGGGAGTTGCCGCCCTCCATGTGTTGCTCATCGATCTTCATCATCAGCACATAGTCGGTGTCCTGCTCGACGAAGGTACCATCGTTGTGCAGCTCCATGACCCGGTGCGGCTGTCGCAGGTAGCTGTCCGAGCTATCGACGTTCTTGACCACGAAACGCGCGAAGTACTGGCCGCTCATGGCGTCGTAGTTGGAGCGCCCCATCAGATGCGCTACCGCCGTCGCCACCTTAACCATGTCATCGGCCTGCTCGACGGAGTCCAGTCCTTCCGGCACCACCTGAAAGCCGCCGGTGGCGCGATCCACGAGGGTATTCACCAGCACCGGCTGAAGGGTGTTGTCGCACAGCTCGTCGAGGATCTTCGCTACCCGGAAGCGCAGCATCGACTTGTACTCGAGCGCCTGGACGGGCCACTCGGCCACTGACTCCAGGAAGGCCTCGACCACGTCGCGGGAAAGGGTCAACTGCAGCAGGCGCGGCGAAGCCGCGGATGGCGCCAGGGTGAAGCCGCGAATATCGGCGGGCAGGGGCATGGCGACGGCGGGAAGCTGGGCGAAAACGGTCATTGGGTAGGCTCCAGGGGTGAGCGGTGAGGATTTCCCCTAAAGATATCTACATTTTTATATTTTGTCAACATAGATGCACAATGGCGACTTTCCCCACTGCCGATGATTACTTAGCGCTCAACGCATAAGTGTCGACACAATACTAATTGTGTCGAAATTTTTATGGAACAGGCCTTTTTCGTATGCTTTACTCGAGGAGCAGATACGGTCTGTGGCACAGGCCTACAGGCAACAATATACAACTCCCAACTGCAGCTTAAAGAGGCACCTTCCATGAAGTTTTCCACTCTCCTCAAGAGTACCCTGGCCACTTCGGTAGCCGTATCGGTCATTGCCAGCCAACTGGCCTATGCCGATACCGTGCGCCTGCGAATGCATACTTTCTATGGCACGGAAGTTGATCAGATCGCCGCCGACCTGCGTGACCGGGTTAGCGAGGCCAGCAACGGCTCGATTCGTATCCAGTCCTTCCGCGGCGGCGAACTGGTCGACAGCGATCAGTTCGTGGATGCCGTTGCGCGCGGCACCATCGATATCGCTCACGGCGTGGGCAGCTACTGGCCGGGTCGCGTCAGCATCGGCACCATCGAAGGCGGCCTGCCCGGTGCCTGGGTCAACGTCGAGGAAGCCCGCGATATCTTTGACCGACAGGGCCTCGATGAGCTGGTGGCTGAAGCATATGCAGAGCAGGGCGTCAAGCTGATCGGCCGCGGCTTCGGAAGCGACTACGGCCTGCTGACCCGCGAGCCCGTGACCAGCCTGGACGACCTGACCAGCATGCGTCTGCGCGCGACCAGCTCGATCGCCACCGTCCTAGAAGAGTTTGATATCCCGACGGTTTTCCTGCCGGGCGAGGAGCTCTATATCGCCATCTCAACCGGCGTCATCGACGGTGCCATCTATGGTGGACCGGTGGAATATGAGCAGCTCAAACTTCAGGAAGTCGCAAAGTATTACACCGATATCAATCTGCTCAACCCGGGCTGGACCGAGAACGCCCTGATCAATCCGCAAACCTGGGAAGGCCTCACCGAAGAGCAGCAGGACATTCTGACAGACGGAATTGCCCAGTACCTGGAGGATGTTCACAACTGGTTGGAAGAGGGCAATCAGCGCATCATCGACGAGGGCGATCTCTTCGAATTCTCCGTGCTGCCTGAAGAGGATTCCATGCGTATGGCCGAGGCCTCGCTGCCTATCTGGCAAGCGGAAGCCGAGAAGTCCGACCGCAATGCCCGTGCCGTCGAGATCCTGATCAACAACGCCATCGAGCAAGGACGACTGAGTGAGTAAAGTCACCCGCTACTTAAGGGTGCAGGATGGTCTTTCCGACTGGGTCGGGAGGGCCACCTCTTGGCTGACGCTGGGCATCATCGGTGTACTGATCTTTGAAGTCGTGGCTCGTTACATGCTCAACGCCCCCACCATCTGGGGGCATGAGCTCTCGACCATGTTCTTCGGTGCACTCAGCATCCTGGCGGGAAGCTACACCCTTCGTCATCAAGGCCACGTGCGCAGCGATGTCATCTATCGCCTGTTGCCGGGCCGCGCCCAAGCCTTCTGCGACGTAGTGATCTACACCCTGGCCCTGGTGGTCCTGGCGATCGTCCTTCAGATGGCCGTGGATTTTGCCTACCACGCCTGGAGCATCGGCGAATTCTCCAATCGCAGCGTATGGCGCCCACCGCTCTGGCCGATCAAGGCGACCATACCACTGGCCGTGGCCCTGCTGATGCTGCAGTGCCTGGCAGAGTTGTTACGCGCTGCTTTACGTCTGGCCGGCGTTACCTTCCAGGACCCCCGCAGCGACGAGGATGAACCAGACCAATGAATCTTTCTCTGCGAACCACCTCATCAGTGGCACGCCGCACAGGCGTGCCAATAGAAGGGCTGCACTATGGCTAACCTAGAGCCCCTGACAGTAACCGCCATCATGTTCTTCTCCATGATAGTGCTCATGGCAATGGGGGCCCCGCTGGCCCTGGCGCTGATGATATCGGGCATGGGCAGTGCCTATGTAATGTTCGGCCCGGGCGGCGTGGACCTGCTCCTTGCCTCTGCCTACAGCGCCATGGACAATTTCCTGCTGGTCTCCCTGCCGCTGTTCATCTTCATGGGTCTCGTACTCGAGAAGTCCGGTATCACCGATGACCTGTTTGGCATGATCCACAAGTTGATGGGCAGTATTCCCGGCGGACTTGGGGTGGGCACGGTGCTGATCTGTGCGCTGATCGCTGCCATGGCCGGCGTCTCCGGCGCGGCCACCGTCAGCCTAGGCATCATCGCGCTGCCGGCCATGCTCAAGCGCGGCTATCACAAGCGGCTGGTCACCGGCACCATCATGGCCGGGGGCGCACTGGGCTTTCTGATTCCGCCCAGCGTGCTGATGATCGTCTATGCCTTCCTGGCCAGGGAATCGGTAGGCAAGCTCTTCGCAGCCGGCCTGATGCCGGGTCTGATGCTGGCCGGCATCTACATGGTCTACATCCTGATCCGTTGCCGCCTCAACCCGGCGCTGGGGCCCGCCACGCCCTCGGACGAACGCTACACAGCCAAGGAGAAGTTTCAGTCGCTGCGCCATATCATTGCGCCGGGGCTGCTGGTGGTCACGGTTCTCGGCTGCATCATCGGTGGCGTAACCTCACCCTCCGAGGCGTCTGCGGTCGGCGCTGCCGGGGCCCTGCTGATCGCCACCATGCGCGGCAAACTGAGTTGGGGGCTGTTGCGTTACGTGATGCTCAGCACCACCAAAATCACCGGCATGCTGATCTGGATTGCCATTGCTGCGGTTTTCTTCAGCCGAATCTACATGGGCCTTGGCGCCGGCATGGTCATCAGCGACATGATCGACAACTTTTCCCTGTCTCCCTATACCGTGATCATCTTCATGCTGATCAGCTTCTACCTGCTGGGCATGTTTCTGGATGATTTCGCCATCCTGTTCATCACGGTGCCGCTCTACGTGCCCATCGTGCAGGAACTGGGCTTCGACACCACCTGGTTCGCGGTGCTGTTCATCCTGAGCATGCAGTCCGCCTACCTCACGCCCCCCTTCGGCTACAATCTCTTCTACATGCGATCAGTGGCCCCGAAATCCATCACCATCGTGGATATCTACCGCTCCGCCCTGCCCTTTGTCGCCCTGCAGATCCTTGGTCTGGCGTTGATCGTCATCTTCCCGAGCATCGCGCTATGGCTACCTGGCCTGCTGTTCTAGGCCGCCTGCGGAGTGCCTCACGGCACTCCGCAGTCGTCTGACGCCCGCGCTGAGCGTGCCACCAAAGCATCATCGAATCGACACTGGCAAAATCGCCGAACTGCCGCCATAGTGTGCAAGTCGACATCGCCCACTGGAGTATCATGAGTACTGCACGTAACACCTACACTGCGGATTTTTCCGACCCCCCGCGAAGCAGCCCTGACCTCGATGTCAGGGATCTGGAAAAACGCTCACGCCTCATGCGCATTGTGAGCCGGCTGATCGCCGTATCCGACCTCGGATGCCGAGAGATCGCCCGCCGCGCCGGCCTGCCGGCCCAGAAGGTCAGCGACCTTCTCTCAGGCCGCATCGAACATCTCTCCGTCGAAGAGCTGCAGCTTCTGCACCGCACCATCGATCCCCAGCCGACCGCGCACTGACGCCGTCGCATCCACATTACATCTCACGCCCCGCCGGGCCACCGGCGGGGCGTGAGCATTTATGGGCCACATTTTTTCCAGCATTCCCTCGCCTGCTTTCCTGTTTATGCCAAGAACTCGCGCGAACATTAAGCGAGTATTAAGAGCATGCTAACAATCTCTTGATTCATATCAAGCGCCTCGACCTTGGTCGCAGCTAGACTTCCCGGTGTCATCCTTTCTTACCGCCGCAGGCCGATCGCCCGCGACACCCAGCCACCGGAGGCGCCATGGATCATATTCGCCGCTCCCTTCTCGGCCAGCTGGCCCGCCTCAGCGCGGGTGCCGCCCTGATACCGCTCTCGAGCGTTGCCAGCGCCGGCATCAACAGCCAGCCGCCGCGCCGAGAAGGCGACCCCACCAAGCGCTACGGCATGCTCATCGACCTGCGCCAATGCATTGGCTGCCAGGCCTGCACCGTATCGTGCCACATCGAAAACGACGCCCCTCTCGGCAAGTTTCGCACCACCGTTTCCCAGTACGAGGTAGAGCACCAGGAGACCGGCACGCTTGCCACCTTCATGCTGCCCCGGCTGTGCAACCACTGCGAAAACCCACCCTGCGTGCCGGTCTGCCCGGTGGAAGCCACCTTCCAACGCCAGGACGGCATCGTGGTGGTAGACAGCGACCGCTGCGTGGGCTGCGCCTACTGCGTCAACGCCTGCCCCTACGACGCGCGCTTCATCAACGACAAGACCCAGACCGCCGACAAGTGCACCTTCTGCGCCCACCGTCTGGAAGCCGGCCTGCTGCCGGCCTGCGTGGAGAGCTGCGTGGGTGGCGCTCGGATCATCGGCGATATGCGCGACCCGGAAAGTCAGATCAGCCGCCTGATCGCCGAGCACCGCGACGAGCTGATGGTGCTGCAGCCCGAGAAGAACACCCTGCCCCAGGTCTTCTACCTCGGCATGGACGAGCGCTTCATCACTCGCCCGCTCGCCGAGCCGGTGGCCCTGGACGTCCTCGATCCCCAAGGCAAGGAGATGGGTTATGAATTCCATGGCCATTGAGCTGCTCGCCCCGCGCTACGCCATCGCCTGGTACCCCTGGGCGGTGCAGTACTTCTTCCTGATCGCGCTCTCCTACGCCACCCTGTGGCTGGCCGCCCCGGCGCTGGTGTTCAACAAGCAGCGCTGGCTGCCAACCGCACGGCTGGCCCTGCTGGCCTGCCTGACCACGACTCTGGTGGCCCCGGTGGCGCTGCTCGCCGACCTTCACCAGCCGCTGCGCTTCTGGCACTTCTACGCCTTCTCCACCTCGAGCTCCTGGATGTCCATCGGCAGCCTGATTCTGCCGC
>JAIVHL010000127.1 GCA_020201075.1 Halomonas sp. | reverse complement strand
GGACCACATTCCGCATGAGGTCTTGCTCGAACAGGGTTTCACAGAAGAGATGCTACATGAGGCTACTATTATGAAGGCAGTCGGCTGTGATAAGTGCAGCGATGGCTTCAAGGGTCGGGTGGGTGTATATGAAGTGGTGCGGATCACTCAAAGCATTGCCAACCTGATCATGACTAATGCCAACTCCATGGATATTGCTGAGCAGGCGCGCAAGGAAGGCTTCCATAACCTGCGCTCCGCCGCCCTGCTCAAGGCGGCACAGGGCCTGATCACTTTGGAAGAGGTCAACCGCGTAACAATCGATTAGACTAGCGGCCTTTTGATCGCACAGAGGCCCTCATCCGGACATCGCTATGGCTACCAGTGCAACCAGTGATCTGTTCATCTGGAACGGAACCGACAAGAACGGCCGCCAGACCAAAGGCGAAATCAACGCCTCGTCCCAGGCCATGGCGCGGGCGCAGCTGCGTCAGCGCGGCATCACGCCGAAGTCTGTCAAGCGCAAGCCGAAGCCGCTGTTCGGCGCGCGCAAGAAACCCATCAAGCCGGCGGATATTGCCATTTTCACCCGCCAGCTCGCCACCATGATGAAGGCCGGCGTGCCGCTCGTGCAAAGCTTCGATATCGTGGCCGACGGCCTCGAAAACCCCACCATGCGCAAGCTGGTGATCACCATCAAAAACGATGTCGCCGGCGGTACGGGTCTTGCCGTGTCCTTGAGCAAGTACCCGAGGCACTTTGATGAACTGTTCTGCAGCCTGGTCGGCGCCGGTGAATCGGCGGGTACCCTCGAGGTCATGCTCGACCGCGTGGCGACCTATAAGGAAAAAACCGAGGCGCTGAAGGCCAAGATCAAAAAGGCCATGACCTACCCGATTGCGGTCATCGTGGTGGCACTGGTGGTCACCGGTATCCTGCTGGTCAAAGTAGTACCCCAGTTTGCAGAGACCTTCCAGAGCTTCGGCTCCGATCTGCCCGCCTTTACCCTGATGGTGCTGCGGCTGTCCGAGTTCGTGCAGTCCTGGTGGCTGATTATTGTGGGCGTGATTGTCGCCATGGTTTACGGCTTCCGCGAGGCACGGCTGCGCTCGCCGGCCTTTGCCGAGGCCATTGACAAGCTGGCACTCAAGCTGCCCGTCGTCGGCGGCATTGTCCACGATGCGGTAGTCGCGCGTTTCTCCCGCACGCTGGCCACCACCTTCAACGCCGGCGTGCCGCTGGTGGAAGCGCTGGAATCCACGGCGGGGGCGGCAGGTAACTCGGTCTTCTCCAAGGCCATCCTGGTTATCCGCGACGATGTCACCACCGGTTCAACGCTGTACCAGTCGGTGAAATCCACCGGGCTGTTCCCCAACATGCTGCTGCAGATGATCTCCATCGGTGAGGAGTCCGGCGCCCTGGATGATATGCTCGACAAGGTCGCAACCTTCTATGAAGAGGCGGTGGACAATCAGGTAGACAGCCTGAGCTCGCTGTCGGCTCGGTGATCTGATGGTGCTCTGCAAGCTCGTGCAACAGTCTATCCGTCCGTTGATACGGCAATTCAGCCGGCACTTTACCAGGTAAGGTGTTGGCAACCTGGCTCACAGAGCATTCCGTGTGGTTCTACGGTGTGCTGGGAATCCTCGGCCTGCTCGTTGGCAGTTTTCTCAACGTGGTCATATTGCGCCTGCCGCGCATTCTTGAGCATCGCTGGCATCAGGAATGTACTGAGTTTCTATCCAACGGGGCCACGCAAGACACTCTCGATGACAGCCAGAATACTGCTGAACCCGCGCCCACGTTTTCGCTGGCCTATCCACCGTCTCATTGTCCACACTGCAAACACCCGATTCGCCCCTGGCATAATATTCCCGTTATCGGGTGGCTGTGGCTGCGCGGGCGCTGTCCCGACTGCGGCGCGGGCATTTCCGCCCGCTACCCGATTGTCGAAGCCCTAACGGGAATCATTTCCGTTTACCTGGGGCTGCAGTTTGGCGTGTCGATCATGCTCGTTGGCGCACTGCTGCTGAGCTGGGCCCTGATAGCCCTCGCCGTCATCGACATCGACACCCAGCTGCTTCCCGACGACATCACCCTGCCCCTGCTCTGGCTTGGACTGCTGTTCAATCTTGCCACCGGCAGCGTGCCGCTGGCCGATGCCGTGATCGGTGCAGTGGCGGGTTACCTGTTTTTGTGGAGCCTGTACTGGGCGTTCAAGCTGCTCACAGGCAAAGAAGGCATGGGCTACGGCGACTTCAAGCTGTTAGCCGCTCTCGGCGCCTGGCTCGGCTGGCAGAGCCTGCCGATGATTATCCTGCTGTCCTCCCTGGTGGGCGCTGTCGTGGGCATTGCTCTTATGATAGCCACCCGCCGCGGCCGTGATGTGCCCATTCCCTACGGCCCCTACCTCGCCGCCGCGGGATGGATCGGCCTGGTCTGGGGCGACGTC
>JAIVHL010000185.1 GCA_020201075.1 Halomonas sp. | reverse complement strand
GTCGATGCCCTTGCCCTGGCCTGGCGGGAGGGCCGACCGCTGACGGCGCAGACGGCCAGACGGTTGGCGCCGGAAGGCCCCGACCACGCCTATGCGATTCAGGCGGCTCTGGGAGAGCGTCTCGGCTGGTGGCCCATGGGACGTCCGCACGGCTGGAAGCTGGCCATGGGCCATCCGCCCAAGGCGGCACCGATCCCCGATGGCCGCTATCAACTCAGCCCTGCCAGGATGCGCGACCCTGTGAGCGTGGCCGGCATCGAAGTGGAGCTGGCGGTTCGCCTGTCTCGCCCGCTGTTAGCGGGGGCCAGCCGCGAGGAGGCAGAGGCCGCAGTCGGTGAGACTCTGGCCGTGATTGAGGGCTTCGACGTTCGCGCAGAGCACTGGCGTGAGCTGCCCCCTGCCTTCCTTCTCGCCGATTTGCAGATGCACGGCGGCCTGGTCATTGGCAGCGGGGTGTCGGGCTGGGCTGGCGACACCAGGCTATCACTCGAGGTCACGGACCAGGAGCCGGCACCCGGGAACTGGCAGCATCCCCTTGGCGATCCGCTGGCGCTGCTGCCCTGGCTTGCCGAGCATGCGGCCAGCCGCGGCTGGCCCCTGCAGCCCGGCGACCTGGTGGCCACGGGCAGCTGGTGCGGCATGCTCGAACTGCCGCCGGGCGGCCGGTTGGTGGCGAGCTTCGAGGGAGTGGGGGAGGTGGCCCTGCAGCGTGCCGCGGAACCGGATGACATGAGATGACGGACACCGTCCTGCCCCTGTCGCGGAGCGTTACGCGGGTTCTCGAGACGCTGATGGGCCTCGGGACGCTGTCAGTGGGAGTCGTGTTCTTGCGCATCGTGCACGCCTCGCCGCCACCCTATGGCGATCCCGGCGACATCGGCTCGGCCGCGTTCTTTCCTGGGTTGATCGCGCTGCTGGTGTCGGCCCTCGGGGTGGTGCTGGTCCTGATGGCCTGGCGGCCGCACCTGCCTAGGTCCATCGCGACCGGACAGACGTCCCGCGCGCTGCTGGCCTACGCCTTGATGGTCGCCGTGGCCGCGGGGCTGCCGTGGCTCGGCATCTGGCTGGCGGTCATGCTGGCCGTGCCGCTGCTCGCGGTGCTGTTCGGCGAGCGGCGCTGGGGGGTCCTGTTGATCCTCGCCGTGGTGCCGCCGGTGCTGGTCATCCATCTCTTCGAAGGGGTGATGGGGATCTATTTCCCCCGGGGGGTGCTGCTGTGATCGATCTGGCCGTTCTCCAGCAGGGGTTGGCCATGCTGGCCTCGCCGTGGACCTTCCTGGCCCTGTCGGCAGGCTTGGCCGCAGGTATCCTGATCGGCGCCCTGCCTGGCCTGACCGCGACCATGGCGGTGGTGGTCCTGGCGCCCTTCACCTTCTTCATGGAGGCCGCCATTGGTATCCCGTTTCTGTTGGGTATCTACAAGGGGGCCATCTATGGCGGGTCGATTCCGGCCATTCTGGTCAATACGCCGGGCACGGCCGCGGCGGCGGCCACGGCGCGAGACGGCTATGCCCTGACCCTGCAGGGGAGTTCCCGCAAGGCACTGGAGTTGAGCCTTTTCAGCTCGGTCGTGGCCGACCTCCTTTCCACCATGGTGCTGATTGTGGTGGCGATCCCGCTGGCGTCGATCGCGATTCGCTTCGGCTCGCCGGAGTTCGCACTGCTCTACCTGATCGCACTCACCATGATCGCCACCGTCAGCGGCGATAACGTGGCCAAGGGACTGACGGCGGCCGGCCTGGGTCTGTTGGTGGCGTGTATTGGGCTCGACCCCATGTCGGGCTATCAGCGCTTTACCTTCGGCAGTACCGACCTGCTGGGCGGCGTCTCACTGATCCCACTGCTGATCGGCATGTTCGCGCTCAGTGAGATCCTGATGCAGCTGACCCATCCGCCGGAACGTCGGGATGGGACGGGAGAGGTCGTGCACGGTGGAGAGCGACTCCGCTGGGCGGAATTCTGGGCACTGCGGCTGACAATCCTTCGTTCAACCTCCCTCGGGACCTTTATTGGCTCGCTGCCCGGACTGGGCGCCGAGATCGCCTGCTGGATCGCCTATGGCCTGGCGCGCGGTCGCTCACGAGAACCGGAGCGCTTCGGCAAGGGCTCTTTTGAAGGCCTCGCCGCCGCCGAATCAGGTAACAACGCCGTGGTGCCGGCGGCTCTCATACCGATGACCGTGTTCGGAATTCCCGGCGATACCATTACGGCAGTGCTCATCGGCGCCCTCATGGCCCAGGGCATGATGCCGGGACCGCTGCTGATCCAGCAGAACCCCGGGTTCCTGTTCGGTCTCTTTCTTGTCCTGCTGGTTACCAACGTGCTGCTGCTGGTGTTCGGCCTGTTCGCCATCCGCTGGCTCAAGCAGGTCACTCGCATCCCGCCGGCTGTGCTCTATCCCTGTGTCCTGCTGCTGTGCCTGTGCGGCGCCTATGCCGTCAACTCGAGCACCTTCGATCTGCTGATCCTGGCCTTCGGGGGTGGTCTGGGCTACCTGATGCGGCGCACCGGCTTCCCTATCGCACCCCTGATCATTGGTTTGTTGCTGGGTCCCGGGTTCGAGAGCGCCCTGCGTCAGTCCCTGGTGTTTTCTAACGGCAGCCTGGCGATTTTCTGGTCGCGCCCGGGCAGTCTCGTTCTTCTCAGTCTTCTAGCCCTGGTCATCGTCGTCATGGCGTGGCAGGGGTTGAAGTCCAAGGGAGCCGCGTCCCGGCTTCCCAGGTCCCGTCGCATGAAGTCCCATAACGCCAAAGGAGGCGACTCATGACCCGCAATGTTCTTTCCCTGACGCTGCTGTCCGCATCGCTGGCTGCTGCCAGCCTCTCTACTGCCGGCACCGCGCTGGCCGCGGAGAGCCATCTCCCCGACGAGCCGATTCGTTTTGTCACGCCCTATCCCGCCGGAGGCTCCCACTCATTGCACGCCAGTATCATTACCGCAGTGGGTGAGGAGTTCCTCGGCCGCCCGTTGATCTCGGTGATACGCGGCGGCGGCGGTGGGGCAGTGGCTGCCGCCGAGGTTGCCGGCAGCAAGCCAGATGGCACCATGCTGTTGTTCGGTGATCCGACCATCAACTCGCTGCGCCCCCAGGTCGAAGACCTGCCCTACGCCATGGAGGACTTCGTGCCGGTCGCGCGGATCAACTATAGCCCGGCGATCTTCGTGACCACTCCGGATCAGCCATTTCAGACCATCGGTGAGCTGGTCGAGTATGCCGGGGACAATCCTGACGATCTGGTCTACAGCTCCGACAATCGCAACGGTTGGACCTACACCGTCTTCGAGATGCTCAAGTCCACTGCCGACGTCGAGATGCGCGGCGTGGAGCTGGGCGGTGGCGGACCCGCCGTTACCCAACTGCTGGGTGGCAACACCATGGCCTACGCCGGGGCGCCCAGCGTCGTCGGCGAACACCTGGAGGCCGGCACCCTGACGGGGCTGTGCGTGACGGATATCGAACGCTACGACGCCTATCCGGAGATTCCGACCTGTCAGGAGGAGGGCTATGATGTGGTCTTCCAGTTCTGGCGCGGGGTGATGGCCCCGGCCGGCACCCCGGATGAGGTAGTTGCCGAGCTCAGCGATGGATTCGAGCGCATGATCCAGGACGAGGGCTTCCTGCGGCTGATCAGCCAGATTGGCTCCGGCATCCAGTTCCAGGGCCACGAGGAGTTCGCCGAGGCCTTGGCCACCGAGCAGGCCGCTCTGCGCGAGGCGTATCTGGGCGAGTGAACTATCACTGCAAGGAGAGTGTCTGCGGCCGCTTTCGGGCGGTCGCCGGCCGTGCCTACCATGACCAAGCTGACCCTGCTCGGACCTAGGGCTCTAGCCGAGGATGGTTCTCGGGTGCTGCCCGAGCCTGTTGATATCGTCATCGAGAACGGCGAGATTCGTGACGTTCGTCCGACCGGCAGCGCCCCGCCAGAGGGCGAGCCCGTTGATGCCCACCACACCCTGGCCGTGCCGGGATTCATCAACGGCCACCACCATTCCCACGAGAATTTTCACAAGGGGCGCTACGATCGCCTGCCCCTCGAACTGTGGATGAACTACGTGCGCCCGCCGAAGCCGCTGCCGCTCACCGCCGAGGACATCTATCTGCGGACCCTGGTCGGCGCGAGCCAAGCCCTGCTGTCGGGAACTACCTGCATCGTCGACGACTTCAATGCCTCGCCGGTGCTGCATCCCGAGCATGTTGAGGCCGCCCTGGCCGCCTACGAGGACATCGGCATCCGGGCCTTGCTGGGGCCCACACTCTTCGATGTGCCTTTTCATCAGAGCGTGCCGTTCATTCAGGAAGAGTGTAGCGCCGAGACCCTGGCCAGTCTGGCCCCCGGTAAGGTGACTTCACCCGCCGAGTATCTGCGTTTCGTCGAGTCGCTTGCGGCGGGTCGCCACCCGCGAGCGAACCGGGTCGGCGTGTTGCTGGCCCCCTCGGCACCCCAGCGCTGCAGCGATGGCTTCCTGCGCCAGGTGCGCGAGCTCGCCGATCGCACCCAGCTGCCGGTGATCATCCACGTCCAGGAGACTCGCCTTCAGGCCGCCTCCGCCTGGCATGAGCGCGGCAAGACCTTGTTTCAGCACCTCGACGAGTTGGGCTTTCTGTCTTCGGGAACCTCGTTGATCCATGCGGTGTGGCTGACCCCGGATGACATCGCACGAATCGCGGCAAGCGGCGCCAGCGTGCAGCACAATCCCAACAGCAACCTGAAGCTGGGTTCCGGACTGATGCCCATGCGCGCCCTGCTCGATGCCGGGGTCAATGTCAGCCTGGGCACCGACGGGTGCGGTTCCCTGGAATCAACCGACATGCTGCGTGTGGTGGCAAATACGGCGCTGATCCACAAGCTGCGCGGCGATGACTACCGTCGGTGGATTGGTGCAGAGGAAGCGCTTCACGCAGCTACCCGTGGGGGCGCCATCGCCCTGGGGCAGGAGGATCGCCTGGGGCGGATTGCGCCCGGCCAGCGGGCCGATCTGGTGCTTTACCGACTCGATGGGCCAGCCTTTACGCCGCTCAACAACCCCCTGCGCCAGTTGGTGTTCGGCGAGAGCGGAGCCAGCATCGACACGGTGTTTGTCGAGGGGGAGCGCGTCGTGGCCGATGGCCAATTGACCCGCCTCGACCAGCGGGCTATTTCTCGGCGTATCGAGCAGGCCATGTCGCGGCTGAGGCCGGCCATTGGCGAGGCCGAACGATTGACCGAGACGCTGCGTCCCGCCTATGAGCGTATCTGGTCACGCTGTCAAAGCCTTCCCTTGGCGCCAGGCACTCTGCCTGCCCGGCTGGATGACGCGTGAGCGACACCTGGCTGTGGGCCCAGGGAATCGGTGGTGTGGCGGCGCTGCTGGGCGTGCTGGCGTTCCAGTGCCGTCAGGACGTGAGGATGCTTCTGTTCCTGGCCGGTTCCTGTCTGGCCTGGAGCCTGCATTTTCTGATGCTGACCCAGCCCACGGCGGCCCTGCTCAACCTCATCACGGCGGTACGCAACCTGATTGCTATTCGTCACCGAGGCGCCTGGCTGGCTGGTCTGTTCATTACGCTCTATGTGATTTCGGGCGGAGTGAGCTGGCGGAGTGCTTGGGATGTCCTGCCGGTCATTGCCGTGGTCGCTGGCAGTGTCGGGGTGTTCTTCCTTCATGGCCTGCCGCGACGAGGCGCCCTGTTGGCAGGCAGTCTCCTGTGGCTCGTCTTCAATCTTCAGGCTGGATCGATACCCGGTGTGCTCGTAATGGGTGCCGATGCGCTCTCCAATGCGTGGAGAATCCAAAGGCTAAGAGCGCCGCGTATTAGTTGAGAGTGGGCATGACCCTATGACAAAGATTGTGAAACGAATTCAGGATGAGCAGGTGGCGGAGTAAGCGAGTGCGACGCTATACCGGCAGCAGACCGAAGTGGGTCAGCAGCCAGACCATCAGGCTGATTAGCACCGGGTTGCGGTTAAGACGCGAGAAAGTCTGGCGCGGCTTATTGCGAAGCTGGGGCATCAGGTGGTTGGCTTCGAGGCTGTGCCCACAGATATGCCCCCTGGGGTGGGGGCATGCCAAGGAAATCTATGAAACGGCCAGACACAAGAAAGGAGCCCGGAGGCCCCTGTTC
>JAIVHL010000056.1 GCA_020201075.1 Halomonas sp. | reverse complement strand
AGACAGGGTGCGCGTCACCAACGCCGAGCGGGTAGCGTTGGACGGCCAGGCGCTGATGGCCGGCCCCACCCTGCGCTCAGTGATGCTGCTGCTCGGCTACGAGCAGATCGGCGACGAGGTGCCGGTCACCCTGGATGCTGTGCTGGTGAAGCGGTGACCTCCTACTCCGCTCCCGGCTCGCGCTCCATCAAATACTCGGCCAGCGCCTGATAGGCGGGCAGCGAGGTCGCGTCATTGGCCGCGTTGCTCGCCACCGGGTGGGAGGCGAAGCGCACGATCACCATGTGTGCGGTGGGGTCGACGTAGATCGTCTGGCCGTGCACGCCCCGCGCAGCGAAGGCGCCGTGGTCGTTGTGCAGCACCCACCACATACCGCGGTAGCTGCCGCCGGGCAGGTTCACGTAGCCGGCCCGGGCGAAGGCGTCGCTGTCGCCCCCCTGGCGGATACGCGCCACCGCCGCTTCGGGAAAGAGCGGCTCACCGTCGAGCTCGCCGCCCTCCAGCACCAGCTGCCCGAGGCGCGCCATGTCGCGCAGACTGGCACTCAGCCCGCCGCCGGCGAAGGGAGTGCCGATGGAGTCCACGGTGAAGTAGGCGTCCTGCTCGGCGCCCATGGGCTGCCAGAGCCGCTCGCTGACCAGATCCGCCACCGAACGGTTGGCGGTACGGGCGATGATCCACCCCAGAGCATCAGAGTTCACGGTGCGATAGCCGAAGGCCTCGCCGTGGGTGCCGGCCGGCTGCACCGTGGCCAGGAACTCGTAGTAGCTGCGCGGCCCTTCGTAGTCGTCGGGCTTGGGCAGCGGGCTTGCCGCCGCGTTGTAGGTCCATATCTCCGCGCCGGGGTCGGCGTAGTCCTCGCTGAAGTCGAGACCGGTGGTCATCTCCATGACCTGCTGCACGGTGGCGCTGCCGAAGGCGCTGTCCGCCAGCTCCGGCAGGATTTCCGCTACCAGGGCCGTCTCGTCAAGGGCGCCTTCGGCCACCAGGATCTCGGCCAGCAGGCCGGTTACCGATTTGGTCACCGACATGGCGCCATGCACGCCAGCTTCGTCCAGGCAGCCCGCATAGCGCTCATGAACCACCCGCCCCTCGTGCAGCACCAGAATGCCGTCGGTGTAGTTGGCCTCGAAAGCCGCCGCCCAGGTCATCGGCTCACCGCTCCCCAGCGGGGTGAAGGTGACAGAGTCGATGCTGGGGTCCAGGGCATAGGGAAACGGTCGCGGCGCCTCGAGGCCACGGCTCACCCGCCGGGTCGGCAGCAGCTCTCGAAAATGGCATACCGTCCAGCGCAGTTTAGGAAAGCTGAAATAGTCGCTGTCGGGCTGGCCGATGATGCGCTCGGGCGGCGGCGGGAAGCCCTGCATCCAGCCAAGCGCCACCGGGTCGGATTCCGCTGCCGTAAGAACAGGCTCTGCAGCAACAGCCGCCGCCGGCAGGGCCATGCCCGCTGTCAGCAGGGCGGTGATCAGCGCCGGGCGCCCTCGCCATTCATGCCGCTGCCGCCCTGAGTTTTTTGACCTTGCGTTCGCTGACATGGCACTCGCTCCTGATCCAAGGTGGTGAATCGAGTCTTGTTCAGAATGGGGCCCCGAGCAACGCCGCCGTGACGAAGAGGATCACCACCGGCAACGCCTCAGCCGAGCGGCTCTCCTATCGCCAGCGCCCCGGTCTGCACCCGCCACTGGGCGGCATAGCGGTCGCCCGCCAATGCTGCCCCTTCTCCCTGGTGGGGCGTCGACCCAGCCCGGCGCAAGGCCAGGGCACGCCCTTGACCCCTGGCGCTTGCCACCTCCCCTGCGGAATGAGGACAATGACGCGCTTTGAATCCCCAAGGACCTCTTGATGATCGCCGAACTCTTCGCTGTGATGGCCCCGGTGCTGGCTGGCGCCGGCCTCGGGTATGGCTGGGTGCGGCTGGGTCACCCCTACCCGGTGGAGTTTGTCACCCGGCTGGTCTTCAACATCGGCACCCCGGCGCTGATCATCGCCTCGCTGGCCAATGCCGATATCGACGCCGGAAGCGTCGGGCGCACCATGCTGGCCGCCGCCCTGGTGATGACTGCCATGGCCGCCGCCACCCCTCTGATGGCGCGCCTGCTGGGCCGCGATTGGCGGGTGGTGCTGGCGCCCATGATGTATCCCAACACCGGCAACATGGGCCTGCCGGTGGTGCTCTACGCCTTCGGCAGCGCCGGCTTCGCCTTCGGGATCACGGTAATGGTCACCGTCTCGCTGTTCCAGTTCACCGTGGGTGCGGTCATGGCGAGCCAGAGCAATGCCCTCAGGACGCTGGCGCGCACCCCCACTGTCTACGCCATCGTGATCTCTTTGGGGCTGCTGCTCTCCGATACCGAACTACCACGCTGGCTCGGCAACAGCGTCGGCCTGATCTCCGGCTTCACCGTGCCGCTGATGCTGATCACCCTGGGAGTGTCGCTGGCCAGCATCCAGGTGCGTAGCCTCAAGTCCGGGGTCGGCTTCAGCCTGCTGCGCATCCCCGTGGCGGCGGGGTTGGCCTGGGGCATCGGCGCCCTGCTGGGGCTGCCGGCGCTGGCCCTGAGCGTCCTGGTGCTGCAGATGAGCATGCCGGTGGCGGTGTTCAACTACCTGTTTGCCCAGAAGGCCGGCCGCGAACCGGCGTACGTGGCTAGCCTGGTATTCTGCTCGACCCTGATGTCGCTGCTCTATCTGCCGCTGCTGCTAGCCTGGCTGATGTAGCCGGCAGCGCCGCCATATGGCGACATTGCCCCCCCTTTCGCTGTAGTCGCTGATGGGGCTGTTAGTACAAGGCCGCTAGACTGTTGGTTGACCCACCCCAAGAGTCCAACCGCGCCATGCGACACCAACCAGGGGGAGAACGGAATGCCGACCCATCAGAAGACACTGCCCGCCGCCCTGCTGCTGGGGGGGCTCGCCATCGTCGGCCAGGCGCTGGCCGTCGAGACACTGCCCGAAATAATCGTCGAGCGAATCGACACCAAACACCTTGACCTGCGCCTGGAGCGAATCGCCGGCGGGCTAGAGCATCCCTGGGCGGCGGCTCAGCTTCCCGACGGCAGTTTCCTGGTCAGCGAACGCCCCGGCCGCCTGGCCCACATCAGCGAGGCAGGCGAGGTCACCCACCTGGGCGGCGTGCCCCGGGTCAGCACCAACGGCCAGGGTGGCCTGCTCGACGTGGTGCTCCACCCCGACTACGGCCAGGAGGGCGGCGAGCACGACTGGATCTACTTCACCTGGAGCCAGGCCGGCAGCGGCGGCACGGCCACCGCCCTCTCCCGCGCCCGCCTGAAAGGGAGCGCCTTGGTGAGCGTCGAGGAGCTCTTCGTTCAGGACCGCTTCTCCGACCCCGGCCGCCACTATGGCTCGCGCCTGGCCTGGCTGCCCGACGGCACCCTGCTGATGAGCATCGGCGACCGCGGTCGTCAGCCGCCCCGCGCCCAGGACCGCGGCGACCATGCCGGCAGCGTGCTGCGTCTTAGCGCCAGCGGCGGGGTGCCGGACGATAACCCCTTCATCGATGACGAAGGGGCCCTGAACGCGCTATTCAGCATCGGCAACCGCAACATCCAGGGCATGACCGTAGCCGCCGACGGCCGCGTCTGGGCCACCGAGCACGGCCCGCTGGGCGGCGACGAGCTCAACCTGATCCAAGGGGGCGAGAACTACGGCTGGCCCGACGTGAGCCTGGGGCTGGACTACTCTACCCGCCGGCCCATCGGCGCCGATTCGCTGCCCGGCATGCGCGACGCCGAGTACATCTTCGAGGGCCGCTTCGCCCCCTCCGGCCTAGCCGAGGTAACCAGCGGGCAGTTTCCGCAATGGGAAGGCAACCTGCTGGCCGGCGGCCTGCGCAGCGAGCTGCTCAAGCGCCTAGTGCTCGAGGGCAATGCCGTGGCCGAGAGCGAGGTGATTCTCGACGGCGAGGTCGGGCGCATCCGCGACGTTCGCCAAGGTCGCGACGGCGCCCTCTATCTGCTCAACGATGCCGCCCGTGGCAGCCTCTACCGCCTGCTGCCGGCGGACTGACAGCTCGGTGAATCATGCCTGGAAGTTCGGAATTAACGCTCCACGTAGGTATAGTCATGTCCCCTGAGTCGATCCAGGCGTTGAATCGCCGTTTCACAAGATGCCGACTAAGCTGGATAAGTCCTCCGGAAGAAGGCTTATTCGAGGGCTCTTGAAGCCGACAGCTATTGCAGCCGACAACTATTGCAGCCGAAAAGGAGATACCGTGATGTATCACAAGATCATGGTGCCGATCGACCTCGCCCACATCGAATTGATCGAGCCGACTCTTGAAACGGTAGCGGACCTGGCGCGGCACTACGACGCCGAGGTGTGTTACGTAGGCGTTACCTCCAGTGCACCGGGCAGCGTCGCCCGCACGCCGGAGGAGTTCACACGGAAGCTGAAAGATTTCGCTCAGAAGCGCTCCGATGTACACGGACAGCCGGTGAGCACCCACACCATCGTCAGCCCCGACCCCATTGCCGATCTCGATAACGATCTGATCAAGGTGATCAAGGAAGTGGGTGCCGATCTGGTGGTGATGCCCACCCATCCGCCCAAGAATCTGGACGTGATCATGCCGTCCCATGGCGGCAAGGTGGCCACCCACACCGATGTCTCAGTATTCCTGGTTCGTCCCAGGAAACGCTGAACCTGCGCCGCGTACTACCCCGCGCCACGTAATACTCTGCGCAATGACATAACCTCAGCGCGACTCTACGCAACGCAAGGGAGACAGCTAGATGGCAAAACCACCCAATCAAGATAAACCCCAAAAGCCGAATAAAGGCTCCGAGGGTATTCCGGCCCCGGAGGGGGCAGTAAACCTCATTGATACCGACTATGTGATTGGACAGGACAACATCACCGCCTCACCCCTAGGCGTGAATGTGGACCTGCACGGCAAGGTCTTCGTCTTCTCTTCGATCGTGATTCTGCTGTTCGTGGTCCTGACGCTAGCCTTGCAGGATCAGATGGAGCCGATCTTCAACAGCATGTTCAGCTTCCTGACCACCAATCTTGGCTGGTTTTTCATTCTAGGCGCCAACGTCTTTGTTATTTTGGCAATAGTGCTGATATTCACCCCTCTGGCCAAGGTGCGCATCGGCGGTGCCGATGCCACGCCGGACTTTGGCTACCTGGGCTGGTTCTCGATGCTCTTCGCCGCCGGCATGGGCATCGGGCTGATGTTCTACGGTGTGGCGGAGCCACTGGGCCACTACGGCACCGCCATGGGCGGTATCAGCGTGGGCGAAGATGGCATACGCACCGACTGGGCCCCGCTAGGTGCTGCCGCAGGTGATCAAGCCGGCGCCATCGACCTGAGCATGGCTGCCACCATCTTCCACTGGGGCTTACACCCCTGGGGTGCCTACGCCATTGTGGGCCTGTCGCTGGCCATCTTCTCCTACAACAAGGGCCTGCCCCTGACCATGCGCTCGATCTTCTACCCGATTCTGGGTGAGCGCGTCTGGGGCTGGCCGGGGCATGTGATCGACATCCTGGCGGTTTTCGCTACCCTGTTTGGCCTGACGACCTCGCTGGGCATCGGCGCCACCCAGGCGGCCGGGGGTCTTGAGTACCTGTTCGGCATCCCTTCCGGCGACACCACTCTGGTACTGCTGATCCTGGGCATTACCCTCGTGGCCTTGGGCTCGATCATGCTCGGCGTTGACAAGGGCGTGCAACGTCTCTCACAGATCAATATGGTGCTTGCCGCCCTGCTGCTGGGCTTCGTTATCATCGTGGGTCCGACACTGATGATCGTCTCGGTGCTGCTGATCCCGACCTTCGCCTCGGTGGTGTGGATGACCGCTTTTGGCACTACGGCCATCGACCAGGTGGTCAATTCCGGCATCACCGAGGTACAGGATGCCGCTCTGGAGCTGCAGCTCTTCACTATGCTGGAGTATCTGCCGCTGAGCGCCATTACCTCATTTATCGGTATTGTTCTGGTAATCGTGTTCTTCATCACCTCGTCGGACTCCGGCTCGCTGGTGATCGACTCCATCACCGCCGGCGGCAAGGTAGACGCCCCCAAGCCCCAGCGTATCTTCTGGGCGCTGATCGAGGGTGCGCTGGCTATCGCCCTGCTGCTGGGTGGCGGTCTTGCCGCCCTGCAGACGGCCGCCCTCACCACCGGGTTGCCCTTCACCCTGGTGCTGCTGGTCGGCTGCTACGCCATCGTCAAGGGGCTGATGAGCGAACCGCGCTGATGCCAGCCGTTATCGCAACATGAACGCAGCATGAACGCAGAAGGGCGGCCACTGGCCGCCCTTTTGCGTTCAGCTCCACAGCTCACTTACCGGGGTCTCAGGGGAGTAGCGGTTCGCCACCTGAGCCTGCAGCAGTTCGGCGGTGGCCAAGGCATCCACCAGCGCGTGATGCCCCTGATAGGCGGGCAGCCCGTAGCGCTCCCGACTGTTGTGCAAGCGGATCGATACCGGCGGACGGCCCAGCCAGCGGCGAAAGCGCGCCCACAGCGACTGGCGGTAGCGTCGGGCCTCAAGCGACATGGTGTCGATCATCGGAAAGCGCACTCCCTCCCCCAGCCGAGCCTCGATACCGCTGTCCAGAAAGGGGCGCTCGATGTGGCGATAGTGCACTACCGTGACCCGCCCTTTAAGCAGCTCAAACAGCTCCGGCAGGATCTCGGCGAGATCAGGAGCGTTCTCTACTTCGGCGTGGGTAATGCGGTGCAGGGTCACCGATTGTTCAGTAAGCACCCTGGCGGGCTTGAGCACCCAGTAGCGCCTCTCGCGTAGCGGAATGCGCGCCAGACTGAAGGGCACCACCCCGATGCTGACAATGGCATGGCGACGCGGATCCAGCCCGGTGGTCTCGATATCCAGCGCCACCATCGGCACTTCTCCCATGGGAGTGGCCGGATCGGGGCAGCCCGCTGCAAAATAGTCGTTGAGCAGCGGGTGTTCGGCCCTGGCGGCGCGGTCGGCCAGGTATTCAGGCCAGCCAGGAGCCGGCTGCCGCACTTTGCCTGGCAGCCACATCACTGTGGTCTTTGCGGGGAGCGCACCGCATTGGAAGGGACCGGGTAGCGGAATTTGAGAAACTTCTGGGCGTTGCTGAGCACCTGGAAGGCGTCCTTCAGGGTGTGGCGCTCGGTGTCGCTGACGTTCTCCGGCTCGATGTTGTTATCCGGGGTCCGATCGTGCTGCAGGTCGATCATCTGGTGGTGGATGCGCGCCATGGAAAGAAACTCCAGGGCATAGCGCAGCTTTCCGCTGACCCCCTGCGCCAGAAGCTGGGTGCGGTCGATGTCATCCAGGCGAGCGAAGCTGTTCTGGGCCCGGGAACCGCAGGCCAGGGCGTGGACCCGGATCAGGTCGGTGAGCGGCGCGGTGCCGCGGCGCTTGAGGTTGATGGAGTTGTTCTGCTTGCCGTCTTTTTCCATTACGAAGGTGCGGAAGAACCCCAGCGGCGGCGTCCGATTAAGGGCGTTGCGGGCCATGGCAGCAAGGAACAGCGCACTCTTGGGGGCCAGCTCGGCCACCAGATCCTGGAGCTGCTCGACGTAAACGTTTTCGCCGTAGACGGCGTCGAGGTCGAAGAAAATCGAACTGTGCAGCAGTCGCTCCGGGGTCGGGTCGCGAATCCAATCTCGGAAGTAGCGCTTCCACACGGAGAGCGGCTGCCGCCATTGAGAGTTAGTGGCCATGATGTCACCGGTGCAGTAGGTGTAGCCGCAGGCATGCAGGCCGTCACTGACGATCTTCGCCATCTCGAGGAAGTAGGCGTCATGAGCCTTGGGATCGAAGGCATCGTCGAGCACCAGTGCGTTGTCCTGGTCGGTCACCAGGCTCTGCTCGTTGCGCGCCATAGAGCCCATGGCCATGAAGCAATAAGGGACGGGCGGCGGACCCAGCGCCTCTTCCGCCAATTCCAGCAGGCGGCGGGTAAAGCTGCGGCCAATGGTGGAAAGGGCGCTGCCTATCATCCGGGAGTCGGCGCCATCCTCCACCATGCGCACAAAGGCCGAACGTACATCCGGGGCCAGCTTGGCCAGGCCTTCGGCCGAAGACTGATTGAAGATATTGCTGACGAGGTAAAGGCTCGAGTGTGTCTCGTGACGAATGATATCGGAGAGGTGCACGATGCCCACCGGATGTCGACGGTACATCACCGGCAGGTGGTGAATGTTATTGCGCAGCATGGTGAGCATCGCCTCGTGCACTGACTCGTCGGACTGTATCGCCACCAGCCGATCACCGACTATGTCACCTACCGGGGTATCGGGCGCGCGACCCTCGGCCACCACGCGACGAAAGTCGCTGT
>JAIVHL010000055.1 GCA_020201075.1 Halomonas sp. | reverse complement strand
GCGCCGCCTCGATGCCGCTTGGGGCGATCAAACGCTCATGGAGCTGTTCGTCCAGCCACTCATCCAGGTCGCCGACCATCGCATTGCTGAGCCGCAGATAACTACCCGCCGCGGAAAAGTACCAGTCCAGGTAGCCCGGCACCGCCACGGCCAAAGGTTCGAAGGCCGATCCAAGACGCGCGTCCACCCAGGGTGCCATACGCGCCGCAAGCTGGGCCTGGATCTCAGCGGTGAGCGCCGTCAGATCGCGTGAGAAGTCGGCGTGGGTCTCGTCGTCCAGGGTCAGCGACTCCCCCGCCACAATCACCCTGAACAGTGGCGCCTGGCTGCGCGCCTCGAGCCAGCGATAGCCGCCCTCGAGGAGCACCAGCAGCAGCGCGACCACCGTCATCGACAGCGCCCAGCCGCGCCAGCCACCCGGTCGCACCGCCCCTTCTAGCCGGAACATAGTCGATACGCTCATGATACCTCCTCACCGCGCAGCGCATCCGCGCCGACCAGCAAGCGCACGAAGGCCCAGGCGACGGCCCCCTGGGTCAGCAGCATCAGCAGCCAGCCCAGCAGGATCTGCAGGGCACCGAGTCCCAGCTGCGCCTCGGCGTTCTGCATGACCCAGGCGCGGGTGATTTCGGCGGCGGCCGCCAGCCGTTCGAAGAAGCCCAGCAGCGAACCGCCCTCGCCGCTGGGCAGGTGGCGCATCAGAGCCGCCTCCCAATCCAGGCCGATCAGCCAAGGCTGAGGGCTCAAAAGCACCATCCCGACCAGCGCCAGGGCCAGCGGGCCGGCGACCATGGCCACCAGCAGGCGCCGTGTGATGGCCATCAGCCGCGCCTCGACCACATGCGGGGCCAGGCGACGACGCAGCCAGCCCCGTGCAAGGACCAGGCCGACAGCTCCCGCCAGCAGCAGCAACCAGGCGACCGGCGGCAGCAACCTCAGCTTTACCAACAGCACCAGCGCCAGCAGAGCAGCGAGGAGCTGGTGCCAGACCACCATCACCGATCCGCCATGCAGCCGCCGATGCCAGGGCGAGCCGTCTCGCAGGTACTGCCCCAGCCAGGCGCGGCGACGCAGGCGGGCCGCCTCCAGGCTTCCGGCCGCAATCAGCTGAGTGGCCAGCACCCAGACCGGTAGAAATAGCCACCCGGCCCAGGCACTGCCCACCAGCGACCACAGCATCAGTACCAGAACCGGAACGGCGAGGTGCCACCAGGGAACAGGCCAATGACGGTGCGCAGGGGCTCCTATCATCGGTCCTAGCGAGCCAGCGCCTGCTGCACGAAGGCCTCGCAGCGCTGGCGAGCCGGGCGTTCGCACAGACCGGCCCAGTAGGCCTCAAACTCAGGGCGGCGCGGCAGGGTGCCAAACTGCATGCCCCAGCCGATGTGCGAGCCCACATAGACGTCTGCTGCACTGAAGGTGTCGCCGGCGATATAGCGCCGCCCTGCAAGGGCGCCTGCCAGGGTGTCCGCCAGCGTCCAAAAATCGCCGCAGCCGAGGCGCATCTGCTGCTCGGGCGTGGGCTGCACGCCGAGATCATTGAGGGCGATGGCACTCTCCAGGGGACCGGCGGCGAGGAACAGCCAGCGGTAGTAATCGCCTCTGGCGGCGGGCGGTGGCGCCAGGCCGGCCTCCGGGAAGGCATCGGCCAGGTAGGCACAGATGGCGGCGGCCTCGGTCACTACCGTACCGCCGTGGCGGATGGCCGGCACCTTGCCCAGCGGGTTGATGGCCAGGTAGTCCGGTGCCTTCATGGTCTCACCGAACGCCAGGGGAACCATGTGGTAGCTGGCTCCGAGCTCCTCGAGCATCCAGTGGACGATGCCGCCTCGGGAGAGCGGGTGTGTGTAGAAGACGAGTTCATCCGGCTCGTTGAGGGTGGCGTCGGCTCGAGCCCGCTCGGCTGAGTCGGGCTCCGCCAGAGCCGCGGGGGGCAGCCTGACCTCCGGCGGCAGCACGTAGCCCTGGCCGGGTTCGTTGATCACCTCGACGCCCACCGCACGGAGTACGGCGATATCCTGGTAGAGACTGCGCAGGGTAACGCCCAGCGCAGCGGCAAGATCGGGCCCGCCGATCGGGCCTTGGTGGTGGCGCAGAACCCGGATCAGGTCCTGCAGGCGAGTCGTTCGGGACATGCCGTTTCCTTACGTAAGTGGCCAAAGGAGGCAACTGGCACCCGGCATCCCCTTTGGAGTGTGCTGCAATAGTTAAAGGCCCTGGGCGCCCCTGCGCAGCCAGTCGTGCATGAAGACAAGTTTGCGGCGGACCTCGTCGGAAATCACGAAGGGATATAGATCCGGCAACCCCATGGCGCGATTGATGTGGTTGACCGCCATGACATGATGCGCCGCCACGTTGATCAAGTTTTCGGCGTCGGCCTCCATGTAGGGGTCCCACCCGGCGTGAGGCAGGTCGACAGAAGACAGGCCGGCAGCAACGAAGCTGTCGGCGATATCCGTGAGATGCAGCAGATGGGAAGCGGTTTCGGCCCAGTCCTCGTGGGGGTGGGCAGAAGCATAGGTGCTGACGAATCTCAACCTCCAGTCAGGCGGCGGCCCATTGTGGTAGTGATGCTGTAGCGCGGTGGGATAGTCCTGCCGCTCATCGCCGAACATGTCCCGGAAAGCGTCGAGAAAATCCTCCCGCAGGCTGAGGCGCCACCAGAGCATGTGCGCGATCTCATGACGCATGTGGCCGATCATCGTGCGGTAAGGCTCTTCAAGGGCCTCGCGACGGGTGGTGCTCAGCACCGGATCGGCCTCCGCCACGCTGATCGTCACCACGCCACCGACATGCCCCATGGGTACCGGGGTATGGCCCTCGGCCAGCATGTGAAACACGGGGCGAGCGCCGGGATCCTCGGGCCGAAACCAGTTCCAGCGGCCCAGATTATCGATTACCCAGCGCTTGGCGGCCTCGGTCTTGTTCCAATGAGGGATGGCATTCGGGATGGAGGTATCCGGGGCCAGCTCGGTCATGGCGCAGGCACGACAGAAATCGCCCTGCTTGGGAGCTATCCAGTTGCAGCCGATCACCTCGCGATTGGCGCAAAACGGCGGCATGGTGATGAACGCCCTGGCTTGAGGGTCGTAGGCAACCGGCGTACCGGTGGCAGTAGAAAGGTTGTCGAACCACAAAGACCCATGGCCGACCGGATTGGCGAAGACTCGCATAGGCAGCTCCTGAACAACGCTGGATCGCAGCGCCCTGGAAAAAGATAAAAATAAAGGCTGAACGATAGTTGTCAGCTTATCATTGAAGCGCCGGGAGCCCCGACACCTATCGCACACACGAATCGCACACACGAAGAGCCGGCCAAAATCAGTTAGGCTGAATGCCGACGACGGTATCAAGGCGAATAACCGAGAGATGCGGTGGACGACAGTGAAGCAGGTTAAGGCGCCCCTCACAGGCCCTGAGAGGGGCGTACCAAGAGGCAAAGACGTGACCAACGAACTCGCCCTGCTGGAAGCCCAGCAAGCCATCCACGACCTGATCGCCCGGCAGGCGCCTCTCGAAGACACGTTGGCTGCCATTGCGGAATCGATGGACATGGTGTTGCCAGGTGCGCTGGTATCGATCATGCGCTTTGACGCCAAGACCGAGACGCTCAGCCTCGTGCCCAGTCGACACTTCTCCCGGCACTTCACGGCGCTTATGCAAAATATCCGCATTGGCCCGGAGATGGGGACTTGCGGTACGACGGCCCACTATCGCCGCCCGGTGATCACCGAGGACATTCGCACCGATACGCGCTGGGACGGCTTCCAAGATGCCGCCCTTGGCGAAGGGCTCCGCGCCTGCTGGTCGGTGCCGGTGGTCTCCTCCCAGGATGAGCTGCTGGGAACGTTCGCTATTTACAGCCGAGAGCCCACTGCCCCCTGCGAGGCGAGCATGGCAAGGCTCGAGCAAGCCGCGGCACTGGTCGCTCTAGCGATAGTCCGAGACCGCGATTGCTATCGCCACCGCACCTTGGCCGAATCCCACCGTTCGCTGTTTGTAAACCACCCCGATGGAATCTACGAATTAGACCTCGAGGGACGCTTTCAGCGGTGTAACGCCGCTGTGGAACGCATCAGCGGCTACCCGGAGCAGGCCCTGTTGGGGCGTCACTTCAACGAGTTCGTCGCGCCAGACTATCGCGAGTTGACCCAGGCCGCCTTCGATGACGCCAAGGCCGGGGCCTCACGCCACTACGAAACCTGTGGTCATCATAGCGATGGCCATCGTTACCATCTGGATATCACCAATTTTCCGATGACCGTCGATGGCGAGATTGTCGGCGTCTATGGCATTTGTCGCGACATCACCCAGCGCAAACGCCAGGAGGACGAGCTGCGTCTGTTCCAGCGGGGTATCGAAGCCAGTCCTAATGGCATCACCGTGGCCAGTGCCACTCAGCACGATACGCCGGTCATCTATGTGAATGACGCTTTCTGCCGGATGACCGGCTATACCCGTGACGAAACGCTCGGCCAAAACCTGCGCTTCCTTCAGGGTCCAGAGACCAGCCAAAACGCTGTCAGCCAACTCCGTCACGCCACGGAAACGTGTACCCCGGCACAAGTCGTACTGCTCAACTATCGCAAGGACGGCACCCGGCTGTGGACTAACATGTCGATCAACCCGATTTTTGATGAAGCCGGCCGCTGCAGCCACTTTGTTGGCACACAGCAGGACATCAGCCTTGAGTATGAGCAGGCGGCTGAGATTGCCTATCAGGCCAACCACGACCTGCTCACCGGACTCCCCAATCGAGTTGCGCTGGATAGCCGCCTAGCGCAGGATCTCGAGTGGAGCCAGCAACACCAGCACCGGCTTGCGGTGCTTTACCTCGACCTGGATGGCTTCAAGGCGATCAACGACGGCTTGGGGTATCACATCGGTAACCAGCTGCTGATCGCGGTTGCCGAGCGGCTGCGTCCGCTGCTTGGCCCTCTCGACACCCTGGCGCATCTCTCCGGCAACGAGTTCGTCTTCGTCATGCCCGAGATCAAGGCGCGTGAAGAGGCGGAGACTGCCGCCGAGCGTATCCTTGCCGTTTTCAAGCCCTCCTTCGAGATCGAAGGGCGCCTGGTTCACATCAGCACCAGCGTCGGCATCGCCTCCAATGATGAGACCGTTTATCAAGCTCACGAGCTGCTGCGACATGCCGATCTGGCCGTGGATGCAGCCAAACAGCAGGGGCGCAATACCTGGCAGTGGTACCGGGGCAAAGGGACCCAAGTGGTCAGCGACCATGTGCTGCTGCGTCATGATCTTCACGCCGCGCTGAGTGATCACCAGTTCGAGCTCTATTACCAGCCGATCGTCGAGGCCGTCAGTGGCCGCATTCGCAGCGTCGAGGCGCTGATCCGCTGGCACCATCCGATACACGGGATCATATCGCCCGGCGTCTTTATTCCCATCGCCGAGCAGACCGGGCAAATCGTTCCCCTGGGCCGCTGGGTGCTGCGAGAAGCCTGCCAGAGTCTCGCCGACCGGTATGCCAGGGGCGAGCGGGCGTGTCAGGTGTCGGTCAACATCTCGGCGCTGCAGTTTCGCCGCGACGGCTTTCTCGATGAAGTGCAGGGCATTCTCGACGCGACGGGGCTGCCACCCGAGCTTCTCGAGTTGGAGATGACCGAGAGTATCCTGATGGACGAGGCTGAACAGGCCATCGAGAGGATCGGCACCCTTCGCCGGATGGGCATCTCGGTGGCCATCGACGACTTCGGGACCGGCTTCTCCAGTCTCAGCTATCTGCGCGACCTGCCCATCAACAAGGTCAAGCTGGATCAGGCGTTTATCCAGAACATCCTCGTCAGCCCACCCACTGCGGCCATCATTCAGGGCATCATCACCATGGCGCGTCATCTGGGTCTGACGGTGGTGGCCGAAGGCGTGGAAGACCGGGAGCAGCAAGCGGATCTGGTGCGTCGAAAGTGCGACCTGCTCCAGGGTTTTCTCTTTTCGCGGCCGCTGCCCCTGGAGGAGATGCTGGCCTTACCCGAGCGACTTGCCTGCAATGAATGACGATACTCATACCGGTTCAGACGCCTATAAAATCCACCAGGCGCTGATAATAGAAGCGCGCGGTATCTAGCTTGGCCCGGTAGAAGGCGGCTTCATCGGTGCCGTGGGCCAGGACGGCGCGGGCCTGTTTCGCCGCACGGGCGAACAGATAGGCCAACGTCACGTAGCCGGCGTACATCAGGTAGTCGACGCTTGCCGCGCCCACCTCTTCGCGGTCGGACATGGCCTTCATGCCGATGCTCATGGTCAGCTCGCCCCACTCCTGATTAAGCTTGGCTAGCGGGCGCACGAACTCGGCGAGTTCCGGATTGCTCTCCTCGGCCTGACAGAACTTGTGGATCTCCCTGGTGAAGACCTTGAGGCTCTCGCCCTGGCTCATCAGCACCTTGCGGCCCAGCAGGTCGAGGGCCTGGATGCCGGTGGTGCCCTCGTAGAGTCGGGTGATGCGCGCGTCGCGCACCAGCTGCTCCATGCCCCACTCCTGGATGAAACCGTGGCCACCAAACACCTGAACGCCTTCGTTGGTCGCCTCGAAGCCGACCTCGGTGAGGAACGCCTTGACGATGGGAGTCAGCAGGCCCAACAGAGTGTCGGCCCTCTCCTTCTCGGCGGCGTCAGTTCCGTGCTCGACGATGTCGATCATCTGCGCGGTGTAGAGCACCAGCATCCGGCCGCCCTCGGCGAAGGCCTTCTGGGTCAGCAGCATGCGGCGAACATCCGGATGGACGATGATCGGGTCGGCGACCTTCTCGGGCGCCTTGGCACCGGAGAGCGCGCGCATCTGCAGGCGATCGCGCGCATAGGCCAGGGCGTTCTGAAAGCTGGCCTCGATGAGGCCCAGGCCCTGGATGCCGACGCCGATACGTGCGGCGTTCATCATGGTGAACATGCAGGCCAGGCCCTTGTTGGGCGCACCCACCAGGAAGCCTTTCGATGCGTCGAAGTTCATCACGCAGGTGGCGTTGCCGTGAATGCCCATCTTGTTTTCCAGCGAGCCACACACCACGCCGTTGCGCTCACCGGGCTCGCCGTCGGCATTGGGTAAGTACTTCGGCACCGCGAAAAGCGAGATGCCCTTGGAGCCCTCCGGGGCGTCGGGCAGCTTGGCCAGCACCAGGTGGACGATGTTCTCGGCCAGGTCGTGATCACCGGCGGAGATAAAGATCTTGGTGCCGGTGATAGCGAAGGCGCCATCATCGGTGGGCACGGCACGGGTCTTGATCAGGCCCAGGTCCGTGCCACAGTGCGGCTCGGTGAGGCACATGGTACCGGTCCAGGTGCCCTCGACCAGCTTGGTCAGGTAGGTGGCCTTCTGCTCGTCGGTGCCGTGGTGGCGCAGGGCATCGGCGGCGCCGTGGGAGAGCCCCGGATACATGCCCCAGGCCAGGTTAGTGGAGCAGATCATCTCGTTGAGCACCATGGCAAGGGAGTGCGGCAGGCCCTGACCGCCATGCTCGGGGTCGGCGGCCAGGCTCGGCCAGCCGCCCTCGACGAACTGGGCATAGGCGGCCTTGAAGCCACTGGGGGCTTTCACGTTACCGCCCTCCAGCCGGCAGCCCTCACGATCACCGCTCTGGTTCAGCGGCAGCAGCACCTCGCGGGCGAAGCGTGCGCCCTCCTCCAGGATGGCGCCGACCACGTCGGGGCTGGCGTCCTCACCGCCGGGCAGACGAGCGTAGTGGGTCGGATAGTCCAGCATCTCGTCCATGACGAAACGGATATCGCGCAGGGGGGCCTGATAGTCGGGCATCTCAACTCTCCATTTTCTTGGCTGCCGGTTCTACCGCCTGGCGCCGCCCCATGAGGACGCAAAAGCGGCGGCGGCCGATTTCAAACATTCGTTTGAAATTAGCCGCCGCCGCACGAAGAGTCAAGCGCTCGTTTGATTTTCGAACTACTGCATGCGGATCCCGCCATCGAGGCGGATCACCTCGCCGTTGAGCATGGCGTTGGTGATGATCTGTTCGGCGAGTCGAGCAAATTCGTCGGGCTTGCCGAGCCGCTTGGGGAAAGGCACCGCGGCGGCCAGGGCCTGAGCGGCCTCGTCGGGGATCTCGCTCATCATCGGCGTCTCGAACACCCCGGGGGCGATGGCCATCACCCGCACGCCATGGCGCGAGAGCTCGCGGGCCGCGGGCAGGCTCATGCCCACCACGCCGGCCTTGGAGGCGCTGTAGGCGCACTGCCCCACCTGGCCGTCCATGGCGGCGATGGAGGCGGTGTTGATGATCACCCCGCGCTCGCCGTCCTCACCCGGCGCGTTCTTCGCCATGGCCGCGGCGGCCAGACGCATCACGTTGAAGGTGCCCACCAGATTGATGTTGATGGTGCGCAGGTAGGCGTCGAGATCGGCAGGGTTGCCCTCGCGGTCGACCAGCTTGGCCACGCTGACCACGCCGGCGCAGTGCACGACTCCCGCAAGACCCAGGCCCGCCAGGCCATGACCTTCGCTGAGTGCGATGGCGGCGTCCACGGCGGCCTGGATGTCGTCGCCCGAAGTGACGTCGCCGCGCACCGCCCGGGCGGCATCGCCCAGGCGCTCGGCGTGGGCCTCTACGGCATCGCTCAGGTCGCAGAGTACTACCCTGCCGCCCTCGGCCACCAGACGCTCGGCGGTGGCCGCTCCCAGCCCGGAAGCGGCGCCGGTGATCAGAAAGGTATTGTCCTTCACTTGCATGTTGGTTTCCTCGGGGTCGTCATTTGGCCGGCGCCTTGTCGACGGCATCGGCACGCAGCTTGAAGCGCTGGATCTTGCCGCTCGGCGTCTTGGGCAGTTCATCGACGAACTCGATCACCCGCGGGAAGGCGTGGGTGGAGAGCCGCTCGCGGACCTGCTTGCGAATCTCGTCGGCCAGCGCGTCGCTTGCCTCGAAGCCCTCGCGCAGCACCACGTAGGACTTGATGATCTCGCCGCGGATCTCGTCGGGCTGGCCCACGGCGGCAGACTCGGCCACCGCCGGGTGGGTCATCACGCTATTTTCCACATCGGTGGGGCCCACGCGGTAGCCGGCGGTGGTGATGATGTCGTCGTCGCGGCCGGCAAACTGGAAGGTGCCATCCTCGTTCTTGATGACCACGTCGCCGGTCAGGTAGTAGCCCTCGGCGAAGGGGTGCTTCTCCTGCCAGGTGTAGCCGGGGAAGAAGTGCGCCGGGGAGTTCTCGATGTCCACGGCCAGCACGCCGGGCTCACCCGCGGGAAGCTCGTTGTACTCGGCGTCGAGGATGGCCAGGCTGTAACCGGGCATGGGCACGCCCATGGCGCCGACATGCTTGGGATGACCGAGGGCATGGTGGTTGTTGCAGGTCATGCCGGTTTCGGTCTGGCCGTAGTGGTCCATGACCGGGCATCCCAGGGAGCGTTCCACCCAGGTCACCACTTCGGTATTGAGCGGCTCGCCGGCGGAGCTCGCCGCACGCAGCTCCAAAGTCTCGTGGGCGTTATCGAATAGCCCCGAGGCCTTCATCAGGCGATAGGCGGTCGGCGCTGCGGCAAAGTTGGTGATGCGGTGACGCTTCATGAACGCCAGGGCCCCCTCGGCGCTGAAGCCCGCCTCGCAGAAATGGGTGGTCACACCCAGCAACAGAGGCCCCGCGATAGCGTAGTAGAGGCCGTAGGCCCAGCCCGGGTCGGCCATGTTCCAGAAGCGGTCGGTGTCGCGAAGGTCGACGGCCAGCTCCATATAGAGAGCAAAGGCGGTCATGGCGGACAGCGGCACCGCTACCCCCTTGGGCTTGCCCACGGTGCCGGAGGTGAACATCTGCAGGAAGGGCGCATCGCGGGAGAGGCGTGGCGGAGTGGTCTGGATCGGCGAATGGGACAGCGCATCGGCCCAGTCCTGATCCTCGCCGTGCTCGGCGGTCGGGCCACCCACGGCC
>JAIVHL010000126.1 GCA_020201075.1 Halomonas sp. | reverse complement strand
TGTTGACGAAGGCATCGCGATGGAAGGCGGCTGCCGCTTCTACCTCTGCAATGCCGCGCAGGCCGGGTTCCGGTGGTGTATCGCCGGCCAGCACGTTCAGCACCGTTCTCACGCCGTGTGACAGTGAGATCAGGTTGTAGCCGCCTTCCAGCACGAAGACCAGTCGCCCCCCGCACTGCTGTCGGGCCAGTTCCTGCAGTATGCCGGTCATGGCGGCAAAGCCGTCATAGGAGGCATTCATCGCCAGATCATGTGTGTGGGGGTCGAACCCCGCCGAGACCAGAATCAGGTCGGGCTTGAACCACTCCGCAGCCGGTACCAGGATCTCGCGGAACGCCTTGAGGTAGGCGGCGTCACCGGCATCGGCAGGCAGCGGGACATTGATGTTGGTGCCGTCTCCCATGCCGACTCCGACCTCCTCGAGGCTGCCCGTACCCGGATAGAAGGGCGCGGCGCGGTGGATATCGAAGCACAGCACGTCTGGGTCTGCCCAGAAGATGTCCTGGGTGCCGTTGCCATGGTGGGCGTCCCAGTCGACGATCATTACCTTTTCGCAGCCCAGCGCCTGGTGGGCGTGGGCTGCGGCCACCGCCACATTATTGAAAAGGCAGAAGCCCCGGGCCCGGACCGGCTCGGCATGATGGCCCGGCGGTCTGACCAGCGCGAAGCTGCTCTCCGCCCGACCCTGAACGACCGCTTCCACCGCGGCGATGGCCGTACCGGCCGCCACTTCGGCGGCCTCAACGCTGCCGGGTGACACCGCCGTGGTGTCAACGTCCAGCCAGGCGCTCTCTCCTCGTAGCTCCAGGATGTGATCCAGATAGGAGAGGGTATGGACCCGAGCCAACTGTTCCCGCGTGGCGGCCATGCCGGCCTCAAAGGTGACGCCGGGCACCGGTTCGAGCTCCAGGAGGTGGCGGATCGCAGTCAGCCTGGCAGGGTGTTCCGGGTACTTCCAGGGCACGCCCAGCCCCGAGAGCAGCGAGCGGATGCGTTTATCCATCCGTCCTGGAAGGAACGGCACTTCGATGTCCGGTTCATGGGCCAGCATGCGCTCGTCGTAGAAGGCGATCACACTGTTCTGGTTGCTCACGTGTCAGGCTCCCTGTTTGTTGACGTCCTTGCAGCAGAGTACGCCCCAGCTTAGCTGGTTAGCTAACCCAGGGCGTCGAGCAGCCGCTCCACGGCCAGGAACAGCTGGCGGCGCGGCTGGGCACCTTCGAGCACGCCGGCGTGTTCACCATCCATGCAAAAGCGCAGGGCCGGCACGCCCTGGATACCAAGTTCGCGAGCGATCCGCTGGTCGTCCATCACGGCCTGGCGATGATCGCCCTGTTCCAGCGACTGCCGTAGTGCACTGCCATCCAGCGATAGCGCATCGGCCAACTCGACGAGGGCCTGCGGATCCGACAGGTCCAGGCTCTCTTCGAAGAAGCCCCGAAACAGTGCCGTGCGCAAGGCGTCGCTGGCCCCTGGGTGTTGGATGTCCTGGGCATTGGCCCAGGCGGCGGCCTCG
>JAIVHL010000004.1 GCA_020201075.1 Halomonas sp. | reverse complement strand
AGCACCAGCAGATAGCAGAGCAGCTGCAGGGACCAGGGCCAGACGCCGGCTTCCTTGATATCCAGTTCGCGCCAGTCCAGCTCACGCAGGCGACGCATCTCTCCCTTGAGACTCATGAACCCTCCTCCAGGGACGCCTGGCTATTTTCACTATCTTCCACGGCTGCGGGGAGCTGCTGGCCCATGCTAAGGCTAAAGCGGCGACGCTCGCCGCCACCCTCGGACTCCACCTCCGAGAGCACCGGCACCGTGAAGGAACCCGCGGCGGCCAGTGCCCTTAGCTGGTCGGAGACCTGACGATTGTTCTCGGCCAGGCCGGCCAGACGCAGACTGTCACCCTGGCGGGTAAGCTGGGTGTAGTGCACGCCATCCACCAGGCTAGTGGTCAAGTCGCCGAGCACGTGAACGGTCTGTGTGCGCCCCATCTGCAGCTCGGTAAACACACGCACCTGCTCCAGCATCTCTTCGCGGATCGCCTCCAGCTCGCTGATCTCGCGTATCGCCGAATCGAGCTGGCGACTCTGCTCCTGAATATGGGCGTTGCGCTGCTGCTGGGAAGCGGTTTCCTGCTCGTAATACCAGGTCAGGCCGTAGCCTCCAGCGAGGCCAAGCACAGCGGCCAACCCCAGAATTATGAAGAAGCGCTTGCTGCGGCGGGCGCGAAGCTCCTCGCGCCAGGGCAGCAGGTTAATCTCGATCGTCATGGGCGGGACCTCATCGCCAGGCCGCAGGCGGTCAGCAGCGCCGGAGCATCACCGGAAAGGGTCTGCACATCGATGCGAGTGTTGACCTTCATTCGCGCCAGGGGGTTGGCGATGGAGACCTCCATGCCGCTCTCCTGTGCCAGCCGCTCGGCCAGGCCCGGCAGCATGCTGGTACCGCCGGCCAGCACCATGCGGCGAACCTCCTGCTTGCGGCCCGCGGTGTAGTAGAGTTGAAGTGAACGCCCTACCTGCTGCACCAGGGTATCCAGGAAGGGGTCGAGCACGCTGCGTTGATAGTCCTCGGGCAGACCACCGCGCTTCTTCGCCAGGCCAGCCTCATCAAGGCTCAGGCCGTAGCGGTTGCGGATCTCATCGGTAAGCTGGCGGCCGCCGAAAACAGTGTCTCTGCTGTAAACGACACGCCCCTCGCGCAGCACGTGAAAGGTGTTCATCGTGGCACCAATATCCACCAGAGCCACGCAGTCCTCTTCGCCGGTCAGCTGGGGCAACTGATGGCGCACCTCGGTGAAGGCACGCTCCATGGCGAAGGTTTCAACATCCACCGCCTCGGGGGTCAACCCACCCTGTAACAGGGCATCCGTCAGCTGACTGACATCCTGCTGACGACATGCCACCAACAACACGTCCTGCTGGTCGGCATAGCGCGCGTTGAGCCCCAGCCGCTGAAAATCGAAGGCGACCTCACTGAACGGAAATGGAATATGTTTGTCTGAGTCTAGTTGAATACGAGCTTCAACTTCATCATCGCTGAGCGACGCGGGCAGAATCAATGTCTTGGTAATGGCGGCGCTGGCGGGCACGGCCACCACGGCACGCAGGGAATGAGGCTTGGCCTGCTGCACCGCCCGTGACAGTGCATCGACCACTTCTCCCATGTCTTGAATTCGCCTTTCAACCACGGCACCTTCGCGCAATGGTCGCACTGCATAGCTCTCGACTTGATAGTTGGCGCCAGCACGCCTGAGTTCCACGAGCTTTACGGTTGCCGAAGTAATATCGACACCGATTAGTCCCTTGCTGGATGCTCTGAATCGCATCTCCGTCCTACCCCTGCTGATCCATGCGGATTGCCGCTTGTTGTTACGCTCACCCCTTGTTCACGCCCCTCGAGGTAGGAGTCGGGTAAGCCCCGGGGACTAGCCCCCTGTAAATTGAGGTTACATGATATTGCCGATCCTCACACGGCTAACCGCAAACCTGCGCCCTCAACGCTGGTGACCCCGCGCCTAGATTCCTATAATAGCGTTTCGGTCTTTTCGACACGTCGCCATCGCAACGCCCCAGTTCACTGCACGGATACCGCCTTTTCATGACGTTTATCAGAACCCTGCTCTTTTCTCTGGTCTGGCTGCTGGTATCGCTTACCGCGGCCGTGGCCCTGGGCGTGGTGGGCGCGGCGCTCTATTTCGCCCCAGGACTGCCCGATGTGCGCCAGCTGCAGGACTTCGAGCTCCACTCCCCACTGCGCATTTTCACCCGTGACGGGAAGCTGATCGGTGAGTTCGGCGAGGAGCGCCGCATGCCGGTGGATTTCGATGAAATCCCCGAGGACTTTATCCAGGCGCTACTGTCTGCCGAGGATGCCAACTTCTTCGAACACCGGGGAGTCGACCCCAAGGGCCTGGCCCGCGCCGGCCTCGAGCTGGCCGCCAGCGGCGGCGAGATCCAGACCGGCGGCTCCACCATCACCATGCAGGTGGCGCGCAACTACCTGCTGACCCTGGACCGCACTTTCACCCGCAAGATCCGCGAAATCCTGCTGGCGCTGCAGATGGAACAGGTACTCGACAAGCAAGAAATATTGGAACTCTATGTCAACAAGATCTTCCTCGGCAACCGCGCCTACGGCATCGCCGCTGCCGCCGAGACCTACTATAACCGCCCACTCGCCGAGCTGACTCTGGCCGAGAAGGCGATGATTGCCGGCCTACCCAAGGCACCTTCGGCCTTCAATCCGCTAGCCAACCCGGAGCGCTCGCTGATTCGCCGCAACTGGATTCTTTACCGCATGCGGGAGCTTGGCTATATCGATCCGGTCACTTATGACGAGGCGGTCCAGGCACCGATCACTGCCCGTGGCTATATTGCTCAGACCGAGGTAGACGCCGAATACGTTGCCGAAATGGCCCGTCAGTTCGCCGTGGAGCGCTTTGGCGATACCGCCTATACCGGCGGCTATCGCATTCACACCACCCTGGACGCCGACTTGCAGCCCTTCGCTCGTAACGCCCTGGCCAACGGCCTGATCGCTTACGACACCCGACACGGGTGGCGTGGCGCTGAGGAGCGCGATCTCCCCGCCAGCCTTGTGGAAGCCCAGGCGCGAACCGACCGGCGTGGACTGGAAGAAGAACTGGACGAGTCTCCCGAGATCCTGGAGACCGCCCGGCTAGCCGCCGAACGCAGCCAGACGGAAATCGAGGGCATCGAGGGAGACGTCAGCAATTGGTTGCAAGTGCTGGAGCGCACGCCGGGCTTCGGCCCGCTGCAGCCTGCCATCGTGGTTGAGAGCAGCGGCCGCGAGATGCAGGTACTCCTCCGCGGCGGGGAGTTGCGCAGTATCGCGTGGGATGGCCTCTCCTGGGCACGCGCCTATCGCAGTGCGCAGTCACGCGGCCCGGAGCCCGGCTCTGCTGCCGAGATCGCCGCCAATGGAGATCTGGTGCGCGTGCTTGAGCTCGAGGATGGTAGCCTGCGCCTGGCCCAACGCCCCGATGCCGAGGGCTCTCTAGTGGTAATGGACCCCGATACCGGCGCCATCCTGGCGCTGCAGGGCGGCTTCAGCTTCCAGGCCAGCAAATTCAACCGCGCCGTTCAGGCCCAGCGCCAGTCGGGGTCGATCTTCAAGCCCTTTGTCTACCTGGCAGCGCTGGACAGCGGCCTGATGACCGCCGCCAGCGTGGTCAACGATGCGCCGGTGGTGATTCAGGACGGCAGCAACGAGCTATGGCGTCCGGTCAACGCCAGCGGCGATTTCCTGGGCCCGACCCGTCTGCGTGTGGCGCTTGCCCGCTCGCGCAATCTGGTCACCATCCGCGTGCTGCAGCAGGTAGGGCTCGATGCCACCATCGACTTCCTCGAGGGCTTCGGCTTCGCCAGCTCACGCCTGCCCCGCGGGCTCTCGCTGGCACTGGGCAGCGCCAACCTGACTCCGCTGGAGATGACCAACGCGTATGCGGTGCTGGCCAACGGCGGCTATCAGGTCGCCCCATGGTTCATCGAACGCGTCACCCGCGGCGATGACGATACGCTGATCGAAGAGGCCACCCCTGCGGTGGTGTGCCGCGACTGCCGCAATGGCCAGACAGAGGTCGAGATTGACGGTCGCCGCCATCCGGTGGCCCCACAGGTCGTGGATCCGGTATCCGCCTACATCCTGACCGACATGCTGCGCGACGTGATCGACAACGGCACAGGTCGCGCCGCCCAGTCGCTGGGCCGCAGCGATATTGTCGGTAAGACGGGCACCACCAACAACCAGCGGGATGCCTGGTTCGCCGGCTATAATGCCGACCTGGTGGCCACCGTGTGGGTGGGCAAGGACAACAATGAGACCACTGCCGAGTACGGCGCCAACGCCGCCTTGCCGATCTGGATCGACTTCATGGGGGATGCCCTTGAAGGCCGTCCTGAGGCAAAACACGAACGTCCCGCCAGCCTGGTCACGGCTAGGGTCGATGCAGACAGCGGCCGCCTGCTGCCCGACGGCTACGCCGGGGGCATCAGCGAACTCTTCCACCCGGACTACATGCCCAGCTTTCAGCCCCGCCGCATCGAAAGAGAAGTGGAACAGCACAGCGGTTCTCAGGGTACGGGGGCCTACGAGGCGATCTTCTGAGCCGCTGATTGCCAAACTCCTGGGGCGCCGCACTGTTGGCGCCTACCGGCTTCGCACAGCAAGCGCACAAGTCTGCCCTCCCAGACTCATGGCATCACGACTGAATCAAGAAGGCCGGCCCGATGGGCCGGCCTTCTTGTTGATCTCTTATTGTTGGCAGCGGTCAGGTCAAGCCGGTACGGCGTCAAAGACCGTAGACGTCGTCCACGCTCTTCAGGGGATAATGGGACGGATAGGGCCGACGCGCCACGCCGGAATCCACCGCCGCCTGGGCCACCGCGGAGGTAATTCGCTCGAGCAGGCGAACATCCACCGGTGTGGGGATGATGTATTCGCGCCCGAAGCTCATCGCCTCCATCTCGTAAGCGTCCAGCACCACCTGGGGCACCGGCTCGCGGGCCAGGTCCTTGAGGGCGTGGACCGCGGCGACCTTCATCTCCTCGTTGATACGGGCAGCACGCACGTCGAGCGCCCCGCGAAAGATGAAGGGGAAGCCCAACACGTTGTTGACCTGGTTCGGGTAGTCCGAACGGCCGGTGGCCATGATCACATCGGGGCGCACTTCGCGGGCCAGGTCCGGGTGAATCTCCGGGTCCGGATTCGTGCAGGCAAAGACCACAGGATTGGGCGCCATCTTGCGAATATGGTCGGCCGTCATCAGCCCCGGCCCCGATAGCCCAACGAAGACATCGGCACCGTCGATGGCATCGTCCAGGGTGCGCTTGTCCGTGTCGACGGCAAACATCGATTTGTAGGGGTTGAGATCCTCGCGACCGGTATGAATAACGCCTTTGCGATCCAGCATTACCAGATTTTCGGCTCGCGCACCGCAAGCCACCAGCAGCTTCATGCAGGCGATGGCCGCCGCACCGGCTCCCAGGCAGACAATATTCGCTTCTTCCAGGCGCTTACCGGCGATCTCCAGGGCGTTGAGCATGCCCGCCGCGGTGACGATGGCGGTGCCGTGCTGGTCATCATGGAAAACAGGAATGTTGCACTGCTCGATCAGCGCCTGTTCGATCTCGAAGCATTCGGGCGCTTTGATATCCTCGAGATTGATGCCGCCCCAGGTATCGGCAATGCGCGCCACGGTGTCGATGAAAGCCTGAGGGCTCTCGGAGTTGACCTCGATATCCACGGAGTTGATGCCGGCGAAGCGTTTGAACAGTACGCCCTTCCCTTCCATGACCGGCTTACTGGCCAAGGCACCCAGATTGCCCAGCCCCAGGATAGCGGTGCCGTCGGAAATCACCGCCACTAGATTGCCCTTCCCGGTATAGCGGTAGGCATTCTCGGGGTCGCGGGCAATCTCGCGTACCGGCTCGGCTACACCCGGGCTGTAAGCCAGGGCGAGATCCCTGGCAGTGGCGGTGGGCTTGGTCAGTTCAACGGAGAGCTTTCCGGGAATCGGCTTAGCGTGATAATCCAGCGCAGCCTGTCTTGCGTCACTCATACAGATACATTCCGGTCAGTGTGGAATCGTAATGTCACGATATAGAAAAACGTTCCATTGCTCAAGCTGTTGGGGGTTCCCGCCTGTTGTATGCTCGTTTGACGCCGATGCCGGATATTTACAGCAATTGATGGCCGAAAACGTGAGCATGACCCTTAGCTTTTCGCCGTTCTCCCGCTGCAACTAGCGACTTCACCCCTCAAGAACGAGAAAGCCCGCCACGATGGGCGGGTTTCTCGACGGTCTTGAGAACGGCGTAATCAGCGCTTGATGGCAGCACCGAAACGCTTGTTGAAGCGTTCGACACGACCACCGGTGGTCGCCTGCTTCTGCTTGCCGGTGTAGAAGGGGTGGCACTCAGAGCAGACGTCCAGGGAAAAGTCATGATCAGAGGTGGAGCCCACCTTGAATTTAGCGCCGCAGGAACAGGTCACATTGACCGTCTTGTATTCGGGATGGATACCTTGTTTCATCTTGAGCCTCGTTGAGCTGTATGCCGCCACCTGATCTGCTGCCAGGCACCGCATACGGGTTGTCTATCGGTCGCGCCATCTATGGGTCATGAAGTCTATTAATCATGAAAGCCAAAAGCGCGAGTGCAAACCGGCTGTACCATCCTCGCCGCACTCGGCAGACAAGGAGGGCCAGCATTCTACCAGAGCCAAACCCGGAGGCCAATTGCCCACTTCGACATCGCCCCCCCGCGTACTGGGCATAGCAATTTCCTCGCCGCTGCGACGCCTGTTCGACTACCGCCCCGGTGGCTCGGCCCCGTCCGGAGGCTGGGCACCGGGACTGCGCGTACGAGTGCCGTTCGGCCGGCGCGAGGTGGTGGGTGTGGTGATGGAGTGCAGAGAACGCAGCGACTTGCCGCTGACCGAGCTCAAGTCCGTCAGCACCTGCCTGGACTCGGCCCCGCTGCCCGCAGACTGGCTGTGGCTATGCCGCTTCACGGCTCGCTATTACCAGCACTCTCTGGGAGACACCCTCCACCAGGCGATGCCGGTACTGCTGCGCCAGGGGCGCGCCCTGGAGGGACGCACCCGGGAGCGCTGGCAGCTCACCGCGGCGGGTCGCGACGTTCCTGCCGAGGCCCTGGCCCGGGCTCCTCGCCAGGCCGAGCTGCTAGCGATGCTCGACCAGCACCCTCACGGCCTGGCCACCCAGGCGATCCTGGCCCAGTCGTTTTCCCGCGAACAGCTCAAGGCGCTAGCCGCAAAGGGATTAGTGGACTCCCGCGAAGAACCTCTCACCGCGTGCTCCCAGCCGGACGCCGACCATCTGCTGGCCGACCCCGCCCTGCCGCTCAACCGCGAGCAGGCCGTGGCGCTCTCGACCCTGCATGAGCGGCTCGACGCCTACCACCCTTGCCTGCTGGAGGGCGTCACCGGCAGCGGCAAGACCGAGATCTACCTGCAGCTGATCGAGGCGGTGGTGGGCCGCGGCCGCCAGGCGCTTGTGCTGGTGCCGGAGATCGGCCTGACCCCTCAGACCCTGTCGCGTTTTCGCAAGCGCTTCCGGGTGCCGGTAGTGGCGCTGCACTCGGGGCTCACCGACCATGAGCGCCTGGACGCCTGGGAAGCCGCCGCCAGCGGACGCGCGCCCATCGTGATCGGGACGCGCTCGGCGATCTTCACCCCGCTAGCGCGGCCCGGCGTGATCATCGTCGACGAGGAGCATGACGGATCCTACAAACAGCAGGATGGCCTGCGCTACCACGCCCGTGACCTGGCCGTGGCCCGCGCCCATCACCACGGCATCCCGCTGCTGCTGGGCAGCGCCACTCCCTCGCTGGAAAGCTTGGCCAAGGCGCGCAGCGGCGAGTGGCGCCACCTGACGTTGACCCGCCGCGCCACCCGGCATGGACCCGCAAAGCTGGAACTGATCGACCTGCGCGGCCGCCCCCGCCAGGGGGGGCTGATTCCGCCGGTACTCGACGCCATCCGCGAGACCCTTGCCGCCAACCACCAGGTGCTGGTGTTCATCAACCGACGGGGGTTCGCGCCAACGCTGGCTTGCCACGCCTGCGGCTGGCTGGCCGAGTGTGACGCCTGCGATGCACGCATGACCCTGCACCGCCAACCGCCTCTGCTGGCCTGCCACCACTGCGATCGCCGTCGCGTCCTGCCCGAGAGCTGCCCGACGTGCGGCAGCATCGATCTTCGCCCACTGGGCAGCGGCACCGAGCGCACCGAGGAGACCCTGGCCGGGCTATTTCCAAAGGTACCGGTGCATCGCATCGACCGCGACAGCACCCGGCGACGCGACGCCTTCGAGCAGATACTGGCCGAGGTGCGCCGCGGCGAGCCCTGCCTGCTGGTGGGCACCCAGATGCTGGCCAAGGGGCACCACCTGCCCCATGTCACCCTGGTAGTGGTGGTCAACGCCGACGCCGGCCTCTACGCCAGCGACTTCCGCGCTCTGGAACAGAGCGCCCAGCTGCTGGAGCAGGTGGCCGGGCGTGCCGGACGCGCCGCCCATCCCGGGCGTGTGCTCGTACAGACCCTGCATCCGGACGATCCGCATCTGCGCCTGCTGGCCGAGCGTGGCTACGCCGCCCTGGCCGAGCAGCTGCTGGAGGAGCGACGCGCCGCGGCCCTGCCGCCCTTCCGCTTCCTTGCCCTGCTGAGGCTGGAGAGCGCAAAGGAGGAGGCCGCCAACGAGCTCGGCCGACGCGCCGCCGGCGCCCTGCGCAGCTGGCTGACCGATGGCGAGCTCGCGGTAGACTGCCTGGGTCCGGTGCCGGCCCCCATGGAGCGCCGTCAGGGACGCTATCACCTGCAGGTGATGTTGGGTGCCGAAAAGCGTAGCGCCCTCCACCAGGCCTGCGCCTGGTTGACCCGCTGGTTGGAAGCCACCCCCGAGGCGCGTCGCACGCGCTGGTCGCTGGATATCGACCCCCAGACGCTAAGCTGAAGACCGCCCTTTAAAGCCGCACCACAATTGCCGATAATGACCGACCGTGCCCATCAAGGCCCCGCTTACATTCCCGCGCCTCGGGCGAGCGCCTCGTCACCGCCGGTTCATCGGCCGTTCGCCCCGCTCGGCGCCACAGGACAATCAACGTTCCATGAAAGAAACCATCGTTTCGCTGCTCGAAGGCGCCCTCGACACCCTCAAGCAGCAGGGCATGCTGCCCGCCGACCTCGCCCCGCCCATCAAGGTCGATCCGACCCGGGACAAGGCCCACGGCGACTACGCCACCAACCTCGCGCTGATGCTGGCCAAGCCCGCCGGCAAGACCCCCCGTGAGCTGGCAGAGGCCCTGATCGCCGCCCTGCCGGAGAGCGACGCCATCCGCCAGGTGGAGATCGCCGGCCCTGGCTTCGTCAACTTCTTTGCCGCTACCGACGCCGCCGCTCAGGTGGTGAGCCAGGTGCTCGACTCGGGTGACGCCTACGGCCGAAGCCTGACCGGACAGGGCGGCAAGGTCCAAGTGGAGTTCGTCTCCGCCAACCCCACCGGGCCGCTGCATGTGGGTCACGGCCGCGGCGCTGCCATCGGCGACTGCATCTGCCGGCTGCTCGAGGCTACCGGTTTCGACGTCACGCGCGAGTTCTATTACAACGACGCCGGCGCCCAGATCAGCAACCTGTCGCTCTCGGTGCAGGCCCGTGCCAAGGGACTCGACCCGGAGGATGAGAATTGGCCCGCGGACGGCTACCGCGGCGGCTATATCATCGACGTGGCCAACGCCTACCTGGCCGGCGATACGGTCCATGCCGATGACCGCCACGTTATCGCCAAGGGCGACCCGGACGATCTCGACGCCATCCAGGCCTTCGCCGTGGCCTACCTGCGCCGCGAGCAGGACCTTGACCTCAAGGCTTTCGGGGTGCAGTTCGACGTCTACTTCCTGGAATCCTCACTCTATCTGGACGGTAAGGTCGGGGCCGCCGTCGAGCGCCTTATCGAGAAGGGACACACCTATGAGCAGGACGGAGCCCTGTGGTTGCGTACCACCGACTTCGGTGACGACAAGGACAGGGTGATGCGCAAGTCCGACGGGCAGTACACCTACTTCCTGCCCGACGTGGCCTACCATTTCGACAAATGGCAGCGCGGCTTCAGCCGCGTGGTCAATGAACAGGGCGCCGACCACCACTCCACCGTGACCCGGGTCCGCGCCGGCTTGCAGGCCCTTGAGGCCGGCATCCCCCAGGGTTGGCCCGACTACGTGCTGCACCAGATGGTGATGGTCACCCGCTCCGGCGTGGAGGTGAAGCTCTCGAAACGCGCCGGCAGCTACGTCACCTTGCGCGATCTGATCGACGAGGTCGGCCGCGACGCCACGCGCTTCTTCCTGGCCGCTCGCCGCGCGGATTCCCAGTTGACCTTCGACATCGACCTGGCCCGCTCCCAATCCAACGACAACCCGGTCTATTACGTGCAGTACGCTCACGCCCGGGTGTGCAGCATGCTGCGCCGCACAGAGTCCGACGGTCTGCCTTTCGACTACCCTCTGGCCATGGCTAACCTGGGTCTGCTCGAGGAAGCTCAAGAGAAGGCTCTCATGAACCGCCTGGCTCGCTATCCCGAGGTGGTGGAGCACGCCGCCGCCTCCCGGGAACCCCAGCAGGTCGGCCAGTATCTGCTGGACCTGGCCGCCGACTTCCACACCTGTTACAACGCGGTCAAGGTAATGGTCGAGGACGACGCCCTGCGCAATGCTCGCCTGTCCCTGGGCCTGGCCACCCGCCAGGTCCTGCGCAACGGCCTGGACCTGATGGGAGTCAGTGCCCCCGAGGAGATGTAAGTCATGGCGACCCGTAAACAGCCGCCCCCGAAGCGGCGAGGCGCCACCAGCAGCCGCCGCCAGCCTGCCAAGAAGCCGCGCGGCGAGTGGCGCTTACCCGGATGGGTATGGGGCCTGGCCGGCCTGGCAGCCGGCTTCCTGCTCTCCCAGCACCAGCACGGCGTGGCCCCCTGGCAGGTGGCGGATTCCCCTCTGGCCACGGTGCTGCCGCGCAGCGCCCCGACGGAGACCCAGGACACACCCTCGGTCCCGGAAGCGCCCAGCGAACCGCGCATGCCTACCTTCGAGTTCTATACGCTGCTACCGGAGTCCGAAGTGATTGCCCCGCGCAGCGAGATGCCCGCCTCGACGGCGCGTCCGCCGGCACCGCCTGCCGCCGAGGAGACGGCTACCGCCGAAGCCGGCGACGATCCCATCGCACAGGTGATCGCCGCCAACCTGGCCGCCGACAGCGCCCCGGAGCCCGCCGCTCCGAGTCCCGCCGCCAACGACCACCGCTACATGCTGCAGGCGGCCTCCTTCCGAGAACCCGGCGACGCCCAGCGGTTGCAGCGCCGGCTGCGCGACTTCGGCCTGCTGGCCCAGGTCAGCGAGGTCAAGGCCTCCGGCGGCGAGACCTGGCATCGCGTTCAGGTCGGCCCCTACAGTGACAGCCGCGAACTCAACCGCGCCGAGGATCTGATGGTCACCCAGGGCATCGAGCCGCTGCTGATTCGCCTCCAGAACTGACCCCTGACGGTTGAAATACTCCCCCGGCGCCCGCACTTCTTAATTCAGCTCAGTTATGGCGCCCGGGACCATCCCCGCGGCGCCGCAAGTCATCGGGAGCCACTCGCTCCCTCAAGGAGATTCTCCTCCATGACCACGATCGTATCCGTACGCCGCGGTGACCAGGTGGCGCTGGCCGGTGACGGCCAGGTGTCGCTGGGGAACACCGTGATGAAGGGCAATGCCAGCAAAGTGCGCCGTCTCTACCGCGGCGAAGTGCTGGCGGGCTTCGCCGGCGGCACCGCCGACGCCTTCACTCTGTTCGAGCGCTTCGAGGCGCAGCTAGATAAATACCAGGGCAATCTGGTCAAGGCCGCCGTGGAACTGGCCAAGGACTGGCGTACCGACCGCGCCCTGCGCCGCCTTGAGGCGCTGCTGGCCGTGGCCAACAAGGACGCCTCGCTGATCATCACCGGCAACGGCGACGTGGTGGAACCCGAGCGCGGGATCATCGCCATTGGCTCCGGCGGTAATTTCGCCCTTGCCGCGGCCCGGGCGCTGCTCGAGAACACCGACCTGTCGGCGAAGGAGATCACCGAAAAGTCGCTGAATATCGCCGGCGATATTTGCGTGTTCACCAACCACAACGTCACCCTCGAAACGCTCTGAAGGCCGCCACCATGACCCAGATGACCCCCCGCGAGATCGTCCACGCCCTGGACCAGTACATCATCGGCCAGCAGGACGCCAAGCGCGCCGTCGCCATCGCCCTGCGCAACCGCTGGCGGCGCATGCAGCTCGACGCCGACCTCCGCCAGGAAGTGACGCCCAAGAACATCCTGATGATCGGTCCCACCGGGGTGGGCAAGACCGAGATCGCCCGGCGCCTGGCCAAGTTGGCGAAGGCGCCCTTCATCAAGGTGGAGGCCACCAAGTTCACCGAGGTGGGCTACGTGGGCCGCGACGTCGACTCGATCATCCGCGACCTGACCGAGGCCGCCATCAAGCTGGTGCGCGAGCAGGCCAAAGAAGAGGTGGGCCACCGCGCCGAGGACGCCGCCGAGGATCGCATCCTCGACGCCCTCCTGCCGCCGCCTCGCGGTCAGGAGGATGAGCCTCGCCAGGACAGCTCGACTCGCCAGATATTTCGCAAGAAACTGCGCGAGGGTCAGCTCGATGACAAGGAAATCGACATCGAGCTCACCCAACAGGGCCCCAACGTCGACATCATGACCCCGCCGGGCATGGAGGAGATGACGCAGCAGCTTTCGAGCCTGTTCTCCGGCATGGGCAAGCAGAAGACCGAGACCCGTCGAGTCTCGGTCAAGGATGCTTTCGCCCTGCTGCGTGACGAAGAAGCCAGCAAGCTGATCAACCAGGAGGAGATCAAGGCGCGCGCCATCGAGGCGGTGGAGCAGCACGGCATCGTCTTCCTCGACGAGATCGACAAGGTCACCAAAGGCAGCGGCCAGTCCAGCGGTGGTGAGGTCTCCCGCGAGGGCGTGCAGCGCGACCTCCTGCCGCTGATCGAGGGTTCCACGGTGTCCACCAAACACGGCATGGTGAAGACCGACCACATCTTGTTCATCGCCTCCGGTGCCTTCCACCTGTCGCGCCCTTCGGACCTGATACCCGAGCTGCAGGGTCGCCTGCCGATTCGCGTTGAGCTCAACGCCCTGACGCCGGAGGACTTCAAGCGCATCCTCACCGAGCCGTCCGCCTCGCTGACACGACAGTACCAGGCGCTGTTGGCCACCGAAGGGCTGGCGATCGAATTTACCCCGGATGGCATTGAGCGCATCGCCGAGATCGCCTGGCAGGTCAACGAGGGCACCGAGAACATCGGCGCGCGCCGGCTGCATACCGTGATGGAGCGCCTGCTTGAAGAAGCCTCATTCAGAGGCAGCGATGTCGGCACACCGCTGACCATCGACGCCGACTATGTGGATTCCCAGCTCGGCGAACTGGCCAAGGACGAGGACCTGTCGCGGTATATCCTATGACAGCCCCTATCCCGACCCGAGTGCATTACCACCGCAAGGCCCAGGAGCTAGAGCTCGGCTACGCCGACGGCCAGAGTCACCGCCTGTCCATCGAGTATCTCAGGGTTTTCTCCCCCTCCGCCGAGGTGCGCGGCCACGGCCGCGATACCGCCACCCTGCAGGTGGGTAAGAAATTCGTCGGCCTCAAGGACATCACCCAGACCGGCCGCTATGCCCTCAAGCTGCACTTCGACGACGGCCATGACAGCGGCCTCTTCAGCTGGGACTACCTGTGGTGGCTGATCGAGCATCGTGAGACCAACTGGGAGGACTACCTGCAGCGCCTGGCGGACGCCGGCGCTAGCCGTGAGCCGCTGGGCATCGAGATCAAGCAGCTCTAACCCCTTCAAGACAATGGCCACCATGGAAGGCTACAATGGCGCTCATCCGAGGCACCGCCTCTGTCATGCAGCGATTCGGGAGCCCCATCGCATGAGCGCCAACCCCAGCTCCAGGGACGAGCAGACCACCCACTTCGGCTACCAGGAAGTGCCCCTCGAGGAAAAGGCCTCCCGCGTGGCCGACGTATTCCACTCCGTGGCTGCCCGCTACGACGTTATGAACGACCTGATGTCGATGGGCATACACCGCCTTTGGAAGCGTCTGACCGTCGAGCGCGCCGGTGTGCGCCCGGGCCATAGCGTGCTCGACATCGCCGGCGGCACCGGCGATCTGACGCTCAAGTTCTCGCGCCTGGTGGGGCCGCGCGGTCGAGTGGTGCTGGCCGATATCAACGAATCGATGCTGCGCGTGGGACGCGACAAGCTGCTGGACCATGGCGTCGGCGGCAACGTCGAGTATGTCCAGGCCAACGCCGAATGCTTGCCCTTCCCCGACAACAGCTTCGACTGCATCACGATTGCCTTCGGGCTGCGCAACGTCACCGACAAGGACGCCGCCCTGAGCTCCATGGCCCGAGTGCTCAAGCCCGGCGGGCGACTGCTGGTGCTTGAGTTCTCCAAGCCAGACAACGCGCTACTCTCGAAGGCCTACGACGAGTACTCCTTCCGCCTGTTGCCGAAGATTGGCGAGCTGGTGGCCAATGACGCCGACAGCTACCGCTACCTGGCCGAATCGATCCGCATGCACCCGGACCAGGAAACGCTCAAGGCGATGATGGAAATGGCCGGCCTGGAGCGGGTGGAGTATACCAATCTCACCGGGGGCATCGTTGCCCTGCATCGCGGCATCAAACTCTGAGGTGGGCATGGCGTTGACTTCGACCCTGCTTCTGGCCGGCCTGGAGCGAACCCTAAATGCTCTGCTCGCTAGAGACCCGGCTTCCCCTTCGCGTCTGACCCGGCTCGCCGGTCAGAGGCTGCTGCTCCGCCTGGAGAATCCCGAGCTCGCCCTGGCCATCCATTACCACCCCCAGGGCCTCGATCTGCTTCGCCCGGATGGTATCGAGGAAGAGGCCTTTGATGCCGTGGTGGAAGTTGACGCCGAGACCGCCGGCGCAATGCTCGGCGGCGCCTCAATGGAACGACTGATGTTTCAGGGCCGGCTGGGTGTGCGAGGGCGCATCCAGCTACTGGAGGCGACCCGCGATCTTCTGCTCGACCTCGACCTGGATTGGGAGGGAGAGCTGGCCCGCTGGCTCGGCGACATTCCCGCCAACAGCCTGGCCGAGGGCCTGCGCCGTCTAGGCCGCTTCGGGCTGCGCACTCGCGACGAGTTCCGCGCCGACCTTGCGGAGTACCTGGTGGAGGAAGCCCGCCTGCTGCCGGGTCGTGCCCAGATGGAGGTGCTGCGCGACCACCTCACCGAAATGGAGGTCTCCGTCGACCGCCTGGAGGCACGCCTGGCCAGGCTGCACCGCCGCCTCGCGGCACAGCCGACGGGACAGATAACAGATCAGAAAGACGAGCAGGTCGCGCCATGATGCTGCTGAGGCTGCTGCGCATCATCTGGGTGATCACCCGCTTCCGACTCGACACCCTGATCCCCCTGGAGCGGCTGCCTTGGGTGCTGCGAACCCTGCTGCGCCTCTCGCCGCTGCGCCTGGTGCCCATCGGCGAGCGCTCTCGCGGAGCACGCCTCCGACTGGCGCTGGAAGCGCTGGGACCGATCTTCGTCAAGTTCGGCCAGATGCTCTCCACCCGCCGCGACCTGCTTCCCGAGGACATCGCCGACGAGCTGAAACGGCTGCAGGATCAGGTACCGCCCTTCCCAAGCGATCAGGCCCTCGCGGTGGTGGAAGAAGAGCTCGGCATGACGGTAGCGCTGGCCTTCGCCCGCTTCGACGCCGACCCCATGGCCTCGGCCTCCATCGCCCAAGTGCATGGCGCGCGCCTGCATACCGGCGAGGAAGTTGTCGTCAAGATCATCCGCCCCACCATCGAGCGGGTCATGCGGCAGGACATGGCGCTGCTGTATCGCTTCGCTCAGCTGCTGACCCTGGTGCCCGAAGCCCGACGCCTACGCCCTGTCGAGGTGGTCCGCGACTACGAATCCACGCTATTCGACGAGCTCGACCTGCACAAGGAAGCGGCCAACACCTCCCAGCTCAAGCGCAACTTCAAGAACTCACCGCTGCTGTATGTGCCGGCGATCCACTGGGAGCTGACGCGACAGCGGGTCATGGTGCAAGAGCGCATCTACGGCATCCCGGTCGCCGACATGGCGGCACTCCAGGCCCAGGAAACCGACCTCAAGAAGCTCGCCGAGCGCGGCGTGGAGATCTTCTTCACCCAGGTGTTTCGCGACAACTTCTTCCATGCCGACATGCACCCCGGCAACATCTTCGTCACCCAGGGGCATCCCCATGACCCCCAGTACATCGCCATCGACTGCGGCATCGTCGGCAGTCTCACCCGCGAGGATCAGGACTACTTGGCCCGCAACCTGCTAGCCTTCTTTCATCAGGACTATTATGAGGTGGCGGCGCTGCATATCGAGTCAGGCTGGGTGGGTGAAAATACCCGGGCCAACGAGTTCGCTGCAGCGATCCGCACGGTGTGCGAGCCGATCCTAGAGAAGCCACTCAAGGATATATCCTTTGGCCAGGTGCTGCTGGGCCTGTTCCAGACTGCCCGGCGCTTCGACATGGCGGTTCAGCCCCAACTCGTGCTGCTGCAGAAGACCCTGCTCAACATCGAGGGGCTAGGCCGCCAGCTTTACCCCGATCTGGACCTGTGGAAGACCGCCAAGCCCTTCCTCGAGCAATGGATGCAGGAACGCGCCGGCGTCATGGGCTTGTGGGAATCCATCAAGCGGCAGGCCCCGGAGCTGACCCGGCGGATGCCCGAGCTGCCCGTGCTGGCGCATCAGGCGCTATCCCAGATGGAACAAGAGAAGCGCCAACGCCGCCGCCAGGGCGAGGCGCTTGGCGGCATCCGCCAGCAGCTGATCCGCGAAAGCCGGCGCGGCCAACGGCTGCGTCTGGGGCTTCTGCTGGTGGCGCTGGCGCTGGCCTGGCAGCCGCTGGTTCAATGGGCCGGCGACCAGCCTTGGCCGGCCCTGGCTGGCGCCATCATCGGCCTAGCACTGCTGGCGTGGCACTGACCCGGATTTGCGCCCCGACCCCCTATCACCTTCATTCTCGACAGCAACGGAGCCTTCATGAGCGACATTCTCGACCGCCTTCAAGCTGTCCTGGATCAACGCCGCCAGGCAGACCCACAGGATTCCTACGTCGCCGCCTTGCATCACAAGGGCCTGAACAAGATACTCGAGAAAGTTGGCGAGGAAGCTACCGAAACCCTGCTGGCCGCCAAGGACGCCGAACGCGGAGGAGAGGCCGAGCGTAAGGCGTTGATCGCCGAAACCGCCGACCTGTGGTTTCATAGCCTGGTGATGCTTTCGCACCTCGACCTCGACCATCGAGAGGTGCTCGACGAACTGGCCAGCCGCTTTGGCATCTCGGGGCACGACGAGAAGGCTTCGAGGCCGCAATAGATCGCTACACACAAGATCACTGGCTGTTCCGGATAGACCGGAACCCCAATCAGAGGAAACACTCATGTTAGGTGGTATCAGTATCTGGCAGTTGCTGATCGTACTCGGCATTATCATCCTGGTCTTCGGCACCAAGAAGCTTCGCAACGTCGGCACCGACCTCGGCGGCGCCGTGAAGGGCTTCAAGAAGGCGATGAGCGAAGAGGAAAAAGCCGAGAAAGCCGAGGAGGAAACGGCAGAGCAGGCCCAGGCCCGCGTCGACCACAAGGAAGAGACCAACACTTACGACGTCCAGGCTGAGCGCAAGCCTGAAGAACAGGAAGAGCGCAAATAAGCCGCTATGTTTGACATCGGTTTTCTCGAACTCATGTTCATCGGCGTAGTTGGCCTGCTGGTGCTCGGCCCGGAGCGGTTGCCCAAGGCAGCACGCACCCTCGGGCTGTGGATCGGCAAGATCAAGCGAACCGTCTCGGGCATGCAGCGTGACATCAGTGCCCAGTTGGAGGCGGAAGAACTGCGCCAGAAACTCAACGAGCAACAGAAGAAGCTCGACGAAAGCGTGCGCCAGGTTCAGCGCGACGTGGAAAGCATCGCCGAGCCCGACCGCCGCCCTGGCCCGTGCCCGCCGTGACGGCTCAGACGGCTCAGACGGCTCAGACGGCTCAGACGGCTCAGACGGCTCAGACGGCTCAGACGGCTCAGACGGCGATGATGGCCCCGATAAACGTCCCGATGAACGCCCCGTGCCTTCCGCTGCCGACAAGGACGCTTCCCCACGATGAGCAAGACCGGTGACAGCCCGGAACAGCAGCAGGCCACGCTGATTGAACACCTGATCGAGCTGCGCTCGCGCCTGCTGCGCGCCGTTGTGGCGATCCTGGTGATCTTCCTGGGTCTTTACGCCTTCGCCAATGACATCTACACCTTCGTCGCTCAGCCGCTGATGGCGCTGCTGCCGGAAGGTTCCCAGATGATCGCCACCGAAGTAGCCTCGCCTTTTCTGGCACCCTTCAAGCTGACCCTGGTGGTGGCGGTGTTCATCGCCATTCCCTATGTGCTTCACCAAGCCTGGGCCTTCGTGGCACCTGGCCTCTATGACAACGAGAAGGCCCTGGCGATGCCGATCCTGGCTTCCAGCGTGATGCTGTTCTACGCCGGAGCTGCCTTTGCCTACTACGTGGTCTTCCCGCTACTGTTCCAGTTCTTCACCCAGACCGGGCCGGAGAACGTGGCGGTGATGACCGATATCAACTCCTATCTCAACTTCGTTCTCAAACTGTTCTTCGCTTTTGGCGTCGCCTTCGAGATCCCCATCGCCACCTTTCTGCTGATCGCCTCAGGCGCCACCACCGTGGAGAGCCTCTCCAAGAAGCGGCCCTACATCATCCTCGGTTGCTTCGTGGTGGGGATGCTGCTCACCCCGCCTGACGTGATCTCCCAAAGCCTCCTCGCAATACCCATGTACCTGCTGTACGAAGTCGGCCTGCTGTTCGGTCGCCTGGCTCAGCGCAAGAAGCAACGCCGCGAAGCGCAAGGCGAGACGGAGAGAGATTAGCGAAGCAAGTATTCCTGAAAAGACAGACACCCCTGCCGAATCTCATCCGGCAGGGGTGTCTTGGGTAGGGCGTGTTGGATAGGGTGGCTGAGGGCTCGGGGCTGAGCTTCCCAGGCGCCTACCGGTCCATCATCTCGTCAATGCGGTCGACCAGCTTGAAGATACCGGTGGCCGCCTCGCTGATGCGAGTCGCCAGCATGTAAGCCGGGGTGGTGACCACGCGGTTCTCGAAGTCCACCACAATATCCTCCACGGCGCAGGTGCGGTGCAAACCGCCCATCGCACTGATAGCCCCGGAGACGCCCGGATCTTGGCCAATGGTCACGGCGATTCCCGGGCTCAGCAGTTTGGGCACCATCACCGAGGCGATGCACATCAGCCCGATCGGCTTGCGCACTTCATGAAAGTCGGCCAGGGCCTCCTTGAGTTCGTCAAGCACCTCCATATCGGCCCCCGCCTCGGCGAAGCTAGAGAGATTCTTGGCTGCCCCGAAGCCGCCCGGCAGGATCACCGCATCGAAGTCGTCGGCGGCAAGCTCCGAGAGCGCTGAGATCTCGCCCCGCGCCAGGCGCGCCGACTCGGTCAGTACATTACGGGACTCATTCTTGGCCACCTCGCCGCTGCGGTGGTCGATCACGTGGTGCTGCTCGACATCGGGGGCAAAGCAGCGATAGCCGATGCCCAACTGGTCGAGCCGCAGCAGCGTCAGGGTGGTCTCGTAAATCTCGGCGCCATCAAAGACGCCGCAGCCCGAGAGGATCACCGCCACCTGTTTGGTCATGCCTGTCTCCTTGCAAGGGTCACCCGCCAACCAGCGGGCCCAGTTAACTGATCGGATACTCTAGAGCGAACGCCCGGGTGCGACAAGGCGAGACTTTCGGCGCACCGGTGCACTGATATACTCGTGGACAGCGCCGAACGAAAGTCATCAAACTGTCATTCCGCCACGCCAGACTACTGTCAGCGCGGTGACACCGCTGGAGAATTGCCTTGAGTTTCATGACCACCCGCCAGTTTCCTGTGACCCGCCTGCGCCGCATGCGTCGCGACGACTTCTCGCGTCGACTGATGCGCGAGAACACCCTGACGCCCGCCGACCTGATCTGGCCGGTATTCGTGCTGGAGGGCGAGAATCAGCGCGAGGCAGTGCCTTCCATGCCCGGAGTCGAGCGCCTGTCGCTCGACCTGCTGATCGAGGAGGCCCGCGAAGCCCATCTGCTCGGCATCCCTGCCCTGGCGCTATTCCCGGTGGTCGATGCCTCGCTAAAGAGCGAGCTGGCCGAAGAGGCCTACAGCGCCTCGGGGCTGGTTCAGCGCAGCGTGCGGGCCCTCAAGGAGGCGTTGCCTGCACTCGGCATCATCACCGATGTGGCGCTGGATCCCTACACCAGCCACGGCCAGGATGGCATCATCGACGAACAAGGCTATGTGCTGAACGACCGTACCGTGGAGACACTCCTCAAGCAGGCGCTCTCCCACGCCGAGGCCGGCGCCGACGTGGTGGCACCCTCCGACATGATGGATGGGCGCATCGGCGAGATCCGTCGGGTGCTGGAACAGGAGAAACTGGTCAACACCCGCATCATGGCCTATAGCGCCAAGTATGCCTCGCGCTACTACGGCCCCTTTCGCGATGCGGTGGGCTCCTCGACCAACCTTGGAAAGGCTGACAAGAGCAGCTACCAGATGGACCCGGCCAACGGCGACGAAGCGCTCCACGAAGTGGCCCTCGACCTTGCGGAGGGCGCAGATATGGTAATGATCAAGCCCGGCATGCCCTATCTGGACGTGGTGCGCAGAGTGAAGGATGAGCTGAAAGTGCCCACCTTCGCTTATCAGGTCAGCGGCGAATATGCCATGCACATGGCAGCGTTCGAGAACGGCTGGCTGGATGCCGACAGCGTGATTCTCGAGTCCCTGACCTGCTTCAAGCGTGCCGGCGCCGACGGCGTATTAACCTATTTTGCCAAGCGGGCGGCGCGCCTGCTGGCCCAGTGACGGAGGGGGCTGCGCCCCTTCCAGGACCCCAAGAGAGTTAGCCATGGAAGACCGCAGCAAAGAGTCCGCCACGCCCCCGCCCGAGGTCCGCGCCGCCGACGCGCCGGGTGATGAGAGCGCACCCGACACGCCGGCACCGCGTCTCAACCAGACCCGCACCGGTATCAAGCCCAAGGCGCTGCCGGAGGCGGAGCTCGACGACCCGAGCCTCTATTTCAACCGTGAGCTCTCCCATCTGCAGTTCAATATCCGGGTGCTGGAGCAGGCCCTAGACGATGCTCACCCGCTGCTCAACCGGCTGATGTTCCTGCTGATCTTCTCTTCCAACCTGGACGAATTCTTCGAGATCCGGGTAGCCGGCCTCAAGCACCGGGTAGCGCTGGGCGATGAAGGCACCGGCTTCGACGGGCGCTCTCCGAGTTCGGTCATCGCCGAAATCTCGCAGATCGCCCACGAGCAGATCGAGCGACAATACCGCATTCTCAATGAACAGCTGCTGCCGGCGCTGGAGGAGCGAGGGCTGCGCTTCCGGCGGCGCAGCGAGTGGACCGAGGCCCAGCACGCCTGGGTGCGCGACTACTTCGACGAAGAGATAATGCCGGTGATCAGCCCCATCGGGCTGGATCCCTCGCACCCCTTCCCGCGGCTGGTCAACAAGAGCCTCAACTTTATCGTCAAGCTCGAGGGCAAGGACGCCTTCGGCCGCGAGGGCGGGTTGGCCATCCTGCCAGCGCCGCGCTCACTACCCCGGGTGATCGCCCTGCCCGCCGAGCTCTGCGAGGAGGGCTTCAACGAGGCCGTCTTCCTCTCCTCGATGATCCATGCCCACGCCGAGGAGCTGTTCCCGGGCATGACGGTACGCGGCTGCTACCAGTTCCGGCTGACCCGCAATGCCGACATGACGGTGGATCCGGAAGAGACCTCGGACCTGGCCTCGGCGCTGCGAGGCGAGCTGCTGGCCCGCCGCTACGGCAGCGGCGTAAGGCTTGAGGTGGTCGACACCTGCCCCGACGAGTTGGCGGCCTTTCTGCTCAGGGAATTCGCGCTGGGCAAGGACGACCTCTATCGGGTCAAGGGCCCGGTCAACCTGACCCGCATGATGTCTCTGCTGGGCGATCTGGAACGCCCCGAACTCTTCTACCGCCCCTACATCCCGGGGCTGCCCAAGAACCTCAAGAAGGATGGCAGCCTGTTCGATGTCATTGCTGCCGGCGATATCCTCCTCCATCACCCCTTCCAGTCCTTCGCACCGGTGGAGGAGCTGCTCGCCGAGGCGGCGCGGGACCCCTCGGTACTGGCCATCAAGCAGACGCTCTACCGCACCGGCGCCGACTCCCCCATCGTCCACTCGCTGGTGGAGGCGGCCCGTGGCGGCAAGGAGGTGACGGTGGTCATCGAACTGCGCGCCCGGTTCGATGAAGCAGACAACCTGGTGCTGGCCTCGCGCCTGCAGGAGGCCGGTGCCATCGTTATCTACGGAGTGATGGCCTACAAGACCCACGCCAAGATGATGCATATCGTCCGCCGCGAGAAGGGACGGCTGCGCTACTACGTGCATCTGGGCACCGGCAACTACCACTCCAAGACGGCCAAGCTGTATACCGACTACAGCCTGCTCACCGCCAACGAAGCGCTCTGCGAGGACGTGCATCAGGTGTTCCAGCAGTTATCGGGCATGGGCCGCGCGCGGCACATCGAGACCCTGCTGCACGCGCCCTTCACGCTCCACGAAGGGATGCTAGCGATGATCGAGCGCGAGGCGGAACATGCCCGCCGTGGCCGCCGCGCCCATCTGATCATCAAGTGCAACTCGTTGACCGAACCCAAGCTGATCCAGGCTCTCTATCGCGCCTCACGCGCCGGCGTCGAGTGCGACCTGATCATCCGCGGCATGTGCTGCCTTCGGCCCGGGCTCCCCGGCGTGTCGGAGAACATCCGGGTGCGCTCGATCATCGGCCGCTTCCTGGAGCACACCCGGGTGTTCTACTTCCAGAACAACGGCAAGGCCGAGGTGTGGGCATCCAGCGCCGACTTCATGAGCCGCAACATGTTTCACAGGGTGGAGACCTGCTTCCCGCTGCTCGACAAGAAGCTTGCCGCCCGGGTACGCAAGGACCTGGAGACCTACCTGGTGGACAACTGCCAGAGCTGGCGACTGCAGTCCGACGGCAGCTACGTCAAGCAGCAGCCGGGCGACGCGGCACCGATCAGCGCCCAGGAGACGCTGCTCTACGCCTACGCTGCCAAGGCCTGATGGTTCTCGGAGAACAGGGCGCCTCCGAGGAGTGAGACTCACAGAAAGAGGGGGCGATAAAGGCATCGAAGAAGTAAGGCGGCAAAGTCGCATCAGCCGCGTTTGAAGGCGGCCAGGTCCTCAGGGTCGAAGCCGTCGACCCGCTCGGGAAGGCCGCGTTCCTGGCGGGCCAGGTACACTTTCTGGCGCTCGGCGAGCAGTTCGGAATCGTCGTCGAGAGTGCGCCCGTTGAGCTCGGCAAGCTGGGCCATGCCCTGATGGTAGAAGGTAAGAATGGCCAGCGCCGTCCCGTTGTCTTCCTCCACGGCGCGGCGCAGCGCAGGCAGATAGGCGCTGACACGCGACAGATGGTGTTTGAGCTGCCAGACGTAACGCATTTCGGTCATCCAGGGGCGCTCTCGCAGCACAGCGAAGACCATGCTGGTGGTCACCAGTCCCAGCAGCACCCCTACCACGTTGAGCCAGAAGCCGCCGTCGAAGGCCAGCTGCAGCAGCTGGGAGAAGACCAGCCCGAAGATGATCAGCTGGCCGGCCATGGCCAGGCTGATCAGTCGGCCCTTAACCGGCCAGGCGCCAGCGCCTGCTTGCCCTCGTGCAGGTGGCTCTCGATCATCAGCCCGGCCAGGGCGGTCTCCCCCCCCAGGCGCTGGGCCAGCACATCGAGGAACACCTGGCTCTGGCGGCGGTGGTCCTTGCGGGCGTTGGCATGGCTGCAGTCCACCATCATTCTCGGGGTGAGCCCGGCCTCCTCCAGCGCGCGGCGCGCCGCCTGTACGTGAGCGGTCGTATAGTTGGGCTCGCCGTGGCCCCCGCGCAGCACCAGGTGAGTGTGGGCGTTGCCGGCAGTCTGCTGGACCACCGGGCGACCCTCCGGGTCCAGACCGAAATGGCTGTGAGGGTGAGCAGCGGCGCGCATCGCGTCCAGGACCACCCCGGTGTCACCGCCGGTGGCATTCTTGAAACCGACCACGGCGTCGAGGCCGCTGGCCAGTTCGCGGTGCAGCTGGGATTCCGTCGTGCGGGCGCCGATGGCCACCCAGGACAGCAGGTCCTCCAGGTAGGGGGCCAGCATCGGCTGCAACAGCTCGGTGGCCACCGGCAGGCCCAACGCGGCTATCTCGCGCATCAGCTCCCGGGAGACGTCGAGGCCGCGGGCCATGTCATCGCTGCCGTCCAGACTCGGATCATAGGCCAGCCCCTTCCAACCCACGGTAGTGCGCGGCTTCTCCACGTAGACCCGCATGACCAGCACCAGGCGGTCGGACACCTGCGCGGAAAGCGCGGCCAGGCGGCGAGCGTATTCCAGAGCCGCCTGGGGATCGTGGATGGAGCAGGGGCCGACGACCACCAGCAGGCGGTCATCGCGGCCGGCGAAAATGTCGCGGATGGCCTGGCGCTGCTCCTCAATCTGTCGAGCCAAGTCGGCTCCCAGCGGCAGGGCGCGGCGTAACTCGCCGGCCGTTGGCAGCAGACGGCGGGAAATGGCTGACGCGGCGCCCCCCGAACCGGCAGTCTCCTGCGCGACGGCGTCCGGATCAGTCTGGGTGGGGGCGGCGGCAGGGGAAGGGTTCATGGGTCATCAACTCCGAGTGGTGGTCATATGTGGTGATGTTCGGGTGGAATCGACTGGCTCGGAACGCAAAACCCCCGGGGCGCGGCTCAGCGCAAGTGGCGCCCACCGTCCACGGGCAGGGTGACGCCTGTCACAAAGCGGTTGTCGAGCAGGTAGCGCAGGCTCTGATAGATCACCCCAGGCCCGGGAACCATTTCCATGGCGGATTTGGCGCGGGCCTTCTCCGCGTAGGCCTCGTCGTCGCCCTCGTTGAGCATGATAAGCGCCGGCGCGATGGCATTGACCTGAATTGCCGGCGCATACATGGCGGCGAACGACAGGGTCAGGTTGTCCAGCCCCGCCTTGCTGGCGGCGTAGGCCGCGTGCTTTTTCGAGCCCTTCTGCACCACATAGTCGGTCATATGCACGATATCGCGCTGGGGCTCGCTGCACGCTTCGAGCAGTTCGCGGGCGTGTAGATTGATCAGGTAGGGGGCCAGCATATGCACCCGGAACAGTCGCTCGAAAGTACCGCCGGCCTCGGGGCCGCTGGAATCCGGCGCCCAGTCGCTGGCGTTGTGGACGATGGCCCGCAGCGACGAGGTCTCGGCTTTGAGCCGCTCAAGAAAATCGAGGATACCCGCCTCGGTCGAGAAATCGGCCGGCAAGGTGACGATGCCCCGCTCCCGCAGCGCGTCGAGTTCGGGCCGCTCACGGCGATAGCTGATGATCACCGGATGGCCGTCGTCGACCAGACGCTCGGCGCAGTGACGCCCGAGACGCTGAGCGCCGCCGGTGATCAGGATCGGCGAGGCGCTCATTCACGGCGCTCCTTGACCAGGCTGCCGGTGACCGGGACCAGCGGGTCGCGGGGCGCATAGGCGAAGACGTCAGAGAAGGTCCGCGAGGGCGATAACCCCAGCGAGGCCAGCACGTCTACACAGGCGTAGACCATGCCCGGCGACCCAGAGAGATAGACGTCCTGGCCCGAGACATCGTCGAGCCCCTCGGCCAGGGCCTCGTCGATGCGCCCACGGTGGCCGATGACGCCCTCTCCCGCCCAGGGCTCCGAGGGGACCAACTCGGTCACCGGGTGAAAGCGAAAGCCGGGGTGGGCCTCGGCCCACTCCATGGGCAGGCGCTCCAGATAGAGCTGACGCCGCTCGCGGGCCGCCCACCACAGGTCGATCTGTCGCCCGGGGTTCTGTGCCAGAGCGGCCTCCGAGATCGCTTTCATCTGGGAAAAACCGGTGCCGGCGGCGATCAGCAGCAGCGGGCGGGTACTGTACGGATCGAGTACGCAGTCCCCGCCGGGCAGCCGCAGGGTCAGCCGACTGGCCACCTGGAGCAGCTCGCGCATCCTCGCGGAGTTTTCGCGCTCCGGCCAGTGCTGGATATGCAGCTCGATCACGCCGTCGCCGCCGTAGGCGTTGGCAATGGAAAAGGGCACCCAGGTCTCGTCGTCGAGTCTGAGCTCCAGATATTGGCCCGGAGCATGGGCCACCGCCTCGGGGCGGCCCTCCATCTGTACCCGGAAAACATCCGGGGTGAGGTCCTCGACCTCTTCGACCAGGCAGGTCAGGGTCCTTGGCGTCATGAATACCTCATGCGGTTGTCAGGGGGTCGTGTTATCGGGAAGCTCGATACCCAGCTCGTTCCAGCGCTCGCTGACGCGGGCCTTGACGGCCTCGTCCATCACAATGGGCACTCCCCATTCGCGGTCGGTCTCACCGGGCCACTTGCTGGTGGCATCCATGCCCATCTTGGACCCCAGGCCGGAGACCGGCGATGCGAAATCCAGATAGTCGATAGGGGTATTCTCCACCAGCACAGTATCCCGGGCCGGATCCATGCGCGTGGTGATGGCCCAGATCACGTCCTTCCAGTCCCTGGCGCTGACGTCGTCATCGAGCACCACCACGAACTTGGTGTACATGAACTGGCGCAGGAAGCTCCATACGCCCATCATCACCCGTTTGGCGTGGCCCGGGTATTGCTTCTTCATGGTCACCACCGCCATGCGGTAGGAACAGCCTTCCGGTGGCAGATAGAAATCGACGATCTCCGGGAACTGGCGGCGCAGGATCGGCACGAACACTTCGTTCAGCGCGAGGCCCAGGATCGCCGGTTCGTCGGGTGGCCGACCGGTGTAGGTGGAGTGATAGATAGCGTCACGGCGCATGGTCATGCGCGTCACCGTGAACACCGGGAAGTGGTCGATCTCGTTGTAGTAGCCGGTGTGGTCGCCGTAAGGGCCTTCCGGGGCCGTGTCATCCGGATAGATGAAACCCTCCAGGATGATCTCCGCCGAAGCCGGCACCTCCAGATCGGCGTGGCCGCACTGGACCAGCTCGGTACGCGAACCTCTCAGCAGCCCGGCGAAGGCATATTCGGAAAGCGAGTCGGGCACCGGCGTCACCGCGCCGAGGATGGTCGCCGGATCGGCGCCCAATGCCACGGCCACTGGAAAGGGCTCGCCGGGGTGCGCCTTCTGGAACTCCTGGAAGTCCAGGGCGCCGCCGCGGTGGGAGAGCCAGCGCATGATCAAGCGATTCCTGCCCAGCTTCTGCTGGCGATAGATGCCTAGATTCTGGCGCCTCTTGTGGGGACCGCGGGTGATCACCAGCGGCCAGGTGACCAGCGGGGCGACGTCGCCCGGCCAGCAGTGCTGGATCGGCAATAGGCCGAGATCCACCTCGTCGGCCTCGTAGACCCTCTCCTGTACCGGTGCCGAGCGGACCTTCTTCGGCCCCATGCTCATCACCTGCTTGAAGATCGGCAGCTTGTCCCAGGCGTCGCGGAAGCCTTTGGGAGGCTCCGGCTCCTTGAGAAAGGCCAGCAGCTCGCCCACCTCGCGCAGGGCGGCCACGGAATCCTGGCCCATGCCCAGGGCAACTCGCTTCGGCGTACCAAAGAGATTGCCAAGCAGCGGCATATCGTGGCCTTTGACGTTCTCGAACAGCAGCGCCGGGCCACCGGCACGCAGGGTGCGGTCGCAGATCTCGGTGATCTCGAGGTAGGGGTCCACCTCGGCGGTAATGCGCTGGAGTTCGCCCCGGGCCTCCAGGGCGCTGATGAAGTCTCGCAGGTCCTTGTACTTCATTCGGTTTTCCCGGCAGGTTCGTCTTGGTATCCTTGAGGCGATCGATCAGGAACTCCGTGGCTGCGGTGTCTTCCATGGGATTGAGCAGCTTGCGCAGGATCCACATGCGCTGCATCTCGTCCTCGGAGGCGAGCAGGTCCTCGCGGCGAGTACCGGAACGGCGAATATTCATCGCCGGGTAGACGCGGCGCTCGGCCAGCTTGCGATCCAGGTGAGCTTCCATGTTGCCGGTGCCTTTGAACTCCTCGAAGATCACTTCGTCCATCTTGGAGCCGGTATCCACCAGCGCCGTGGCGATGATGGTCAGGCTGCCGCCCTCTTCAATGTTGCGCGCCGCGCCGAAGAAGCGCTTGGGCTTCTCCAGGGCATGGGCGTCCACGCCGCCGGTGAGCACCTTGCCGGAGCTCGGGACCACGGTATTGTAGGCGCGGGCGAGACGGGTGATGGAGTCCAGCAGAATCACTACGTCCTTCTTGTGCTCGACCAGCCGCTTGGCCTTCTCGATCACCATCTCGGCCACCTGCACGTGGCGTGCCGGCGGCTCGTCGAAGGTCGAGGCCACCACCTCGCCGCGCACGGTACGCGACATCTCCGTCACCTCTTCCGGGCGCTCGTCGATCAGCAGCACGATCAGGTGGCACTCTGGGCTGTTGCGGGTGATAGAGGTGGCAATGTTCTGCAGCATCAGCGTCTTGCCCGCCTTGGGCGGAGAGACCAGCAAACCGCGCTGGCCCTTGCCGATCGGCGCTGTGAGATCGATTATTCGCGCCGTGAGATCCTCTGTGGAACCGTTGCCGATCTCCATGCGCAGGCGCTCATCGGGGAACAGCGGCGTGAGGTTCTCGAACAGGATCTTGTGCTTGGCGTTCTCCGGGCGGTCAAAGTTGATGTCATTGACCTTCAGCAGCGCGAAGTAGCGCTCGCCCTCCTTGGGCGGTCGGATCTTGCCGGAGATCGAGTCACCCTTGCGCAGGTTGAAACGCCTGATCTGGGAAGGCGAGACGTAGATGTCATCGGGTCCGGCCAGATAGGAGCTGTCGGCGCTGCGAAGGAAGCCGAACCCATCCTGCAGAATCTCCAGCACGCCGTCGCCGTAAATTGGCTCACCGCTTTTGGCGTGCTTCTTGAGAATGGCAAAGATGATGTCCTGCTTGCGGGAGCGCGCCAGGTTATCGATGCCCATCTCGCGGGCGATCTCCAGGAGATCTGGCACGGACTTTTGCTTGAGGTCGGTAAGATTCATCGGTGTGATCAGAGATTGCTCGTGGAAGCCGGGCGTCGGGGCGCCGCGTGTGGCGGGAGGCGAGACGATAACGCCTTGTGAGGTGCGTTCAGAGCCCGGAGAGGTAACACTCGTCATTTTGTATCCAGATGGCCATGGGATAGGCAACCGCAGGGGATGGCCGGCCGATAGGAAGTCGAGGGAATAGATTCGTTTTCGCCTGACCAGCGGCTGCGGCTTGTCTGGGTATCGCTGGGTGCTGGGTATAGTGGGCTGACTGACGACTTGGGGTTGACCGAGACGGGATTGCCGAAAGACGGTCCTAAAGCATGCAAATCAGGTGAACGTCTCGATACTAGACAAGGGCCCAGGGGAACGCAAGCCCCGCGGCGATTGACAGAGCGAGGGGCGCACCGCAACCTTTCCCACCCAGACAATTTCAAGGACTCACCATGACCTCGCCAGTGGAGCCGGCTCTGCCCCCCACCCGACGCCTCGCCGCTATCGATCTGGGCTCCAACAGTTTCCACCTGTTGGTCGCTAACTATCAGGATGAGCGTCTGCAGGTGGTGGCACGACAGGGAGAAAAGGTGCAGCTGGCGGCCGGCCTCGACGAGGAGGGCCTGCTAGACGAGGTAACCATGGGACGAGCCCTTGACTGCCTGGCCCGCTTCGCTCCCTTCGTGGAAGACATCGCCCCGGGACAGCTCAGGGTGGTGGGCACCAATGCCCTGCGAGATGCAGCCAACAGCCAGGCGCTGATCGAACGCGCCGAGGCACTGCTCAAGTGCCCCATCGAGATCATCGCCGGACGTGAAGAAGCGCGTCTAATCTACCTGGGAGCTGCCCACGCCCTGGCCGAGGGAGGGCGCCGGTTGATTGTCGATATCGGTGGGGGCTCCACCGAATTCATCATCGGCGAGCGCTTCGAGCCGCTGGCGCTGGAGAGTCTGCGAATGGGCTGCGTGACCTTCACCCGGCGCTTCTTCGAAAATGGAGAGATCACCGACAAACGCATGCGCAAGGCAGAACTCGCCGCGCTCTCGGAGCTGGCCAATATCCGCCGCCAGTACCGCGAGTTGGGCTGGGAGGACCCGGTAGGCTCCAGCGGCACTATCAAGGCGGCCGCTGCGGTGATCCACGCCGCCGGAGACGCCACCGAAGGTGTGATCACCCGGGAGGGACTCGCCGCCCTGCGCGAGCGGCTGATCCGCTGCAAGCGCCTCGACAAGGTCTCCATGGAGGGTCTCAAGCCCGACCGGGCCAGGGTCTTTCCCGCCGGCATCGCGGTACTCGGCGCCGTCTTCGAGGCCTTCGGCCTGGCAGAGATGCGTTACGCCGACGGCGCTCTGCGCGAGGGGGTGCTCTACGACATGGCGGGGCGCAACAGCCCCGAGGACTCTCGACTCAAGAGCCTGGAGCTGCTCGAACGCCGCTACGGGGTGGATGAGCGTCAGGCGACCAACGTGGCCACCAGCGCCGCTGCCCTGTTCGATCAGGTACGCGACGCCTGGGGGCTCGACGACGACCAGGCCACCCCATGCTGCTGCTCACGGACTTGGAGCAGGAGTGCAGCTACCAGCAGGCTGCCGGCTTCACACTGAAGCTAATGTCGTCGCCCTGAGCCTGACACCCCTGGGCGCAGTTTTTCATGGCGATTCGCCCCGCCATTCCGATGCCTTTAACAGCCAGCGCTCGGTCACCGGGTCGAGAACCGCCACTACCGTCTCGCCGCTCCAGGCCACCAGCAGACGCTGGCGCTCCCATGGCGGCACCTCCAGTTCCTGCAGCAGCCTTTTGAGGTCGCGGGAGCCGCGACCCGCCAGGCGAATCCGTTCGCCACCGCGGCGTTGCCGCAGCAGCAGCGAGCCGGTCTCTTCCGCCATATGGCTCAGTCCCACGGCGCAAATACCCAGCGGCGTCATCAGCGGCGTCCCGCCACTCCAACTCGTTTCCCAGCCCTCCGGCAAATATTGCAGTGGTGCCAGCAGGTAAAGCCCTTCGCGCCAGACCCGCGCCTCGACGCCCTCCCAGGCTACCCGCACCTCGGCATCCCGCTGCGGTGCCAGCTGATCCAGCAGCGTTGCCAGGCGAGCCGCCGGCGGACTCGGCAGGCTCAATCGCGCACAGGCGTGGCGCAGCAGCAGGCGCTGTCGGGCCGCGGAGAGGGCCGTCAGCGCCACGGTGGGCAGGCGGGCCGGATCACCGCCCAGGCGCTCGAGATCGAGCTCTGCCAGCTCGCCGAGCAGCCCCTCGGCCTCAAGAGCCAGGGCGGCGCTACGTGACAGCGACGCCGCGGCGTGGGGCCAGCGCGCCGCCAACCTCGGCAATACGCTGTGACGGAGATAGTTGCGATCGAGACTCTCATCGGCGTTGGAGGCATCCTCCATCCAGTCGAGCCCCAGGCGCGCCGCCTCGGCTTCGAGCTCGGCCCGGGCAATGCCGAGCAGCGGGCGCACCAGCCGGCGGCCCCGCCAGGCCCGTACCGGCGGCATGCCGGCCAGGCCGCGCACGCCGCTGCCGCGCAGTGCAGCGAGCAGAAAGGTCTCGGCCTGGTCGTCACGATGCTGGGCCAGCCACAGGGTGTCGCCCGGCGCCACGCGGCGGGCAAAGGCGACGTAGCGCGCCTCCCGGGCCGCCCCTTCGAGTCCCTGCCCCGCCGCCGTGTCGACGCTGACCCGCTCAACGAACAACGGCACGCCGAGCCGCGAGCAGAGCCGGCGACAGTGGATCTCGAAGCCGTCGGCGTCAGCCTGCAGTCCGTGGTGGACATGCAGAGCATGCAGCGGGCGGGGATGACGGCGGCACGCCTCGGCGGCCAGCGTCAGCAACAGCGAAGAATCGAGACCGCCCGATAGGGCCACCCAAACGCAGCGCCCCGGCGAGGTATGGGCCAGGGCGCTGTCGATAAAAGCTTGCACGGGCATCCTGTTACGCAGGCGCGCCGTAGCTCATCAGGCGCTTGTAGCGTCGCTCGAGAAGGGCGTCGGCATCCATGGCGTCGAGGCGGTCGAGGCTCGCCAGCAGCGCCTCCCTGACCCGCTCGGCGGTGGTGATCGGCTGGCGGTGGGCACCGCCCAGCGGTTCGGGTATCAGGGTATCGACGAAGCCCAGCTCCTGGAGTCGCTCGGCCGTGACGCCCATGGCCTGGGCGGCGTCGGAGGCCTTATCGGCGCTGCGCCACAGGATAGAGGCACAGCCCTCGGGAGAGATCACCGAGTAGGTGGAGTATTGCAGCATGGCCAGTTCATCGCAGACCCCGATGGCGAGCGCCCCGCCGGAACCACCCTCGCCCACCACGGTGGCGATAATCGGCGTGCGCAGGCGCGACATGACGGCCAGGTTGTGGGCAATGGCCTCGGACTGACCGCGCTCCTCTGCGTCGATACCCGGATAGGCTCCCGGGGTGTCGATGAAGGTCAGCACCGGCATCTTGAAGCGCTCGGCCATCTCCATCAGTCGGCACGCCTTGCGATAGCCTTCGGGGCGCGGCATACCGAAGTTGCGACGAACCTTCTCCTTCACGTCGCGGCCCTTCTGGTGACCGATCACCATCACCGGACGCCCATCGAGGCGGGCCACGCCCCCGACGATGGCGGCATCGTCGGCAAACTGGCGATCGCCATGGATCTCGTCGAAGTCGGTGAAGACGTGCTCCAGGTAGTCCAGCGTGTAGGGGCGCTGGGGATGGCGAGAGAGCTGGGAGACCTGCCAGGGGGTGAGGTCCTTGAAGATGGATTCGGTGAGCCGACGGCTCTTCTCTTCAAGGCGACCGATCTCGTCGCTGAGGCTTACCTGGCTGTCATTGCCAACCAGACGCAGCTCTTCGATCTTGGCCTGAAGTTCAGCGATGGGCTGTTCGAAGTCGAGATAGTTGGGGTTCATTGGCCGAATGCCTTGTTGTGTTTCACCGCCCTGCCCGTCGAGACCAGGCGCGGCGCAAAAAATGAGGTATCTGGAATTATCGCACCCTCAACGCGCGGCGCAAGGCAGGGACTTCTTCGCTGAGGGGAGCAGGGGACAGGCCTGGAGGGGGTCCTACGCCAGGGATGGCGTCGGTAGCGCCCAGGGAGGGGTTCACAGCGCCTCCTCGAAGGCCTTCCCCCGGATCAGCCCCGAGCAGTCGCCAGCAGTCGATGTGTCGCCTTGCGCCGCTC
>JAIVHL010000054.1 GCA_020201075.1 Halomonas sp. | reverse complement strand
TGTGCCCTCGCCTTCACCCTTGACTTCGCCGCCGAGGCTACCCATGCGCTCCGGGAAACCCTCGGCCATCACCTCGCCGGCATGCACGGCGGTGTCCAGGCCCACCACGTCGAGCAGGTAGGCCGGGCCCATGGGCCAGCCGAATTTCTCCATGATCTTGTCGACGCGCTGGAAGTCGGCGCCCTGCTCCATCAGCAGGCTGAAGCCGCCGAAATAGGGAAACAGCACGCGGTTGACCAGAAAGCCCGGGCAGTCGTTGACCACGATGGGCGTCTTGCCCATGGCGCGGGCATAGGCCACGGTAGCCGCCACCGCGGCATCACCGGTCTTCTCGCCGCGAATCACCTCCACCAGCGGCATGCGGTGCACCGGGTTGAAAAAGTGCATGCCGCAGAAGTTCTCGGGCCGCTTGAGGTTCTTCGCCAGGCGCGTGATGGAGATAGTGGAGGTGTTCGAGGCCAAGATGGTTTCCTCACCCACCAGGCCTTCGACCTCGGTGAGCACCGCGTCCTTGACCTTGGGGTTCTCGACCACCGCCTCGACCACCAGGTCAACGTGGCCGAAGTCACCGTAGGAGAGCGTTGGCCGAATGTTGGTGAGCTTCTCGGCCATCTGCTCGGTGGTCAGCTTCTTGCGCTCCACCTGCTTGGCGAACAGCTTGCGGGCCTCCTTGAGGCCGAGCTCGATGGCGTCGTCCTTGATGTCCTTCATCAGGATCGGCGTGCCCTTGGAGGCGCTCTGATAGGCGATGCCGCCGCCCATGATGCCGGCACCGAGCACCGCGGTCTGCTTGACCGGGCGCGCCTGCTTCTCGTACTGGCCGCCTTTCTTCTTGACCACCTGATCGTTCATGAACAGGCCGACCAGGTTGAAGGCCACCTCGGTCATGGCCAGCTTAGCGAAGGCCTTGGCCTCGATGGCCTGGGCCCGGCCGCGCTCCTCGCCGGCACCCTTCTGAATCACCTTGATCGCCTCCACCGGCGCCGGGTAGTGCGGCCCTGCCTTGCCGGCCACGTAGCCCTTGGCGGTCTCGAAGGCCATCATCTGTTCGATGGGGTTGAGCGTGAGGGGCCGTTGCTTCTCTTCACGACGAACCCGGTAGTCCAGTTCGCCGGCAATGGCCCGGGCCAGGATGTCACGAGCGGCTTCCTCGAGCTGCTCGGCCGGCACCACGGCGTCCACCGCGCCCACCTTGAGGGCGGCCGATGCCTTGTTCTGGGTGCCACCGGCGATCCACTCGATCGCGTTGTCGGCACCGATCAGGCGCGGCAGGCGCACGCAGCCGCCCCAACCCGGCAGGATGCCCAGCTGGGTCTCGGGCAGGCCGATCTGGGCCTTGTCGCTCATCACTCGGAAATCGGTGGTCAACAGCACCTCGCAGCCGCCGCCCAGAGCCAGGCCGTTGATAGCGGTGACGGTGGGAAACGGCAGATCCTCGATGGCATTGAAGATGCCGTGAACCCGGTGAAGCATCGACTCCAGGAACTCGGCACCCTTTCCGAACATGGCCTGAAACTCGGTGATGTCGGCTCCAACGATGAAGGCCTCCTTGGCGCTGGTCAGCATCAGCCCCTTGAGGCCCTTGTCAGACTGGATAGCCTTGACCGCTTCGTCCAGCTCACTGATCACCGCGCCGGAGAGCTTATTGACCGACTCGTTCTGCAGGTCGAAGGTAAGCTTGGCAACGGCGTCGTCGCCGCGCGACACCGTAATGGCACTGCCTTGATAGATCATCCGCGAATCTCCCGATTTCATACGGTCGTTTGAATGCACACAGCTTGGGTCACGAACGTCGGCTCGTCAACCCCTACCCACGTCGCTGCCTAGACGCAGCGCCGGGTGTTAGGCTTGCACCATGCCACCACCCAGAGTAGCCCCGCCTCATGCCATCATCCTTTCAACGGCCTGACGAACAGCCGGAAGCCACTCGGCTGAGTCAACTTCAGGCGCGTATCGAGGCGCTCGTCGAGCGTCTGCGTCCCTGGCGCTGGCTGTGGCCACCGGTGGCCTTCGGCGCCGGGCTGGGCAGCTTCTTTCTGGTGGAGCGCCAGCAGTGGCTAGGCGCGCTGCTGGCGCTGGGCATGCTGGCCGCTTGGCTGCTGCTGATCTTCGAGAGCCTGATCGGACGGCTGCTGGCCCGTCGTGGATACCCCCCCCTGCCCCACGCGGCAACCCTGTTTATTGCCCAGATGATTCATCAGGAAACGCTGTTTTTCTCGCTCCCCTTTCTGCTGGCCACCACCGTATGGAGCAGCGGCCAGGCGCTGTTCACCCTGCTGCTGATCGGGCTGGCGGTGTTCTCCATTGTTGATCCCCTCTACTACCGTGTGGCAAACCGCTATCGCTGGTTCTATCTGATCTTTCATGCGCTGTGTGTCTTTCTGGTCGTGCTGGTTACCCTGCCAGTTATGCTGCAGCTCACCACCGGCCAGAGCCTCAAGCTAGCGCTAGTCGCCATGCTGCTGTTCAGTATGCCGAGCCTGCTGCACCTTACCGCCCAACAGCCCGGCAGACGCTGGCTGATGATGCTGGCCCTGCTGCCGCTGCTCGCCGGGTTGGCCTGGATGGGACGCATCTGGGTACCGCCGGCCAACCTGTGGCTAGGCAGCGCCGCGCTCTCTCCCGCCTTCGATGAGGAGGCCAGGATCCCGCAGGGCGAACTGCGTCTGACGCCGGAGGCACTGGCCGGAAAAGGGCTCTACGCCTACACGGCGATTCGCGCACCGCGAGGATTGAAGGAAGAGGTGTTCCATGTTTGGCGACACGACGGGGAGGAGGTTGATCGCATCACGCTAAATATCCAGGGCGGACGAGAAGCAGGCTATCGGGCCTGGAGCCACAAGGAGAACTTCCCGGATGACTCTGCGGGACATTGGCGCATCGACGTGATGACAGACAGCGGGCAGCGCATCGGCGTGCTGCGTTTTCGAGTGGCCGACAATGAGAACGCCAGCCTGGCCGATGGTCGGGAACTGCGGATCGGTATCAAAGGACTGCGCCGGCTGGTGCCAGGGCAACGCACCGGCGAGTGATATAATAAGCCGGCTTGCATTTCACGCATCGGGTTCACAGAATCCACTTAACGCCTATGGAACCCTAGCTCATGCACGAAAATATCGGTTTTCAGCTCAGCCGCCTGCCGCGTCTGTGGCGCGCCATCATCGACGAGCGCCTGGCACCGCTGGGACTGACCCAGACGCGCTGGGTGACGCTTTACCACCTGTGGCGACTGGGTGACGGCCAGCCACAGTGCGACCTGGCCCGTGCCATTGGCGTCGAGGCCCCGTCCCTGGTGCGAACCCTGGACCAGCTGTCTCGCCAGGGTCTGGTGGAACGACGTCCCTGCGATCAGGATCGGCGCACAAAGCGGGTCTTTCTGACCCCCGCCGCCACCCCGCTGCTCCAGCGCATTGACGCCGTGGTGCGTGAGGCACGCGGCGAGATGCTCGGCGGGCTGAGTGAGCAGGACGTGACAGCGCTGGCCGAACTGCTTACCCGCATCGAGAACAACGGCCTGGCCATCCAGGCCCAAGACGCCGAGTTGCAGGAGTGACGCCTAGGCTTTTGGCTCCCCGAAGGGAACCGCAAGGGCGGTGTCATCCGGCCGTCCGGCCAGTCCGGATACCCCCAGCGGTAGACCGGCATGGCTGTCTCGATGCCGTGCAGAGGCGGCTTCTCCAGCTTGACGGTCAACCCGGTCTTGATTGCCGCCGTTCGCAGCGCCGAGACACGACGCTGTCGCGGACTGGGCTTTAGCCACATCACCGGCGAGACCACCAGTAGCAGGATGAACAGGATAAACAGCCAGGTCATCGCCATCTCCAGATAGGGTTGTTGCATTAGAGTTGATGCGTGAGTCTTGATTCATGTCGTTGTCTTGCCGAGTCAGCCGGCCTAGAGTGAGGGTATTCCTTGCCCCTCGATATCCACCCAGGAGCCCTACCATGAGCAACGAATACCGACACGTCCTGGTCGCCGTAGACCTGACCAAGGACTCCCGCAAAGTGTTGGAGCGCGCGGCCCAGATTGCCGAGCGCAACAACAACGCCAAAGTCTCCATCATGCACACCCTGGAGCCGCTGGGCTTCGCCTACGGCGGCGATATCCCGATGGACCTGACCAGCATCCAGGACCAGCTCGACGAGCACGCTAAACAGCGTCTGGCGGAGATTGCCGAACCTCACGTGACCAAGGAGAACCAGCACGTGCTGGTGGGCATGCCTGATACCGAGATCCACCGCTTCGCCGAGGAAAACGACGTGGACCTGATCGTGGTCGGCTCCCACGGCCGCCACGGCTTTGCCCTGCTGCTCGGCTCCACCTCAACCGGCGTTCTGCATGGCGCCCAGTGCGATGTGCTCGCCGTACGGGTGGGCAAGAAAGGCGAGAGCGCCGAGTAAAGCCACTCTCGCTTGCCTATCAAAGGCGCCCACCGGGCGCCTTTGATAAGTGCTTGATCACTCTCCCGCGGCCATGGCTTCCAACTCCATCCATCGCTCCATGGTGGCGTCGAGTTCGGCTTGCCTGGCACCCAGCGCTTCCAGCGTGGTGGAGATCGTGTCGGCGTCCTGCTGATAGAAACCCGGGTCGGCGATGCTGGCCTCGAACCTGGCCACCTCGCCTTCGAGCCGCTCGATCTCGGCCGGCAGTCCATCAAGCTCGCGCTGCAGCTTGTAGGAGAGCTTGACGGGCTTCTTTCCCGTTGTCTTGCCTACCCTTGCGGGCGGGGCCTGGCGGGCGGCCTCGGCTTCGGCTTCGTCGACGCTCTGCGACGGCTCGGCGTGCTGACGAGCGGCCCCCTCCCAGGGCGCCGGTGGCAGCTTGCCGCCCTGACGCACCCAGTCGGTGTAGCCGCCCACGTATTCGCGCACCCGGCCATGGCCTTCGAAGGCCAGCACGCTGGTGACCACGTTGTCCATAAAGGCGCGGTCGTGGGAGACCAGCAGCAGGGTGCCGTCGAAGTCGAGCAGCAGCTCCTCGAGCAGCTCCAGGGTCTCGACGTCCAGATCGTTGGTGGGCTCGTCGAGCACCAGCACGTTGGCGGGTTGGGTGAACAGCTTGGCCAGTAGCAGACGGTTGGACTCCCCGCCGGAGAGCGCCTTGACCGGCTGGCGCACCCGTTCGGGGGTGAACAGGAAGTCCTGCAGATAGCTCATCACGTGGCGGTCGCGGCCGCCCACCGTGACCCGGTCACTGCCCTGGGCCACGTTGTCGTAGACGGTTTTTTCGGGCTCCAGCCCCCCGCGCAGCTGGTCGAAGTAGGCGACCTGCAGCTTGGTGCCGAGCTGCACCTTGCCCTCGGTGGGCTCGAGCTCGCCGAGGAGGATCTTGAGCAGGGTGGTCTTGCCGGCGCCGTTGCGGCCGATGAAGCCGATGCGGTCGCCGCGCTGGATCTCCAGCGAGAGGTCGCTGATCACCGCCTCGTCGCCGAAGCGCTGGGTGACGTGCTCCAGGGCCACCACCCGCTTGCCGCTGCGCTCACCGCTGTCCACGCTGAGATTGGCCTTGCCCTGACGTTCACGGCGTTCGCTGCGCTCGCGACGCAGCTGTTCGAGGGCCCGCACCCGACCCTCGTTACGGGTACGCCTCGCCTTGATGCCCTGACGGATCCACGTCTCTTCCTGGGCCAGTTTCTTGTCGAACTCGGCGTTCTCGCGAGCCTCGATCTCCAGCTCATGGGTCTTCTGGGCCTGGTACGCCGCATAGTCTCCCGGATAGCGTCCGAGGCGCCCGCGGTCGAGCTCGAGGATCGCCGTAGCTAGCTTGGAGAGGAAGGCCCGGTCGTGGGTGATGAAGAGCACCGCACCGTTGAAGGCGGCCAGGTGCTCCTCGAGCCAGGCGATGGTGTCCAGGTCCAGGTGGTTGGTGGGCTCGTCGAGCAGCAACAGATCCGGGTCGGCAACCAGCGCACGGGCCAGGGCCACGCGACGCCGCCAGCCGCCGGAGAGCGCTGACATCTCGGCATCCTCGGGCAGCCCCAGGCGAGTCAGCACCACGTCGATGCGCTGGTGGAACGACCAGCCATCGATGGCCTCGAGGCGCGTCTGCAGCTCGGCCATGCGATGCATGTCGGGCTCGTCCTCGTGAATCAGGTGGTGATACTCGGAGAGCAGCTCGCCGGCCTCGGGCAGGCCGCCGGCCACCATGTCGAAGATGGTCTGGCCGGAGGCATCGGGCAGGTCCTGGGCGAGCACACCGATCTTGAGCCCCGGGGCCCGCCAGATATTCCCACCGTCGGCCTGGATCTCCCCGGCCACCAGCTTGAGCAGCGTCGACTTGCCGGTGCCGTTGCGCCCCACCAGGGCCAGTCGCTCCCCCCTCTCCAGCACCAGGTCGGCGCCGTTGAGCAGCACTTGGTTACCATAGGCCAGTTGCAGCCGTTCCAGACGTAGCAGGGTCACACGCACACCTCATCCAATCTCGAAGAGGGCTAGTGTATCGCAACTCCGGCCCGCCGTGGCCCTGTCGCCATGGTGACAGCCGCCGATCCCGAGTAAACTGCGGCGCGCCCTGACGCCCCGGCCATCACGACCAGAGGAGTTGCGCCTTGGCTGACCCAACCGACACCTTCGATGACTTTCTGCCCGAGGCGCTTCGCTTTCGCGCGGCGGCCCCACTGGTGGACATCGGCGCCAACCTGACCCACGAGAGCTTCGCCCGCGATCTTCCGGCGGTGCTCGCCCGCGCCCGGGCGGCCGGGGTCACCACCCTTATCCTTACCGGCACCGACCGCGAGCACGCCGAGCAGGCAGTGGCCATAGCCCGCCAGCACGCCGATCCGGCACTTGCGCTGTATGCCACCGCCGGCGTGCATCCCCACGACGCCAGCCGCTGGGATGCCGGCCTCGCGGGCGCCATGGCCGACCTTTACCAGGAGCCCGAGGTGGTGGCGGTGGGCGAGTGCGGGCTCGACTTCAATCGCAACTTTTCTTCGCCCGCCGAGCAGGAGCGCGCCTTCGAGGCTCAGCTGGGTATGGCGGCCAGCTGCGGCAAGCCGCTGTTCATCCATGAGCGCGACGCAGGCCAACGCATGCGCGAAATACTCCACGCCTGGCGGGACGATATCGGCGACGCCGTGGTGCACTGCTTCACCGCCGACCGTGACACGCTGTTTGGCTATCTGGATCTCGACCTGCATATCGGCCTCACCGGCTGGCTCTGCGACGAACGCCGCGGCCACCACCTGCGCGAGCTGGTCGGCGAGATTCCCCTCGACCGACTGATGGTGGAAACCGACTGTCCCTATCTGCTGCCGCGCAATTTACCTGCCAAACTCAAGGGTAGGCGTCACGAGCCGGCGCTGCTGCCGTGGATCGTGCGGGAGATCGCCCACTGGCGTGGCATCGGCGAGGAAGCGCTGGCTAACGCCAGCAGCGATAACGCTCGCGCCTTCTTTCGGCTGCCAACGAATCCCCAATCGACTCACCAGGAGAACTGATCATGTCCGACTTGCCCGGCTTTATCGCCGTGGAGACCGGCGAGGAAGGCGGTCTACCGCTGGCCATTGCGTGGACGCTGCCCGACGGGCGCGTCAAGCACACCCTGATCCAGCCCGAGGACGACTGGCTGGAAGCGGAAATGATCTCGCTGGGGGGATACAGCTTAGAGGAGCTCAACAGCATGGGAGTGAGCCCGCTGGACGTAATCCGCGAGCTGGAGAACGACCACTTCAGCGACACCCTCTATACGGCGGGCGTCAGCGACGACGAAGCCGCCCTGTCGCGGCTGTTTGACACTTACGGGCTGGACCCCTTCGTGGAACTAGCTCCTGCCGAGAGCCTCTATAACGGCCTTGCCCCCGGCGAATGGACCCGGGCCCGGGGTGAGCTGTTCGGCGAACTGGGCCTGGAACCGCTTCGCCCGGAACACGAGGTAGAAGTGATGCTGCGCCTCCACCAGCGCATGAGTGACCCCGGCGACGAAAGCTGAGCCAGCGTCATCCCTCGGCCAGCAGCGCCCGAACGCGCTCGACGATCTGCCCTCGCGAGGGCAGTGTCAGTGTGGCTGCCGGCCCCAGCGGGATAAAGCTATCTTCCGCCGTCAACCGCGTCAGACACTCACCGGCCACGCCCCGCTCGACCAGCCCGGTGATCAGCTCCTCGCTCAGCGAGCCCGAGCGCCGGCACTCATCCACGATCAACACCCGCGTGCAGCCGCTCACCGCACGATGCACCGCATCGTGGTCGATGCCGGTGAGCCAGCGCAAATCCACAATACGCAGCCGCTGACCGTCCGGACCGAGATCCGCCACCGCCTGGCGGGCCAGATAGACCCCGTTGCCATAGGTGATGATGGCCAGGTCGTCGCCCTCTCCCCACTGCCCAGGCTCCCCTGGCGACAGCCGGTACTCGGGCCCCGGGTCGGAGAAGCACCAGCCGTCGTCGCCCTCCTCCAGCAGGTCTCGGGTGTGATAGCGCGCGATCGGCTCGATGATGACCACCACCCGCTGTGCCTCTTCGGCCAGGCGCACCGCCTCCTGCAGCAGCCCCACGGCATCGGCGGCGTTCGACGGGCAGGCCACCAGCAATCCGGGGATATCGCGCAGCACGGCAATGGCGTTGTCGTTGTGAAAATGGCCCCCGAAGCCCTTTTGGTAGCCGAGCCCGGCGACACGCAGCCCCAGGATGCTCTGTTCATCGAGCAGCGTATCGATCACCCGGTGAGGACCAAACCTGGCTTGCAACCGCTGGGTCACTCCGTAGACGCCGCCCTTGCGGCCGATGTCCTCGCCGGCCATCACCAGGTGAGGATGGCCGGCCATCAGCCGCTGCAGGGTCTTGTTGATCAGTTTCGCCATGGGACTCGGGGCGGCTTCGATCTCTCCCTCGACCACAGCAGGCTGACGCCACTCGGGACGGCGTGGCGGCACGATGCTGGCCATCACCTCGCGTGCACTTTCCAGCTTCGGGCGACGAATCGCCTCCTCGGCAAGCCCGGCCACTTCCTCGCCGATTCGCTGATAACGCCCGGCGATTTCATCCCGTGACAGCACCTCGTGGCGGCGCAGCAAGCCGGCGCTGAACAGCAGCGGGTCGCGGGCCTCCTCGGCGGCGATGCATGATGCCGAGAGATAGGCCTGCTGAGCGTCAGAGCCGGCGTGGCCGAACAGACGCACGCAGCGCATATGCAAAAAGACCGGCTGCTTACGCAGGCGAGCGATGACCTCTGCCTCCCGAGCCGCGCGCCAGGTGTCGAGCAGATCGAGGCCGTCGCATGCCAAGTAGTGAAAGCCGGGGCGGGCTCGCATGCTGGCTTCGATCCAGCCGGCCGGCGTGGGCGTGGAGATGCCGATGCCGTTGTCCTCGCAGACCATTACCAGCGGCAGCGGCACCCCCTGGTAGGCGGCCCAGCCGGCCGCATTCAGCGCCCCCTGGGCGGTGGAGTGGTTGAAGGAGGCATCGCCAAAACTGCACACCACCAGGCTGTCGGCAGGCCATTCGCCGCCGCCACCCAGGCGCCGCCACAGCCCCAGGCTATGGGCCGCCCCCACCGCCTTGGGCAGGTGAGAGGCAATGGTACTGGTCTGGGGCGGTACGTTGAGCACCTTCGAGCCCAGCACCTTGTGACGCCCCCCGGAAATTGGATCCTCGCGAGACGCCGCGAAGCTCAGCAGCAGGTCCCATAGCGGCCTCTGACCCGCCACCTGGCGGCTGCGCTCGATCAAAAAGGCGGCATCGCGATAGTGCAGGAAGGCGGGATCGGTCGGGCGAAGGGCACGGGCAATCGCCGCATTTCCCTCATGGCCGGCGCTGCCGATGGTGTAGAAGGCCTCGCCCCTGGCCTGCAGGCGGCGAGCCTGCAGATCCAGGTGACGACTCATCAGCTGGGACTCGAACAGCTCGATCAGCGCCTCGGGGTCCAGTGACACGTCATCGAGGCTCCAGTCGCGCTCGGTCTCCGGCCACTGGTCCTGGTCGACGGCAACGAGAAATCGCTTCTCTTGGGGCAGAGACTCACGGGAAAGAGACGAGGAAGAGGTGGCCACAGTGAACTCCGGCTGAGGGGGACACCTTCAGCCTAGCCGACTTTACCCTCCGGTCGCTGGCGATCAGACCAGAGCCGAAGGGGCCGGCTCGAGCAGGCGACGCCCCGCAGCGATGGCTGCCATCCGTGCATCGCCTTCCCGATAGAAGCGCTGCAGGGCGATCCGAAAGGCGGCGGCGCGCAGCGGAAGCCCCTCCCGCTCATAGCGCTCGGCCCTGGCGTTAACCCTGGCGCAGAAGGCCTCACTATCGACCTCGACGTCGCCGCCGAGATTGTCGACGCTAATATGAAAGCGCAGGTTACAGGCCTCCGAAAAGAGCCGTTCCAGCGCCTGAGGGCCTACCTCCACCGCCTCGAAGTCGCGTTGGGCATCCGCATCGCGCCCGTCCGGCAGATACCAGTAGCCGTAGTCCTCCCACTGCCGACGCTCATCGCCGGCGATGCACCAGTGGCTGATCTCGTGCAGGGCGCTGGCATAGAAGCCCCGCGCAAAGACCACCTGGTGAAAAGGCGTGTCGGCATCGGCCGGCAGGTAAAGCGGCTCGTCGCCCCCGCGCACAAGACGGGTAGCGAAAGTGTCGTGGAACAGGCCGTCGAACAGCGCGATGACATCCTCGAGTCGGTGATTCACACAGGCTCCATGAGCGAAGGGGGAAGCCATTATAGGCTCCCGGCCGAGCGGGCCAAACCCCCTTGGCATTGCTATAGTGGGCGGTTTCCTTGCCCTATCCGAAAAGCTCGACCGCATGGAGCGCCCGACCTTGTTCAGTCCTATCGCCCGCCTGATCACTACCGGCCGCCAGGAATTCCGCCCGCTGATGGCCTTGACGCTGCCGATCTGCGGCGCTCAGCTCGCCCAGGCCGGCATGAGCGTAGCCGATGTGATGATGACCGGCCGGCTCAGCGCCACCGACCTGGCGGCCGTCTCCGTGGGTTCGAGCCTGTGGCTGCCGCTGATGTTGTTCATGACCGGCACTCTGATGGGACTGACGCCCATCGTGGCGCAATTGATGGGCGGTAGACGCCTGACCGAGATTCGCCCCAATGTGCATCAGGCGCTGTGGGTGTCTCTGGTGCTGGGCGCGGTCGCGGCGGCCCTGCTGTGGTTTGCCGTCCAGCCGATCTTCGTGCTGATGGCGGTTCCCGAAGAGGTAGCCAGACGCTCAACGGCCTATTTGGCCGCGGTTGCCTTTGGCATGCCCGGCGCGGCGCTGTTCCAGGCACTGCGCGCGTTCTCCGACGGCATGAACCACACTCGCCCCTCGCTGTGGATCAGCTTGATCGGTCTGGCGGTCAACATTCCCAGCAACTACGTGCTGATCCATGGAGGGGATGGCCTGACCTCCCTGTTCGGTAACTGGCTGCCCGCGTGGGTACAGGCGCTGCCGGCGCTGGGCGCATTGGGTTGCGGTATCGCCACGGCGCTGTCGCTGTGGATCATGTGCCTAGCCATGGCCCTCTACACCCGACGCGCCCGGGCCTATCGCGAGGTGTCGCTGTGGCACTCTCCTTCCCTGCCGCGTTTGAAGATAATTGGCGAACTGCTGTATGTCGGGGTGCCCATCGGCGTGGCGATCTTCGTCGAGGTCACCTTGTTTACCGTGATCGCGTTGCTCATTGCCAGCCTGGGCGAGATCACCGTGGCGGCCCACCAGATCGCGCTCAACTACACCTCGATACTCTTCATGTTGCCACTCTCGCTGGGCATGGCGCTGACGGTAAGGGTCGGCAACACCCTGGGGCAGCAGCGGCCGGCCCATGCCCGTCAGGTGGCGGCCTTCGGCATCGCAACAAGCGTGCTGGTCGCCATGCTCAACAGCGCCCTGCTGTGGTTAACCGCGGACTCGGTGATCGGCCTTTATACGCTCGACGCGGCCGTGCAACGTCTGGCCCTTTCGCTGGTCGTATTGGCGATGATCTTTCAGCTTTCGGATTCACTGCAGGTAAACCTGGCGGGCGCTCTGCGCGGCTACCGGGATACCCGTATTATCATGTTGATCACCCTGGCCTCCTACTGGCTGGTCGGCCTCGCCGGAGGCCACTGGCTGGGAACCGTTGGGCTTCCGGGCATGATCGAGCCAATGGGCGTTCATGGCTACTGGATCGGCCTCATCGGCGGTCTCAGCGTGGCGACAGTTCTGCTCGGCGAGCGTCTCAGGCGGGTCAGCCGGGCAGCGGCGGAAGGAGAACACAATGCATTGGGCATTTAGTAAAAAAGGGCTTTTGACTCTGCTGGTCGCGGGGCTCAGCGGTCTGTTGACCGCCTGTGGCAATGACGGCGACAGCAACACACTGCTCATCGACTACCAGCGCGACCTGGCCCAGCGCCTCGATCTGACGCCCCCGTCGCCGGCTAGCCCCAGCAATATCGGCGCCTTTCCCGAACAGCGTGAGCGGCTGGTGTCGATCCCCGAGACCCGTGAAGGCTTGCTCAATGTCTTTGCCCTGCGCGAGTGCCACATCACAACCTTGGTCGCGGAGCGCAACAGCACCCTCGGAAGGGTCGCCCCGGCCAGCCAGCTGTGGCGCTACGAATTGACACTGTGGCAGCGGCTGACCGACTGCCTGGCGAGCGAGGTGCCAAAACACCTCGCCGAGGCCGATCGTGACAGACTCCAGCGCCTAACCACCACCAAATCGGAGCAGTTGCCCCGGGCGGCCTGGAATGGCCTGTTTGGCTCCGACGAGTGGGCCGGCAGTTTTTCTCGAGTGAGTTCACCTTTGCCTGTGGACGCCCTCTCGCCGCCCGAGGCACAGCTGCAATCGCTCGGCTACCTGCGGGCGCTGATGACGACAGCCGAGAAGGATAGCCCGCCACCCGACCTGGAGGCCCTGGAGGGACACCTGCGCGCCCTCAACCAGCGCCCCTATACTGCCGAGTTGCTGCGCACTTTGACGCTGGCCACCCAGCGCCTGGAAGAGGCGTCTGACCTGGCCGCGCGTGCTCTTGCCCGCCACGACGGCTGTCTTACGTCCGGCCTGGATCACAACGCGAACGACGAGCACCTCGCCCAGTGGCTGGAGAGGCTCAACGCTGCCGCACATGCCTGGCTCGCCGAACTAGCCCCCCTGTTCGACTCACTTGCCTCACCGCCCAAAGCGGTCGATGCCTACCAAAGAGAGTGGCTCTCGCGTCACGACCCTTTAGCACCGCTACCTGCTTTCGAGGCCGCCCGGAATCATCACCAGGAGCTGCGTGAAGCCCTGTCGATACGCTGCCGTTGAGCCACAGGAAAAGCGGAGGGCTTAACCTACCCCAGCGTCTGTGCTATTGGTGAGAGTGAGAGTGACGCAGTGCGCTCCCGAGCGGTCCGTGGAGCATGACTCCTCGCACCGATGCCGTGATCATGCAGCATGTGGAGAGACGTCATGGGAACCCCGCTGTCAAACCGCCCAGCCCAGATAATTGATCTGGAAACGATGCGCCAACGCTTGTTAGCCAAACGGCGTCTGATTCGCCTGGCCCCCGAGTTGGACGGCCTCGAGATGGTGTATCGGCTGGCTTCTAGCCCCGACACCCTCTACGGCATGCCGCTGCTGGCCTGGGGACTACGCGAAGATGGCGAAGTCGTTGGAATGGTGCCCTGGATGGATGCGATGACTCCATGCCATCGCCTGGATGACCCGGAGTACGGCAGCTTCGTCGGCTATCGCGACCCCGAGACAGAGGAGCTGTTCGAGCAGGCTCCGGAGCACAAGGTGTTCGAGCTTGAACACGCCGCTAACTACTTCGACTACGAAGACACCGATCAAGTCACCCTCATTCAACAGATTCCAGAAAACCAAGGCACCCACGCTCTGTGCATGGACGAGGGTGATGCACCCTGGCAGCTCAAGCAGGTATTCGGCTGGCGGCTCTACAGCGATGGTGCCGTCGAAGCGCTGCTGGCGGATGACCGGCTGATCGAGTCCACTCCAATCCTGCCAGGCGACTCCTGTCTCTACCCGGGCCATACCCGACACCGCATGGTCTACTTCTTCCAGCGTCAGATCGCCAACCGCATCCGCCATGAAGATCCCGCGACGTTGGAGGCGCTAGCCCTGATGGTGATGCCGGAAGCCGACAATAACTCTCCGGACGGAACCTTGCGGGACAGAATTACCCCAGACGGATAAAGTAGCGGTAATTGCCCTCGAGCTCCTCCTGGCGAATCAGTTCATGGCCCAGAAACTGGCAGAATTTCGGCACATCCCGCGTCGTGGCCGGATCGCTGGCAATGACCTTGAGCACCTCGCCGGAGCTCATGTCGCGTACCTTGTTGTGCATGAGCATGATTGGCTCGGGGCAGTAGAGCCCCGTAGTATCGAGCTCGACTTGAAAATCAGGTGCCGCCTCGGGCACCACGTCACGGGAATCAACCATCGATGGCCTCGTCGTTGAAAAAAACAGTGTTGGGAGCAAGCTAGATGATCAAGATCATTATCGAACGTCGCATTATGCCGGGGCTCGAGGAGGAATATGAGGAAGCCGCTCGTGAAGCCATGCGCCACTCCCTGGGCGCACGCGGCTTTGTGGGTGGCGAGAGCCTCGTTGAACTCGGCCACAGCGACCGACGCCTGATGATCACCAAGTGGCGCGACCTGCGGGCCTGGAAGGAATGGTACACCAGTGACGAGCGCTCCCGAGTGATGCAGCGTCTGCTGCCAATCCTCACCGAACACCCGCACTGCCCAGCGCCAACTCCAGGCGAGCCAGACAAGCCGACACCTCTGGCCAGCGGCGTTTCATCGGCAGCTTGAGGTTGAACACCGCCTCACGGCACCAGCGCCGCACCAGCCAGCGCTCCATCATGGCTTCCACCCGCGACGGCTTGTCGACGATATCGCACACCAGCCAGTCAAGCCGATAGGGTGGTTTCCACACGAAACCATCCTCGCGAAGATGCTCGACCTGCCCGGTGGCCATCAGCTCTTTGTCCATGGGTCCATTGTCGATGGCGTAGACATGCATGCCGCGATGAACAAGCTGCCAGGTCCAGCCTCCGGGAGCCGCACCCAGATCGGCGGCCTGCATTCCCTCTGCCAAGCGCGTGTCCCACTCCGACCGCGGCACGAATTCGTGCCAGGCCTCCTCGAGTTTGAGGGTCGAGCGACTCGGAGCAGACCTGGGAGAGCGCAGACGACGGATTCCTCCCGGCTGCTCGCTGCGGTTACCAGGAAAACTCATGCCGAGCTGGACGCAGTCGCCGGCGCTCCACAGCAGGTGCAGGCGACGCCCGCCGGCCTTGCGGCGGAAAGCGCCGCGCTTCTTGAGCAACGACTCCAGTGGACGCGAGAGTGCCTTGGCCAGTCCTCCCAGCGCCTTCCCATCGTTGGTATCCGGCGTTTCATGCCAGATGCTCTCGAAGCTCCAGCCGGACTCGACCACCTGCTCGATGATCGGTGAGAGACGGTCTTCCCGATCCAGCGATAACGGTGGAAGCGCCACCAGACTCTGCCGAGCAAACACCAGTTTGCAGAGCGGCAAGGCCCGATGCAGGCCGTTAGCCGGCTGCTCATTCGCCAAGCAAAAACGCACGAAGCCGGACCCCGCTGCCTGGATGAGCTCGCCGGCCCAGCCTGCGTCAGCTGCCTTGTCGGCAACTTCCTCAGCCATGTCGCGCTCGAACCCGGGGCGGCAGTAAAGCAGCAGTTCTGACGCTTGCTGGCTCAAGTGTCACCTTCCCGGTTTTTGGCGTGAGGATTACTTGACCGCATCTGGTCTTCTACGTACTTGAGCTGCACGTTCAGGGCGTTGGTGGAGATCTGGATCTCCCACAGGGAGTAGATCAGCGAAACCGATAGTGTCACCAAGCTGACGCCGAACAGAACCATACCGGTGAGTTCGAGCGACAGAAAAAGGGCAAACATTGACAGGGTACACAGCAGGAAACTGAACACACCAGCGAGCTGCATCCGCTTGGTAAGAGAGATCCTTCGACGCAGCAACAGAATCTGACGCGTGTTGGTCTCCTGGTGCTCATCACGTTCCTCCTGGGCCAGCTTGCGAATCAGCTGGGCAAGCACCAGGAAGCGATTGGTATAGGCCAGCAGGAGCAGCGAAATGGCCGGAAACAGGAGCGCCGGCGTTGTCAGCGTCAAAGGGGACTCTCCAATGTGAATATCAACAACCATGATACCAGCGAGGAGCATTACGGCACGAGCGGGACCAATAGTTTAATTTACATCTATGAACAATATTTAATGCAATACTTTGGTGCGTACTAAAATCGCTTTTTCAAGACATTTCGGCTCATATCAATGTCTAAATAGCGCATGGGCCATACATTTGCTGCATAGTGGTGCATTGTTTTATATTGTCAGCCCAGTGGAAGTCGCTTTCAGTCAACCCGCGCTTGGCGGGCATGAAGTCACCTTGTTACACAGGAACACGCTGATGCCCTATGTTCACGATACCCTCGAAGGCCTTCGCAAGAGCAGCCCGGCCCAGACCGAGTTCTATCAAGCTGCCGAGGAAGTCCTCGAGTGTCTGCGTCCGCTGTTTCAGCGCAGCCCGCACTACCATGACCACAACATCATCGAACGCATTGTCGAACCCGAGCGCCAGATCATGTTTCGGGTCTGCTGGACCGACGACGACGGCAAAGTGCGGGTCAACAAGGGTTACCGCGTGCAGTTCAACTCTGCCCTGGGCCCCTACAAGGGGGGCCTGCGCTTTCACTCCAGCGTCACCTCGGGCACCATCAAGTTTCTGGGGTTTGAGCAGATCTTCAAGAATGCTCTAACGGGCTTGCCCATCGGGGGCGGCAAGGGCGGCTCCGACTTCGATCCCAAAGGTAAGTCAGACGGCGAGATCATGCGTTTCTGCCAGTCTTTCATGACAGAACTCCATCGCCATATCGGCCCGACCACCGACGTTCCCGCCGGCGACATTGGCGTAGGCGCCCGCGAGATCGGTTACATGTACGGTCAGTACAAGCGCCTTACCGGCCGCTATGAAGGTGTGCTCACCGGTAAGGGCCTGAACTGGGGCGGCTCCCTTGGACGCAAGGAAGCCACCGGCTATGGAGCGGTCTACTTTGCCCAGAGCATGCTGGAGGCTTGCGGCGAAAGCATTGAAGGCAAGACCTGCCTGGTTTCCGGTGCCGGCAACGTGGCCACCTACACTATAGAGAAGCTTTACGAACTGGGCGCCAAGCCGATTACCTGCTCCGACTCCCGTGGCACCATCCATGATTCACGTGGCATTGACTTGGATCTGCTCAAGGAACTCAAGGAGGTCAGGCGCGTCTCCCTCGAGGAATATATGGCCAAGCACCCCGAGGCCAGCTACATTCCGGCCAGAGACTATCCAGAGGACGGCCACGCCGTCTGGCGCATCAAGGCCGATGCCGCCTTCCCCAGCGCCACTCAGAACGAACTGACGGTAGCCGACGCGCGCGCCCTTCTGGACAACGGCGTCACCTGCATCAGCGAGGGCGCCAACATG
>JAIVHL010000184.1 GCA_020201075.1 Halomonas sp. | reverse complement strand
AAGCTGCTGGCTCGCAGTTGGCCGCCTGGCCAGGTCTCCGGCATGCTCGAGCGTGCCGGAGCGACATCCTGCAAGCCTGAGGAACTGGAAGAGGGCTTCGGACTCGATGACGCGAGAGTCTCCTATCGGCTTTCGCCGGCCCAGGCCCAGCGCCGCGGCGGGCGAGGTAAGTCCGCCACCGCCATGAAGGACGAGGACATCATCGAGCACCTGCTGGTGGCTTCGACCCACGACACCGTGCTGCTGTTCTCCAATCGCGGCAAGGTCTACTGGCTCAAGGTTTACGAGATGCCGGCGGCCAGCCGCGGCTCGCGGGGTAAGCCGCTGGTCAACATGTTGCCGCTGGATGAGGGCGAAGCGATCAACGCCATCCTGCCGGTGCGTCACTACGATCCGGAGAGCTATATCTTCTTCGCCACGGCCCGCGGTACCGTCAAGCGCACCAGCCTAGAGCAGTTCTCGCGGCCGCGCAGCGTGGGCCTGATCGCCATTGACCTTGATGAGGGTGACCGCCTGATCGGCGCTGCCATCACGTCGGGCACCGATCACGCCATGCTGCTGTCGTCCAACGGCAAGGCGATCCGCTTCGAGGAGAGTAACGTGCGCGCCATGGGGCGGACCGCCCGCGGTGTTCGCGGCATGCGCCTGCTGGGCGATGCCGAGGTGATCAGTCTGATCATTCCCCAGAGCCAGCAGATTGATGCCGAGGCCGACGTGGAGAATGAGAGCGAGGCCAGCGCCGAGGAGGGTGTCGTCGTCGAGAACGCCAACGCCGGCCAGATATATATACTGACCGCCAGCGAGAACGGCTATGGCAAGCGCAGTCGACTCGAGGAGTTTCCGCTGCGCGGCCGTGGCGGCCAGGGCGTGATCGCCATGCAGACCAGCGAACGCAACGGGTCGCTGGTCGCCGCCATGCAGGTCTATTCCACCGACGAGATGATGCTGATCACGGACCGCGGAACCCTGGTGCGTACCCGGGTGGAGGAGGTCTCGACCACCTCGCGCAACACCCAAGGCGTGATGCTGATCCGCCTGGGCAACGACGAGAAACTGGTCAAGACTGTGCGTATCGACGAGCTGGACGACACCTCAACGGAAGCAGAGGAAGCAGGCACAGGCCCTGATTTCGATGCCGATGAAGCGACAGGTGCCGGTGAAGACTCCGGCGTAGAGGGTGACGATGAGAAAGCATAATTTCTGCGCCGGCCCGGCGGCACTGCCTACCGCGGTACTCGAACGGGCCCGCGACGAGATGCTCGATTACCAAGGTCGCGGACTCTCGGTCATGGAGATGAGCCATCGCTCAGCGACGTATATGGCCATTGCCGAAAAGGCTGAGGCCGATTTGCGCGATCTGCTGGCCGTCCCGGCGAACTATCGGGTGTTGTTTACCCAGGGCGGCGCTACCCAGCAGTTCGCCGCGGTGCCCTACAACCTGCTCGGTCCGGGCGGGCGTGCCAACGTCATCAATACCGGGATCTGGAGCAAGAAGGCCATTGCCGAGGCGCGCCATCTCTTTGGAGACGTTCACGTGGCAGCGTCCAGCGAGGCCGGCGGGCATCTGGCCGTGCCGCGGCCGGAGGAGATCGTGCTCTCCAACGACGCCGCCTATCTGCACTTCACGGCCAACGAGACCATCGGCGGCCTGGCATTCGATTACATACCTGGAAATGCGCCCGGCAGTGAAGAGAGAGGACCGCGTCGTCCCGATGGCTCCGAGGCGCCGCTGGTCTGCGATATGTCCTCGTCGATCCTCTCCGGACCGCTGGATGTCTCGCGGTTCGGGGTGATCTACGCCGGCGCCCAGAAGAACATCGGCCCCGCCGGCCTGGTGGTGGTGATCGTGCGCGACGACCTGCTCGACCGCGCCCGCACCGACATGCCGTCGCTGTTCAGCTACCAGGCCCTGGCGGATGCCGGCTCCATGATCAACACGCCGGCGACCTACAGCTGGTACCTGGCCGGGCTGGTGTTCGAATGGCTCAAGGACGAGGTCGGCGGCCTGGCTGCCATGGATGCGATCAACGCCCGCAAGGCAGCCAGGCTGTATGGCGCTATCGATGCCAGCGATTTCTATTCAAACCCCATTGCCATTCCCAACCGCTCGCGGATGAACGTCCCTTTCGTGCTGAACGACTCGCGCCTGGACAAGCCGTTTCTGGCCGAGGCCGAGGCGGCGGGCCTGCTCAACCTTCAGGGCCATCGCAGCGTGGGTGGCATGCGCGCCAGCCTCTACAACGCCGTGCCTGAAGCCGCGGTGGAGGCGCTGGTGGCCTTTATGGCGGATTTCGAGAAGCGGCGGGGCTGAGGGTTTCAGCAAACTAAACTTTGGGGTCAGACCCTTAAATGGATTTAGGGAAGACCCACCTCCTAAATCCATTTAAGGGTCTGACCCCGGTGGCACGGTGCCGCGGTGGCTAAACACACGATAATCAGGGGACAAACATGACCGACACCCCCAATGACCTCGAGGCGTTGAGGCAGCACATCGACGCCGTGGACGCAGACATCCTGCGCCTGATCAACGAGCGCGCCGCATGCGCCCAGCATGTTGCTCTGGTAAAGAGCGCTGAAGACCCTACCACGGTCTTCTACCGGCCCGAGCGAGAGGCCCAGGTGCTGCGCCGCATCATGGCGTTGAACAAGGGGCCGCTGGACAGCGAGGAGGTGGCCCGGCTGTTTCGCGAAATCATGTCCGCCTGCCTGGCCCTGGAGCAGCCGATCAAGGTCGCCTACCTGGGGCCCGAGGGTACGTTCACCCAGCAGGCGGCCCTCAAGCACTTCGGTGAAAGCGCCGTCAGCCTGCCCATGGCGGCCATCGATGAGGTGTTCCGCGAGGTCGAGGCGGGTGCGGTCAACTACGGCGTGGTGCCGGTGGAGAACTCCACCGAGGGCGTGATCAATCACACCCTGGATTCATTCATGGATTCCAGCCTGCGCATCTGCGGCGAGGTGGTGTTGCGTATCCATCACCACCTGCTGGTGGGCGAGGCCACTCGTCAGGACAAGGTGTCGCGGATCTACTCTCACCCGCAATCCTTCGCCCAGTGCCGCAAGTGGCTCGATGCCCACTATCCCCACGCAGAGCGGGTGCCGGTCTCCTCCAACGCCGAGGCATCACGCCTGGTCAAGACCGAGTGGCACAGCGCAGCCATCGCCGGCGACATGGCGGCCAAGCTCTACGGGCTGACTCGTCTAGCCGAAAAAATCGAGGATCGCCCGGATAACTCCACGCGCTTTTTGATCATCGGCAACCAGGACGTGCCCATCTCTGGTGAGGACAAGACCTCCATCGTGGTGGCCATGCGCAACCAGCCAGGTGCACTGCATGACCTGCTGGAGCCCTTCCACCGCCACCGGATCGACATGACTCGCCTGGAGACCCGCCCCTCACGAAGCGGCGTCTGGAACTACGTTTTCTTCATCGACTTCAAGGGGCACTGCGATGAGCCCGATGTCGCTGCGGTGCTGGAGGAGGTACGTGTGCGGGCTGCCGAGGTGAAGGTGCTGGGCTCTTACCCGTTCGGCGTACTCTGAGACATGGAGTCGCGCATCCTGATCGTCGGTCTGGGGCTGATCGGTGGCTCGCTGGCCGCAGCCCTTCGCGCCGCCGGGTTTCAGAACACCATCCTTTCTTGCGACCCCGATAGCGACGAGATCGCCCGGGGCGTCGAGATGGGGCTGATCGATGGCGGAGCCACCGAGCTGACCTCGGTCATCGAGGGGGCGAGCCTGATCGTGCTGGCGGTGCCGGTATTGGCCATGCGCAGCGTGATGGCCGAACTGGCCGGCTGCCTGGCGCGAGCCGCCCCCGATGTTGTTATTACCGACGTCGGCAGCACCAAGGCGACCATTCGCGACTGCGCTCGCCAGGCTTTCGGCCAAGTGCCGCCCAACCTGGTGCTGGGTCACCCTATCGCTGGCTCCGAGAAGAGCGGGGTGGCGGCGGCCAACCCCGCGCTTTATGTGCACCACAAGGTGATTCTGACCCCGGAGCCCGACACCGAGGCGTCGGCCCTGGCCAGGGTGCGCACTCTTTGGGAAGCGTGCGGTGCCGAGGTACTGGTAATGGACGTGGAGCGCCACGATCACGTTCTGGCGCGCACCAGCCATCTGCCGCACCTGCTGGCCTTCTCCCTGGTCGACACCCTGGCGCGTCAGGACGAGCGGATGGAGATCTTTCGTTACGCCGCCGGGGGCTTTCGCGATTTCACCCGTATCGCCGGCAGCGATCCGGTGATGTGGCGCGATATCTTCGTCGCCAACCGCGAGGCGGTGCTGGCCTCGCTGGACGACTTCGAGGCCGGCCTGGCGCGGCTGCGCCTGGCCATTGAAAACAGCGACGGCGATGCCATGCTCGCCACCTTCGATCGCGCCCGCCACGCGCGCCACTACTTTGAATCCCTGCTCAACAAGACCAGTTATCAGGCGGAATATCAGATGCAACAGCAAGGCAAGCTGCGCTACCGGGTAGCCCCGGGCGGCGCCGTGACCGGCCGTATTCGCGTGCCCGGCGACAAGTCGATCTCCCATCGCTCTATCATGCTTGGCGCCCTGGCCGAGGGCGTGACCGAGGTGAAGGGGTTCCTTGAGGGGGAGGACAGCCTGGCCACCCTTCAGGCATTTCGCGAGATGGGGGTGGCCATCGAAGGGCCACATCAGGGGCGCGTGACCGTTCACGGCGTGGGCATGCACGGCCTCAAGTCGCCAAGCGGCCCGCTCTACGTGGGCAACGCCGGCACCGCCATGCGCCTGTTCGCCGGGTTGCTGGCCGGCCAGGCCTTCGACAGCGAACTCACCGGCGATGCCTCACTGACCAAGCGCCCTATGGGGCGGGTGGCCGATCCGCTGCGGCTGATGGGTGCCGAGATCGACACCGTGGAGGGAGGCCGCCCCCCGCTGCGTATCCACGGCGGCAAGGCGTTGAAGGGCATCACCTACGACATGCCCATGGCCAGCGCCCAGGTGAAGTCCTGCCTGCTGTTTGCCGGACTCTACGCCGAGGGCGAAACCCGGGTGCGCGAGCCAGCGCCAACCCGCGACCACACCGAGCGCATGCTCCAGGGGTTCGGCTACGAGGTGCACCGCCAGGGTGACACCTGCTGGCTCTCCGGCGGTGGCAAGCTGACCGCCGCGCCCATCGACGTGCCCGCCGATATCTCGTCGGCCACCTTCTTCCTGGTGGCCGCGGCGATCACTCCGGGGGCCGACCTGGTACTGGAGCATGTCGGCATTAATCCGACCCGCATCGGCGTGATCAATATTCTCCGGCTGATGGGGGCCGACCTGACGCTCTCCAATGAGCGCGAGGTGGGCGGCGAACCGGTGGCCGACCTGCATATTCGCTATGCCCCGCTGACTGGCATCGATATTCCGGTGGAGCAGGTGCCGCTGGCCATCGACGAGTTCCCGTGGCATCGATATTCCGGTGGAGCAGGTGCCGCTGGCCATCGACGAGTTCCCGGCGCTGTTTATTGCCGCGGCAAACGCCGAGGGCACCACCCGCCTGCGCGGGGCAGAGGAGCTGCGCGTCAAAGAGTCCGACCGTCTGCAGGCCATGGCCAATGGTCTGGCCGTGATCGGCGTTAAGCACACGCTGGTCGAGGACGGCATCGACATCCTGGGTGGGGGGCGCCTCAATGGTCACAACTACGGCGGCGGGCGCATCGACAGCCTGGGCGATCATCGCATCGCCATGGCGTTTGCCATCGCCGCGCTGCGCGCCGGAGACGAGATCATCATTGATGACTGCGCCAACGTGGCCACCTCCTTTCCCGGCTTTATCGACCTGGCCCGCAAGGTGGGGCTGCAACTCAATGAGGAAACGGTCGAGGAGGGCGTATGAGCATGACCGAGACTTCCGCACCGGTGCTTGCCATCGATGGGCCCGGCGGCGCCGGCAAGGGCACCATCAGCCGCCTCGTTGCCGAGCGCCTGGGCTGGCACCTGCTTGACTCGGGTGCTCTGTACCGTCTCACCGCGTTGGCCGCCGGCAAGCACGGCGTGGCGCTGGACGACGAACCTGAGCTCGCCTCGGTGGCTGCCGCGCTCGACGTGGTATTCGTCGCCGACGTGGAAACGACTCGTATTCTATTGGAGGGGCAGGACGCTACCGCCACCATCCGTACCGAACAGGTGGGTGATGCCGCTTCCCGAGTGGCGGCTCTGTCGGCGGTGCGCGATGCGCTGCTGAGCCGTCAGCGTGACTTCCGCAAACCACCGGGCCTGGTGGCCGACGGCCGCGACATGGGGACGGTGGTGTTTACCGATGCCCCACTCAAGATCTTCCTCACGGCGAGCGCGGAGGAGAGGGCGCGGCGGCGTCAGCTTCAGTTGCGGGAAGCCGGGGTGGATGCTAGTCTATCGAGTCTTTTGAAGGAGATTCAGGCACGCGATGCACGCGACATGCAGCGCAGCGTGGCCCCGCTCAAGCCGGCAGATGATGCCATTACGCTTGACACCACGCGTCTGACGATACCGGAAGTGGTGGAACGGCTGACGGAACTGCTGACCGAACGTGGTCTAGCGTCTGCCATCTGACCCCCCTTGCGGCGTCCCCGGCAGCATGTGATGACGTGGTTCGGTCGCGATTTCCGATAGCCGAGCCAGGTCGAACCAGCGCTAACATCTCCGGGGGTTATGTAAATAAGGCCCGCACTCGCTGGTGGTGCGGAGGAAGCGGCATGACCGCACTTAACGTTGATCACGTAGGAACACCATGAGCGAAAGCTTTGCTGATTTGTTTGAACAATCCCTCCAGGACATCAACATGGAGCCGGGCGCTATCGTTCTGGCTACCATTGTCGACATCGAAGGTGACTGGGTCACCGTCAATGCCGGCCTGAAGTCCGAAGGTCAGATTCCCGCGTCGCAGTTCCGTGACGACAATGGCGAGCTGTCCATCGCCATCGGTGACGAAGTTCACGTTGCCCTGGAAGCGGTCGAGGACGGTTTCGGCGAGACACGTCTTTCCCGCGAAAAGGCCAAGCGCGCCGAAGCGTGGAAGATCCTGGAAGCGGCCTTCGAGAAAGACGAAATCGTCAAGGGCGTGATCAACGGCAAGGTCAAGGGCGGTTTCACCGTCGATGTCGACTCCATCCGTGCCTTCCTGCCGGGTTCTCTGGTGGATGTCCGCCCCGTGCGCGACACCACGCATCTCGAGAACAAGGAACTCGACTTCAAGGTCATCAAGCTTGACGCGAAGCGCAACAACGTCGTTGTTTCACGCCGCGCCGTGCTCGAAGCCGAAAACAGCGCCGAGCGTGAGGCCCTGCTCGCCACTCTGCAGGAAGGCCAGCAGATCCTCGGTATCGTCAAGAACCTGACCGACTACGGCGCCTTCGTCGACCTCGGCGGCGTTGACGGCCTGCTGCACATCACCGACATGGCCTGGAAGCGCATCAAGCATCCGAGCGAGATCGTTGCCGTGGGTGACGAGATCAGCGTCAAGGTGCTCAAGTTCGATCGCGAGCGCAACCGCGTCTCCCTGGGCCTGAAGCAGCTGGGCGAAGATCCCTGGGTCAACATCAAGGATCGTTACCCGGAAGGCACCAAGGTTCACGCTGTCGTCACCAACCTCACCGATTACGGCTGCTTCGCCGAGTTGGAAGAGGGTGTCGAGGGCTTGGTCCACGTCTCCGAGATGGACTGGACCAACAAGAACATTCACCCCTCCAAGGTGGTTCAGGTGGGTGATGATGTCGACGTCATGGTGCTGGATATCGACGAGGAGCGTCGTCGTATCTCCCTGGGTATCAAGCAGTGCACCACTAACCCGTGGGAAGATTTCAGCGGCCGTTACAACAAGGGCGACCGTGTTGCCGGCACCATCAAGTCGATCACCGACTTCGGCATCTTTATCGGTCTGGAAGGCGGCATAGACGGCCTGGTTCATCTGTCCGACATCTCTTGGACGGATACCGGTGAAGAAGCCGTTCGCGGCTTCAAGAAAGGCGATGAGGCCGAGGCCGTGATCCTCTCCATCGATCCGGAGCGTGAGCGTATCTCCCTGGGTATCAAGCAGCTCGATACCGACCCGGTGGCCGAGTACTTGGCGGTCCACGACAAGGGCACTATCGTTACCGGCCGCGTGGTCGAGGTCGATGCCAAGCAGGCCCAGGTAGAGTTGGCGACCGATGTCGTCGCCGTGCTGAAAGCTTCCGAGATCAGCGCCGATCGCATTGAAGATGCCCGCAACGTTCTGAACGAAGGCGACAGCGTCGAGGCCCGTATCATCGGTGTCGATCGCAAGAACCGTCAGATCGCCCTGTCCGTCAAGGCCAAGGATCAGGATGATACTCGTCAGAACCTCAAGAAGCTGCGTGAAGAGTCTCCAGAGAGCGGTGGTCCGATGACCATTGGCGATCTCATCAAGCAGCAGATGGGTCAGGACTGATCGGGAAACCGATCGGGAAGCTTCTTTCCGACGCCACATCAACCGCCGCCCCTTGGGGCGGCGGTCTTTTTTACTGGTGCTCCGAACTCAAGCCATACGCGCAGTACTCAGCGGTTCTTGATGAGTTATCAGCGAGGGATTGGCCGCTCAAGCCTGTGGGTGTGACGTGGTAATTTGTTCTGTTGGTTTGCACTGTCTGCCTGAGCTGTCTGTCTGAACTGTCTGTCTGAACTGTCTGATCGTTTTCTCTAAATTGCCAAGTCGAGCCGTTTTCTCGCGTTTTTTGTTCTACGGGTTCGGGAGTTCAGGGTTCGGGAGTTCAGGGGTCGGCAAGTTGTGCCATGCACTCCGTTATTGATCCACGATAGTTATCCTTGAGTTGCGTTGAGTCCCGGTGTCGTCCAAACTATTGTCAATTATATGACGACTGTCAGATAATGTCGGCCCCGTTGCATTAGCCACCCCAAAAGAAGGAAGTCAGATAATGTCTCTGATCAACGAATACATGCAGATGGAACAGCAGCTGAAAGAACTCCAGTCCAACATGGAGAAGCTTCAGAACGACAAGCGTCTTCAGTCGGAGCTCGAGTTCAAGGATCGCCTCGAGTCGCTGATGAAGGAGTTCGACAAGAGTGCCGCCGACGTGATCGCGCTGCTCGATCCGAACCCCGCTGGCACTGCGCCCAAAGCCGCTTCTGCGCCGGCCGGTGCGCGGCGCAAGCGTAAGCTCAAGATCTACAAGAATCCCAATACCGGCGAAGTCGTGGAAACTCGCGGTGGCAACCACAAGACGCTGAAGGCGTGGAAGGATGAATACAACAGTGACACTGTGGAATCCTGGCTGGTCCGCGTAGAAGAGTAATCGTGCACGCCCTTTAGGGTTCATGCTCTTTTGCCGGCGGCGCCTTCAGGGCGCCGCTGGCGTGTGGGCCCATTGCTTCGCCCAAGCACTTCGTAAACTCGACGGCCCCGATGATCCTCTTGACGCTTTTAACCAACCCCCGCTCATTTCCGCGACGCTTGTTCAAAAAGAGGGGGCGGACGCCTGACTCCGATCATTTCGAGCATCGTTTGCGAGAGTTGATGCAGGAGTATCACCAGTTCGGGGATCAAGTAACCGACCTGTTCGAGACACTTCAAAGACCGGGGCGCATCGCCTAAGGCCTTCCGCTAGCATTTATCCGCTATCCGGTGGCGATCTCGAGCGCGGCAATGCGTTCCAGCGCCTGCTCGCGGTTTTGCCCGCACAGCACCCGGTCAAAGCCGAATTGCTCGCATAGGGCCGGCCGGCGCGGGTCGCCGAACAGTCGACAGAGGTTGTTGTCATCCAGCTGAACGCAGCGTATCCCTGCCGGTTTGCCTTCGGGCATGCCGGGTATTGACGTGGTGATTGAGGGAGCGATGCAGCAGGCCCCGCAGCCGGGGCGGCAGGCGTCTTCGGTGGTGCTCTTTTGGTTGAGCGAGGTGGCTCCAGCCGTCATGGTGCTGCCTGGGCGATGGCCCCCTTGTCGATGCCCTCGAAGGCCTGCACTCGAGTCGCGCACCCCGTCTCGCTGGCGATCTGCTGGGCAAGCCAGTTGGCAATCCACTCCACGGTGGTCGGCGTCGGCAGTATATGGCAGCGCTTCCTGGGCAGGCGCAGAAAAAACTGTCCTTGGTCCGTTCGATAGCGGGTCGTCAACAGCTCCTTCCAGGCCGGCTCGTCGCCGGTGACGGTGTCGGCCTCGTCGACCAGATAGCGATCCGCTAGCCAATCGGCCCATTGTCGCTCCAGCGCAGGGATACGCTTGCCGAGTTGCCAGATATAAAGCCGTGAGCGGTGGCCATGGGCGATGCGCTGGCAGTTGCCGGCGTGGCGTCGCAGTCCGTGGCTGTAGGTGTAGGCCGCCCCCTCGATCTCCTCTTCCCGCAGGTGTAGTCGAATGTCGCTGACCCGCGGCGGGGGGCGGCGCATCAGCTCTGCCGCCAGATGGTCGGCCAGGCGCTCCGCGTTGATCTCCCGCCAAGGCAGCAGGGTCAGTGCCTGGCGTGGTGCTCGCAGCTCCATGGCCCAGGGCAGGGTGGTGCTGATGCAGAGTCCCTCACGGCAATCGTGGATCTCCAGCCCCGGGGCGCGACTGGGGACGAGCAGGGTGTGATCGGCGCCGGCATCCAGGCGCTGCTTGATCCAGGGCTTCACCTCGCCGAAGTCGAACAGCATGCCGTCCTCACCGAGTTCCCCGTCGAGACACCACCAGGAAACGTCGAGCTGGGTCAGGCGGTTGACGAATAGCGTCATCAGTCGATTCCCGTGATCTTGTGGGTCTGCAACGACAGTCGCCACTGTGGGTGGGCAAGGCAATAGGCCACGCTAGCAGCCGTAGCGTTGGTCTTGGCGTCGGTCGTAATGTTGATCGGAGTATCGACCGAGAGCCCGGCGAGGGTGGTATCCATGGGCTGCAGGAAATAGTGGTCGAACGCCAGTGCGGCGAAGCGCTGGGGCGGCGCATCAACCTGGGGGTAGACCAGCTTCAGCTCGTTCCCTGCGGTAATGGCCAGGACGTTCTCGCCCTTGGGGCTGACGCACAGCCAGTCGATACCGGCGGGGGCGGGCAGGGTGCCATTGGTCTCCACGGCGACCTCGAAGCCCCGGTCATGCATGGCCTGGATCAGGGCCTCATCGAGCTGCAACAGCGGTTCTCCCCCGGTGAACACCACATAGGGCACGGCGACCCTGGCGCCCGGGCTGTCTCGTTCGGGCCATAGGGTTGTCAGATGGTCCGCCAGGAGGGCGGCATCGGCGAAGCGCCCACCATTCTGGCCGTCGGAGCCGATGAAGTCGGTATCGCAGAAGCGGCAGGCCGCGGCGGTCCGGTCAGCCTCCCGGCCGGACCAGAGGTTGCAGCCCGAGAAGCGGCAAAACACGCTGGCGCGACCCGCCTGGCCGCCCTCACCCTGCAGGGTGTAGAAGGCCTCCTTGACGTGGTACATCAGGCGACCCCTTTGGCGTAGGCGATGGGATCATTGACCCCCTGGGCGGCGAAGGCCGCCAGACGCTCGCGGCAGCTGCCGCAGCGTCCGCAGGCAAGCGCCTCGCCCCGGTAGCAGGTCCAGGTATCCGCGTAGTCGAGCCCCATGGCCAGGCCCTCGGCGAGGATCTGTGCTTTGGTGGCGCGCAGGTAGGGGGCGTGGATCTCGACGGCCTCGAAGTTGGCGATGCCGGCCACGGAGTTCATCGCGTCGACGAACTCGGGGCGGCAGTCGGGGTAGAGCACGTGGTCGCCGCCGTGGGCGCCATAGTCGACCCGGCCGGCGCCGATGTTCACCGCCTTGGCGATGGCCAGTGCGAGCAGGATCATATTGCGATTGGGGACGACCGTGGCGCTGAGGTTCTCCTCGCCGTAATCGCCCTCGGGCAGCGTAAGGCTGGCGTCGGTCAGCGCGGAGTTGTCAATCAGGCCGTGGATGGCGCGGATGTCCACCACCTGGTGGGGCACGCCGAGCTCATGGCAGACGCGTTCGGCGACCTCGAGCTCGCGGACGTGGCGCTGTCCGTAGTCGAAGGAGAGGGCGTTGACGTCGAGCCCCTCTCGCAAGGCGCGGTGCAGCACGGTATAGGAATCCATGCCGCCGGAGTAGATCACCACGGTGCGGCGAGCGGCTGCCGTGGGGGAAGCAGAAAGGGTCATGGGTCAACTCTGATCGGAGAATTTATCGGGCCGTCGAAGCGGCGTTCCGGGGTCCGGTCCGGCGTCAGGCAGTGTACGTAAATCGTCGCTTTCTGGCCAGATTCCGCGCCAGTTGCTAGACTTTCGCGCCTTCCAACTCCTTTGCCTCCTGGGTGGTTTAGCCTAGGCGGCCATCGTCCTGACAACGGTGACTCCAGATGCAAGCCCCGGAACTGCTTTCCCCAGCGGGAACGTTCAAGAACATGCGCTACGCCTTCGCTTACGGAGCGGATGCGGTCTACGCCGGCCAGCCGCGCTACTCGCTGCGCGTGCGCAATAACGATTTCAAGATCGATAACCTGCACAAGGGCATCGCCTACGCCCACGAGCGCGGCAAGCAGTTCTACGTGGCCTCGAACATTGCCCCTCACAACAGCAAGCTGAAGACTTACCTGCGCGACATGGAGCCGGTGATCGAGGCCGGTCCGGACGCGCTGATCATGTCTGATCCTGGCCTGATCATGATGGTTCGCGAGCGCTGGCCCGACCAGGTGATTCATCTCTCGGTGCAGTCCAACGTGGTCAACTGGGCCGCGGCCCGGTTCTGGCAGCGGCAGGGCATCAGCCGCATCATCCTCTCTCGCGAGCTGTCGCTGGCCGAGATCGGCGAGATCCGTGCCGAATGCCCGGACCTGGAGATCGAGACCTTTGTCCACGGCGCACTGTGCATCGCCTACTCCGGGCGTTGCCTGCTCTCCGGCTACTTCAACCATCGGGATCCCAACCAGGGCACCTGCACCAACGCCTGTCGCTGGAAGTACAACACCGTGGCCGCGGCCCATGACGAGACCGGCGACCTGGTGCCGGCCAACTCCGCCCGCGCCCATGCGGGGAGCGGGATCTGGACCCCTGAAGAGGGTGGGCAGCTGGGAGGAGGGCTGATTGCCTCTGGGGGTGGCAGTGCCGAGGTGGTGGATAGCGCTTCACCAGGCACGGCCACCGCCGGCGGCGTGGAGGGTCAGGACGAGCTCTCGGCGCTGATCGAGGATCGCACCCGCCCCGGCGAGCTGATGCCGGTGTTCGAGGACGAGCACGGCACCTATATCATGAACTCCAAGGATCTGCGCGCCGTGCAGCACGTGCCGCAGCTTGCCGAGATGGGCATTTCCTCGCTGAAGATCGAGGGTCGCACCAAGTCCCACTACTATGTGGCACGCACCGCCCAGGTCTACCGCCGTGCCATCGACGACGCCGTGGCCGGCCGGCCCTTCGACATGCGCCTGATGGATGAGCTCGATAACCTGGCTAACCGCGGCTATACGGAAGGCTTCTACCGCCGCCATGTCCACGACGAGTATCAGAACTATGAGCAGGGCAACTCGGTGGGCGTGCATCAGCAGTTTGTCGGCGAGGTGATCGGCTATGATCCCGACCACAGCACACTCGAAATCGACGTCAAGAACCGCTTCGAGGTGGGTGACGGCATGGAACTGATGCTGCCGGGCGGCAACCGTCGCTTCGTACTCGAGCATATCGAGAACAAGCGCGGCGAATCCGTGGGCGCGGCCCCGGGCTCCGGCCACGTGGTGCGCATTCCGGTACCCGGCGAGGCCATTGCGCCGGAGCGTATCGAATTCGCGCTGTTGATGCGCGATCTGAAGTAGGTCTGAGGGCGAGAGGGACTGTTTCTTCGTTACCGGTGCATGGCCATGGTGATCGAGATAGATGTCGCCGAAACGCGACAATCGTGTTCACGCCGGATGCATTATTGAGGGCTATTCTTATGAGTATCCCCATGGAACCGGAGGTTCCCCATGAGCAAGCGAATCTGGCGCAGCCCGCCGACAATCCTGGCCGCGGTCAGGGACAGGGGAATGAGGAGCGCAAGATGCCTCCTGGTCAGCAGAAGAAGTCCCAGGAAGCCCGCCAGCAGGGCCAGTCCGGCCGCGATGCCAACCGAGCCCGGGAGGAAGTTCGGGATCGCGAGCGTCGTGACGATAGTTACCGTGACCGCGAACGTCGTGACGATACGTACCGTGATCGTGACCGTCGTGAGGACCGCTATCGCAGCGCCCCTAGTATTGATGAGCGCGAACTGCGTCGGCTCTTCGGCGAGCGCCGCGACTGGGTACGTGAGGATGAACTCGCTGGGTTGCCGCCGGGCATTCGCATGAATCTGGAGCGCGGCAAGCCGCTGCCCCCCGGTATCGCCAAGCGCTTCGATGAGCGCTCGCTGGACCACCTGCCCCGCTATGAAGGCTACGAGTGGCGCCGCGTGGGCCCCGATGCCATCCTGGTCGATGCCGCCAACGAGATCATCTATCAGGTGATTCGCGACGTACTTTACTGACGCTGTCGATCGGCTAGTGCCTTTTCGACCCGGTCTCACAAGAGGCCGGGTCGATTCCGTTTCACGCTGGTACAGTGCGCGCTCGACGTGGCAACATGAGTTTTACTGCGCACCGGAAGACTCTTGATGTTCAACGATAGCTCACTGCGTCGCCCCTGGCGGCTAGCGACGGTGGGAGGGCTGCTGCTGATGGTCCTCTATCTGTGGATCTGGCACTCCCCCGATCTGACCGCTCTGCAGCGCTGGGCGGAAGAGGCCTCCCATCACCCCGTTGTGGTCATCATTGTCATCCTGGTGATGGCGGTGACGCTGGCGCTGGGCCTGCCCGGCAGCATTGGCCTGTGGTTGATCGCCCCTTTCTATCCGCCCCTGGCGGCCACGCCGATGCTGATCGTCGGGAGCGTAGGGGGTGCAATCGGCGCTTATTGGCTCTCTGCCTGGGTAGGAGATCGCTGGCCCCCGAAGGGCCTGACCCTGAAGATCATGCGCCGCCTGGAGCGGCGCAGTGATTTCCTGACTCAGTGCGCTCTGCGTGTGCTTCCGGGCTTTCCCCACTCGGTGGTCAACTATGCGGCAGGCTTGCTTCGCCTGCCGCTGGGGACCTTTATTATGGCGGCCATCATTGGCCTTGGGGCGAAGTGGGCGGTTTACGCCAGTGCTATCTATGGCGCGTTGGAGGCGGTAGAGAATGACGAGGCGATGAGCGTCAGCGTGATTCTGCCTCTGCTGGCACTCACCGCACTATTGCTGCTGGGCGCCTGGGTGCGGCGCCGCGTGGAGGCCAACGGCCAGACAGCCAGCGGCTAGCCTGGCCGGCGGTTACGGCTTTCGCAATGAGGCGTTCAGGTGGTCAACCACCTCGGCCCAGTCGGCGTCTACTTCAAGCGCCTCGCGTAAAAATTCCGCCTGCCCTTCGTTCCAGCAGGATGCATCGGGCAAGGCGACGTCCTCGGGGATGGGGCCGTTGCGTTCGATAAACCGCTTGATCGCATCCGGGTCCGAGGCCAGGCCCAGCTGCTCGAAGAGTTCGGTGAAGGGATGATCCGGATGTTCCATGGTGGCTCTCCTTGCGGGTTGGCGCGATGTTGAACGAGCTCCCACAATAGCGGCTTGCGCCCCGAGTTGCATGACCGGCGTCAACGCTGGTGACGATCGCTTTCAGCGCTCGCCCACCAGCCGAGTGAGGAAGCGCCGCCGACGCTCGTCATCAGCAAGTGGCTGAGCCAGCAGATGGACGAGCTTGGTCAGGGCCGCCTCGGGTGTCATGTCATCCGCCGAGAGAACCCCGGCGGCGTGCAGCCCCTGGCCGGCCGCATAGTGACCGATGGCGATGCCGCCATGGGGGCACTGACTGATCGCTGCCAGCAGCTTGCCCTGACCGCTGGCCTCGGCGAGTACGCCAAGCAGTTCGGGATCTTCCGGGGCGTTGCCGCCTCCCCACACCTCCAGCAAAGCCCCCTTGAGTGCCGGGTCCTGAAGCCATGCGGCGACCTGGCGGGCCGTGATGCCTGGCCAGAGCGCGATGCGGGCGACACCTCCATCCGCCAGCGGGCCGTAGTCGGGCAGCTCGAAGCGAGGAGCGCCGCGCTGCTGGCGCGACAGGCTCCGCTCAGGGTAGAGGACGGGATCCATGCCGATCCGCTCGCCGAGTAGCGGGTAGTTGGGACTGGCGAAGGCATTTGCATCGCGCGACTGCCATTTGCGGGCCCGTACACCGCGCAGCAGCTTGCCGCCGAAGGCGATGGCCACTTCCTTGAGCGCCGGACTGACCGCGAAACGCAGCGCCAGCTCGACGTTATCGGCGGCGTCGCTGCCTTCGGCTTCCAGCGGCTGCATGGCGCCGGTCACCACCAGCGGGCGGTCCAGGCCCTGCAGCTGGTAGGCCATGCTCGATGCCGTCCAGGCCAGGGTGTCAGTGCCGTGCAATACCACCACGCCGGGGTGATCCTGATAGCGCCGGGAGATCTCACCTGCCAGGCGCTGCCAATCCCGCGGGGTAGCGGCGCTGGAGTCGATGGGGTCGGGGAAAGCCAACACCTCAATGTCCGGAAGCGCCGCCCGGCGCTGAGCGGGAAGGGCGTCCAGGGCGCGGGCCAGGCGCGTCTCGATATCGCCGCCGGGGGCGAGGCCGTGCTCGCCCCTCACCATGCCCAGGGTGCCGCCGGTGTAGATCACCAGAGGGGGGCGCAGGGGGGAAGCATCGGCGTCGGCACTCATGATCGGGTGACCAGCTGCCCATTGGCGTCGATCTCCAGGCGGCGATTGCGCCCGGCGAACAAGGCAAAGGCAGCGGCGGAGGCGCAGATTGCCAGCAGCACGCCGGTGATGGTGGCGAGCCCCAGATTGAGCTGCAGCATCACGCCGACGCCCAGCGGACCCAAGGCGGCCAGCGTATAGCCGCCGCCCTGGACCAGGCCGGAGAGCTTGCCCGCCAGCCGGGAGTTCCCGGTGCGCAGTACGATCAGCGTCAGCGCCAGGCTGAAGCCGCCGCCTTGGCCCAGGCCGAGGAGCACGATGCCGAGCCAGCCCAGGGACTCCGGTCCGACGAGCAGCAGCCAGAAGCCGGCGGCAATCATCGCCAGTACGGTAAGCAGTGCCGGTCGCTGATCGCGGCCCATCCGGGCCAGCCAGGGCGCACCCAGCGCAGCGGGAAGCTGCACCATCACCGAAGCGCCCATCATCCATCCGGCCTCACCCTCGCCGTAGCCTCGCTCCACCAGCAGGGTTGGCAGCCAGCCGAAGACGATATAGGCCAGCGATGACTGCAGGCCCATGAACAGCATGACCTGCCAGGCCAGAGGCTGGCCGAGCACCGCGCGCATCGAGCCCCCCGCGCTGGGCCGCGTTATCTCGTGGCGCCGCGGGGCCAGCAGCAGCCAGGCCGCCAGGGCGAGTGCGGCGAGCATCGACCAGCTCGCCAGCCCCAGGTGCCAACCGCCCAGCCGGTCGGCCAGCGGAATGCTGAGCCCCGCGCCCAGGGCACCACCCAGGCACAGCGCCATGGTATAGACGCCGGTCATCAGGTCGGCGCCGACGGGCAGCTCGCGCTTGACCAGTGCAGGCAGCAGAGTACCGGTCACGCCGATGGCGCCGCCGACCATCAGGGTGCCGAGAAAGAGTGTTGAGACGGTCGGTACCCCGCGCAGCGCTAGGCCGCAGGCCAGTAGCGTCAGGCCGCCGGCCAGCGTCCGCTCGGGTCCGAAACGCTTGGCTAGCCAGGGTGCCATCGGGGCGAATAGCCCCAGACAGAGCACTGGCAGAGTGGTGAGGGCGCCGATGGAGAGAGGAGAGAGGCCGGTGTCCTGCTGAATGCGATTCAGTACCGGAGCCAGGCTCGAGAGAGCGGGGCGCAGGTTGAGCCCCACCAGCACCATCAGGCCGATGAAAACCAGCAGGGTGCGCTGTCCTGAGGGGGTGTCGGTCGAGGGCGTATCAGTGACCGTCACGGCGCCACTCACTACCTGTCTTGGGCCGTGACGTCCACGCAGCGGTTTTCTCTTTGGACGACATCAGGGGATCATCCTCGTTGGCATTTTCGGGCCTGAAGACGACTTCACCGGGGTGCTGTGGCGTGGACTGCGCTACCCGCTGGCGAATGCCGGTGACATCCTCGGAACTGATCAGAGCGCCGGAGGCACTGGTCGGGTCACGCTGGGCAATCAGAGGCCCCGGGAAGGTCCAGCAGCGCTGGGGTACCTGGGAGAGGCTCCAATCTCGCTCACGCCAGCGGGCCTGGCCGTCGGGAAGCAGTTCGAGCTGATCCGCCGGCACCAGCGCCTGGAAAAGCTTGGCGTTGAGCACCACGCCGCCGGCAGCCATCTTGACAGCCCCAGCAAAGCGACCCTCATCAAGGGCCGCCAGCACCGACTTGCGGTTAGGACTTGCCTCGAGAGTGGCGCGGCCGCACAAATGAAGCAGGTCGGGATCGACCTGCTTGATCACCCAGACGTTGACGGGCATTTTGCCCAGCAGTCGCTTCAGCATGACGTTAAAGGCTTCAGGCCTGCCGGCGGCCGCCGCCATTTCCACCACCTCCACGACGGCGGGGCGCCTGGGAGTGCTCGTCGCTGCGCCGCTGGCCCTGGGCGTTGCCACGACTCTGGCCATTGCCATTGCCGCGACCACCGCCACCGCCTCCGCGGTTGCGACCGTTCTCGATGGGCTCGGGTTTGGCGTTGGGGTCTGGCTCGAAGCCTGGCTCGATGCGCTTCTCGAGGTCGCGCTTGATCAGCCGCTCGATGCCCTTGAGTAGACCGTGCTCGTCGACGCAGACCAGCGATACCGCCTGTCCCTCGCTGCCGGCGCGGCCGGTACGACCGATGCGGTGCACGTAGTCCTCGGCCACGTTGGGTAGCTCGAAGTTGACCACATGGGGTAACTCATTGATGTCCAGGCCGCGGGCGGCGATGTCGGTGGCCACCAGCACCTGCAGGTCGCCGCCCTTGAACGCGGCGAGCGCCTTGGTGCGCGCCGACTGGCTCTTGTTGCCATGGATCGCCATGGACGGGATGTTCTGCTTCGATAGCTGCTCGGCCAGGCGGTTGGCGCCGTGTTTGGTGCGGGTGAAGACCAGCACCTGCTGCCAGTTGTGCTGGCTGATGAGATGGGCGAGCAGCTCGCGCTTTTTCTCGCGATCCACGCGGTAGATCGCCTGATCGACGAGTTCGGCGGTGGTGTTGCGACGCGCAACCTCGATCATTGCCGGGCGGTCCAGAAGCTTGTTGGCCAGGGCCTGGATCTCGTCGGAGAAGGTCGCCGAGAAGAGCAGGTTTTGGCGCTTCGGGGGAAGCACCCGGAGAATTTTCTTGATGTCGTGGATGAAGCCCATGTCGAGCATGCGGTCGGCTTCGTCGAGCACCAAAATCTCCACTTTGGTGAGGTCAACGTGCTTCTGCTGCTGGAGGTCGAGCAAACGCCCCGGGGTGGCGACGAGAACGTCGAGCCCGTTGCGAAGCGCGTCGACCTGGGGCTGCTGGCCCACCCCGCCGAAGATCACGTGGCTCTTCAGGGTCAGGTGGCGACCGTAGTCGGCCACGCTTTCGCCCACCTGGGCGGCCAGCTCGCGGGTCGGGGTGAGCACCAGGGCGCGCACCTCGCGACGACCGGGGCGCGGACCGTCGGCCAGGCGCTGCAGCATCGGCAGGGTAAAGCCGGCGGTCTTGCCGGTGCCGGTCTGGGCACTCGCCAGCAGGTCACCGCCCTTGAGCACAGCGGGAATTGCCTGCAGCTGGATCGGGGTCGGAATGGTATAGCCCTGTGCTTCAACAGCACGAAGGAGTTCGGCACGCAGGCCAAGGTCGGAAAAGGTCATGCGGTCTCCGCAGAAACGCCACGTCCGTGTCACACAGTATCGCGTGACCAGTCCCGGGTCGGGGCGTGAAAAATTCGGGTAGAGGGGCGACAGGAGGGACTAGAAGGTTGCCGCGTTGCAGTATTATGCCAGATTGCCGCCGGCGGCGCAGCTACTTCGCTCATGGTCACGCCGGTGACGACCCTCTCGATCCCATGTAAGCGGCCCCCCAAGCATTGATCGGTGCAACTGAACTTACCGACGCGCGCGTCGCAATGCCTCGGCGAGCTCATCGGCCGCGCCGTCCCAGCCCCGGCCCAGGGCCCGCACCAGGGCGGGATAGCCGTCGTCGTCAAGCTCGGCCTCCACTCGCAGGGAGTCCATGGCCAGCAGGTTTCCCTTGGCGTCGCGCAGCTGCCACTGGCCGCCGATCACGGCCTGGCCGTCGTGACGGCCCTGGAAGCGGTCGATTTCCAGACGCAAGGAGAGGGCGCCGGGTTCGCTCACGCCGGCCTCATCCAGCATCACCCG
>JAIVHL010000131.1 GCA_020201075.1 Halomonas sp. | reverse complement strand
GTCCATGGCTTCCGTGGCCAGCGAATTTGAATAGAGCAGTGGGTGGTGCTTGCCCTGCACGGCGACGAGCACGTTGCGCTCGAGATCCTTGGTGGCCACATACCAGGGTGCCTCGGGGTGGTTGTTCAGCCCGCCGATGCCGAGCCCCTGGCGCTGGCCCAGGGTGTAGTACATCAGACCCATATGCTCGCCTACGACCTCGCCATCGGGCGTCTCGATCACCCCGGGCTGGGCCGGCAAGTATTGCTTCAGGAAGTCGCGAAAGCGTCGTTCGCCGATGAAGCAGATGCCGGTGGAGTCCTTCTTGCGTGCGGTCACCAGGTCGTGACGCTCGGCGATGGCCCGCACCTCGGGCTTCTCCAGTTCGCCCACCGGGAACAGAGTGCGCGCAATGGCCGCTTCGGGCACGGCATGCAGGAAATAGCTCTGGTCCTTGTTGGGATCGAGACCCTTGAGCAGGCGCGGACGACCCTGTCGGATCCCTTGGCGAACATAGTGGCCGGTGGCGATCTTCTCGGCGCCGAGCATTTCGGCGTACTCCAGGAACACCTTGAACTTGATTTCGCGGTTGCAAAGGATATCCGGATTGGGTGTGCGTCCGGCCTGGTACTCAGCCAGAAAGTGCTCGAAGACGTTGTCCCAGTACTCGGCGGCGAAGTTGGCGGTGTGCAGCCGGATACCGAGTGTCTCGCAAACGGCCTCGGCATCCGCCAGGTCGGCCTTGGCGGTGCAGTATTCGGTGCCGTCGTCCTCGTCCCAGTTCTTCATGAACAGGCCTTCGACCCGATAGCCCTGCTCGAGCAGCAGCAGGGCGGATACGGAGGAGTCGACGCCGCCGGACATGCCGACGATCACCTTGCCTGGGGTGGCGGTCATGGGCGCTCTCGTCATCGCTGGATCATAAATGGTGCCAAATTGTACATGAAGATGGCATCCAGCGCCGAGAAGCCTACCTGTCGTGAAGTACCTCCATGGGATAGAACCGCTCGGCCATGGCGTCGCGGATTCGCCGCAGCACCAGTGGGCTACGCAGTCGCCCGTCGCGCTCCAGGGCTTCCAGTTGCTCCAGCGTCAACCAGTGCACGGCGTGAATCGCTGGGTCCAATTCACTGCCCAGGTGTGCCAGCGCCATGCCGAAGAAGGCGTGACTGTGGAAGGTGGGGCCGTTCGGCACCCGGTGGACATACATGCCGAGGTAGTTGGTAATGCCGACATGCCAGGCGGTCTCCTCGGCGGTCTCGCGTAGAGCGGCATCGCGAATGCGCTCGCCCGGCTCCAGGTGGCCGGCGGGCTGGTTGAATAGCGTGTGGGGGCCGCCGCGGTCTTCTTCTACCATCAGGAAGGCGCCGGCGCGTTCGATCACGCAGGCCACGGTGGCATGGGGTTGCCAGCGGTTCATCGCTTGCCTCCTTGCGGGGCCGGTTTTCGGCGCAGGGTGCGGGCCTGGCGCGGTTTCTCGCGATGTCCCAGCGCCGGAGCATGCAGCACCTCGCGCCGCCACTCGCCGGGGGCCAGGTCGTCTAGCCTCCAGGAACCGATGGCCACGCGAACCAGGCGTAGGGTGGGGTGGCCAACATGGGCGGTCATGCGCCGCACCTGACGGTTGCGCCCCTCGCTGATGGTCAGTTCCAGCCAGCTGGTGATCGGGTGGCGTTTCGGGTCCAGCGGCGGGTCGCGCTCGGCCAGGCCGCTAGCCTCCAGGCGTCGCACCTTGGCCAGGCGCGTCATCCCGTCCTTCAGCACGACACCGTCGCGCAGTGCCTGCAGGGCAACATCATCGGGCACCCCCTCCACCTGCACCCGGTAGGTCTTGGGCAGCTTGTGGCGAGGATGGGTGATGCGGTGAATCAACTCGCCGTCATCGCTGAGCAGCAAGAGCCCTTCGGAGTCTTGATCGAGCCGGCCAGCGGGGTAAATGCCGGGCACGTCGATGACCTCCGCCAGTGTCGCGCGGGTCTCTTCCGGGCTGGCCCCTCGGTCGGTGAACTGGGACAGCATGCGGTAGGGCTTGTGCAGTAGATAGAGGATGCTCATGGGACTAGCTTACCGGCAAGCGCGGGATGATGTCAGTGGGAAGGGCGCGCGGCGAGGGGCTTAGCCTTATTGCCCATGCGACATATCGGGCAGGCTGATATAATGACTCGACTCGCCGGGAGCGCCCTCTTCGTTCCGGGACCTGTCAGAACTGCGTCTGCCGGGTCGATGCTTGTTAGCATCCCCCACGTCCTACTGTTTCAGACGGGTTGTTCCAAGGTCCCCCATCGAGGCATCGTGAGCGCGCGCTACCTATCCAGTTTCTTGCCACTGCCGCGACCAGAGAGACCAACGTCAACATGTCAAAAACGCCGAAAATTATTTACACGCTCACCGACGAAGCGCCGGCCCTGGCCACCTTCTCCCTGCTGCCGATTATCGACGCCTTCACCGACGCCGCTGGCGTTGAAATGGAGACTCGTAACATCTCCCTGGCGGCTCGGATTCTCTCCCAGTTTCCCGATTATCTGACCGAGGAGCAGCGGGTCGAGGATCACCTGGCCGAACTGGGCGCCCTGGCCAAGACGCCGGAAGCCAACATCATCAAGTTGCCCAACATCAGTGCCTCTATGCCGCAGCTTCGGGCGGTCATCAAGGAGCTGCAGGGGCAGGGCTACCCGCTGCCGGACTACCCGGACGAGCCAAGCAGCGACGCAGAGAAATCAATCAAGGCACGCTACGACAAGACCCAGGGCAGTGCCGTCAACCCGGTACTGCGCGAGGGCAACTCCGACCGCCGGGCGCCCAGGGCCGTCAAGGAGTACGCCCGCAAGTATCCTCACTCCATGGGGGAGTGGAGCCAGGCCTCACGCACACACGTCTCGCACATGCACGGCGGCGACTTCTATCATGGCGAAAAGTCGATGGCGCTGGATCGCGCCCGCGACGTCAAGATGGAGTTGATTACGCAGAGCGGCCAGGCCCAGGTGTTAAAGCCCAAGGTTTCCCTGCTTAAGGGAGAGATCATCGACAGCATGTTCATGAGCAAGAAGGCGCTGCTCGAGTTCTACGAGCGGGAGATCGAGGATGCCCGCCAGACCGGAGTGATGTTCTCTCTGCACGTCAAGGCGACCATGATGAAGGTCTCGCACCCCATCGTGTTCGGCCACTGCGTCAAGATCTTCTATAAGGAAGCGTTCGAGAAGCACGGCGCGCTGTTCGACGAGTTGGGGGTCGACGTCAACAATGGCATGGCCAACCTCTACGAGAAGCTTGACACCCTGCCTGAGGCCCAACGTGAAGAGATCATTCGCGACCTGCACGCCTGTCACGATCTGCGCCCGGAACTGGCCATGGTAGATTCGGCGCGAGGGATCACCAACTTTCATTCGCCCAGCGATGTGATCGTCGACGCTTCGATGCCGGCCATGATCCGCGCCGGCGGCAAGATGTATGGCGCCGATGGACGTATGAAGGACGTCAAGGCGGTGATGCCGGAGTCCACTTTCGCTCGCATTTACCAGGAGATGATCAACTTCTGCAAGTGGCACGGCGCCTTCGATCCGGCGACCATGGGCACCGTCCCCAACGTTGGGCTGATGGCGCAGAAGGCGGAAGAGTACGGCTCCCACGACAAGACCTTCGAGGTGCCGGAGGCCGGTGTCGCCAACATCACCGACCTTGAGACCGGCGAGGTGCTGCTCTCGCAGAACGTCGAGGAGGGCGATATCTGGCGGATGTGTCAGGTCAAGGACGCGCCGATCCGCGACTGGGTCAAGCTGGCGGTGGATCGCTGCCGCGACTCCGGCATGCCGGCGGTATTCTGGCTCGACCCCTACCGCCCCCACGAGAACGAGCTGATCAAGAAGGTCAGGACCTACCTCAAGGACCACGACACCACCGGCCTCGACATCCAGATCATGTCCCAGGTTCGTGCCATGCGTTACACCCTGGAGCGTATCATCCGTGGACTCGACACCATCTCGGTGACCGGCAATATTCTGCGCGACTACCTCACTGATCTGTTCCCGATCCTCGAGCTCGGCACCAGCGCCAAGATGCTCTCCATCGTGCCCCTGATGGAGGGCGGCGGCCTGTTCGAGACCGGTGCCGGTGGCTCGGCGCCCAAGCACGTCCAGCAGCTCCTTGAGGAGAACCACCTGCGCTGGGATAGCCTCGGCGAATTCTTGGCCATGACCGCATCACTCGAGCACCTCGCCAAGCAGTATGACAATGCCCGGGCGGCGCTGCTGGCGGATGCCCTCGACAAGGCCACCGGCCAGTTCCTGGAACACAACAAATCGCCTTCGCGTAAAGTCGGCGAGCTGGACAATCGGGGCAGTCATTTTTACCTGGCCTTGTACTGGGCCCAGGCGCTGGTAGCCCAGGACGAAGACGCCGAGCTCAAGGCATTGTTCAGTCGCTTGGCCGAGACGCTCGAGACCCAGGAGGAAGTGATCCTCGAGGAGTTGAATGGCGTTCAGGGGCAGCCAGTGGACATCGAGGGCTACTACCACCCGAACTACGATCTGACCGAGGCGGCCATGCGTCCGAGTGCGACCCTCAATGCTGCTCTGGCCATGGTGGCAAAGGGCTGAAAGCTCTCTCAACGGCTTTGGTAACCAAGTGCTTAGGCCCCCGCCCGGATTACGGGCGGGGGCCCTTGCGTTGAGAGGTGCGATGAACCTAGCCGGCCGGACGACGTCATATAGTGACGACCTGCCCAATTGCCGGCCCATCAAACGAGTAATGTTTCGCTATGTGGCAACGAGAAATATGGTGCGGCATGACCCGTACGCCGGGTACAGAGGATAACAACGACCTCGCGGTGCAGAACGCCGAGCCTGATCAGGCGCGACCGCCGATGTACAAGGTGGTGCTGCACAACGATGATTTTACCCCCATGGAATTCGTGGTGGAGGTGCTGCAGACCTTTTTCCACTTGGATAGTGAAACCGCGGTGCAAGTGATGTTGGCGGTTCATACGCAGGGTAAGGCGACCTGTGGCATATTTACCCGTGATATCGCGGAAACCAAAAGCCATCAGGTCAATCAATACGCAAGAGAGTGTCAGCATCCGCTGCTTTCAGACATTGATGCGGCGGATTGACTTATCCCGGACATGATCGCCATGGGTATATATGGCTTGCCGTTGGCAGCAAGGCTTGCAACGGCAGCGTTTGTGCCCGATGTTGATGATGCCGAATGACGAAAGATCTGTCGCAACACCCTGGGCGGCAAGAAGGGGACTGCCATGCTGAGCAAAGAACTTGAACTGACTCTGAACACGGCGTTCACCGTGGCGCGCTCCAAGCGGCACGAGTTCATGACCGTGGAACACCTGCTGCTGGCGCTGCTGGATAACGCCTCGGCGGTAGACGTGCTGCGGGCCTGCGGGGCCAACCTCGACAAGTTGCGTTCCGACCTTCAGGACTTCATCAATTCCACTACGCCGCTGATTCCTGATGATCAATCCGATCGAGAGACTCAGCCTACCTTGGGCTTCCAGCGCGTGCTGCAGCGTGCGGTTTTCCACGTGCAGTCTTCCGGTAAAAGCGAAGTCACCGGAGCCAATGTGCTCGTGGCCATTTTCTCTGAGCAGGAAAGCCAGGCGGTTTACTTCCTCAAGCAGCAGAATGTTGCTCGGGTGGATGCCGTCAACTATATCGCGCACGGCATCTCCAAGGTGGCCGGGCACGGTCAGAGCTCGTCAACCTCATCCTCCTCCGAATCGGATGAGAGCGAGGAGGGCAGCACCGAAAGTGGGTCCAACCCGCTTACCGGCTATGCTACTAACCTCAACGAGCAGGCCCGCATGGGCAAGATCGACCCGCTGATCGGCCGCGAGCAGGAGCTCGAGCGCGTGGTGCAGATCCTCGCCCGTCGGCGCAAGAACAATCCGCTGCTGGTTGGCGAGGCCGGCGTGGGCAAGACCGCCATCGCCGAGGGCCTGGCCAAGCGAGTGGTCGAGGAGGACGTGCCCGATGTGATCAGCGATGCGGTCGTCTACTCGCTGGATATGGGCGCGTTGCTCGCCGGTACCAAGTACCGCGGCGACTTCGAGAAACGCCTCAAGGGTCTGTTGGCTGAGCTGCGCAAACAGCCCCACGCGATCCTGTTCATCGATGAGATCCATACTGTGATCGGTGCCGGTGCCGCCTCGGGGGGCGTGATGGACGCCTCCAATCTGCTCAAGCCCCTGCTCTCTTCCGGCGAGCTGCGCTGCATTGGTTCTACCACCTTCCAGGAGTACCGGGGCATCTTCGAAAAGGATCGCGCCCTGGCGCGGCGGTTCCAGAAGGTTGACGTGCCGGCGCCCTCGGTGGAGGACACCATCCGTATCCTCAAGGGGCTGCGTTCCCGCTTCGAGGAGCATCACCAGTTGAAGTACACCGATGCGGCCCTGGAAAGTGCGGCACGCCTGGCGGATCGCTACATAAGCGATCGCTTCCTGCCGGACAAGGCCATTGACGTCATCGACGAGGCCGGCGCCCATCAGCGCCTTCTGCCGCCCGAGGTGAGGATCGACACCATCGATTCTGCTCAGGTGGAGGCGGTGGTCGCCTCGATCGCGCGCATCCCGCCGAAGAGCGTCTCCAGCTCGGACCGCAAGCTGCTGGAAAACCTGGATCGGGATCTCAAGATGCTGGTGTTTGGCCAGGATGAGGCAATCGACGGCCTTTCAGCGGCGATCAAGCTGTCACGTGCCGGTTTGAAAGCACCCGACAAGCCGGTGGGCAGCTTCCTGTTTGCCGGCCCCACCGGGGTGGGCAAGACCGAGGTGGCCCGCCAGCTTTCGATGATCATGGGTATCGAGCTGGTACGCTTCGATATGTCCGAGTACATGGAGCGCCATACGGTCTCGCGTCTGATCGGCGCCCCTCCGGGCTATGTCGGCTATGATCAGGGAGGCCTGCTCACCGAAGCGATCACCAAGCATCCGCACTGCGTGCTGCTGCTCGACGAGATCGAGAAGGCACACCCCGAAGTCTTCAACCTGCTGCTGCAGGTGATGGACCACGGCAAGCTGACCGATAACAACGGCCGGGAGGCGGATTTCCGTCACGTGATCCTGATCATGACGTCCAATGCGGGGGTCGAGCAGGCCACACGTCGCTCCATCGGCTTCCAGCACCAGGACCACTCCACTGATGCCATGGAGGTGATCCGCAAGACCTTCTCTCCTGAGTTCCGCAACCGCCTGGACGGCATCATTCAATTCCACTCCTTGCCCGCCTCGGTGGTGCGGAGCGTGGTGGACAAGTTCCTGGTGGAGCTGCAGGCACAGCTGGATGAAAAGCGTGTGCAGCTGGACGTGGACCTGTCGGCTCGGGACTGGCTGGCCGAAAAGGGCTACGATCCGGATATGGGGGCTCGCCCAATGGCGCGCCTGATCCAGGAGAAGCTCAAGAAGCCGTTGGCCGAGATGATACTATTCGGCGAGCTCTCAGAGCATGGCGGCTTGGTGCACGTCACCGTGGAGGACGGCGAGCTGCATCTTTCCACTGAAGCGGAGATGGTTGACGCGCCCTGACGTCGGTCGCTCTTTCGTTCACGAGTCAGCGCCCTGTCCATGGACGGGGCGTTGTCCTGTGCAGCTGACGTCGGGCTGGGGAGATTAAAGCTCGACCGCGCTTCAGCGGGAGCGGTAGACGATACGACCCTTAGTCAGATCGTAGGGTGTCAGCTCCACCTTGACCTTGTCACCAGTCAGAATGCGTATGTAGTTCTTACGCATCTTCCCGGAGATGTGGGCGGTGACCACGTGGCCGTTTTCCAGCTCGACGCGAAAGGTGGTGTTGGGAAGGGTGTCAACGATGACGCCTTCCATTTCGATATGGTCTTCACGTGCCATACAGGCGGTTCCTCGCTGATGGATGAGACAACTGCAAAAAGAATAGCGCGATATTGTGCCGCATGCCGGCCGGCAAGGCAAAGAAAGGCGCCGTTTAGGAACTGATCAGGCGCCGCCAGTGGCGGCCGTCAAGCATTTCCAGGGGGCGAAAGTCCTGCTTGTAGGCCATCTTGCGGCACTCGCTGATCCAATATCCCAGATAGACATGGGGCAGGCCGCGGCGACGCGCCTGCTCGACCAGGGTGAGGACCGCGAAGGTCCCCAGTGAGCGTCTTTCCAGCTCAGGTGCCGGGTCGAAGAAGGTGTAGATGGCCGACAGACCATGTTCCAGCTGGTCGAAGGCCGCAACGGCGACCAGCTGACCATTCAGTCGGAACTCCATCAGTCGAGCATATTCCTGGTCGAGGGTCAGGAAGGTGCGATACTGCTCTTGACTCGGCGGATACATGTCGCCGTCAACATGGCGGATGCGGATATAGTGGGCATAGAGCGCGTAATGTTCAGGGTCGAAGATAGCGGGACGTAAATGCAGGGTCAGATCGGCATTGCGCCTGGTCAACCGCCGCTGGTTGCGATTGGGGGTGAATTCCCCGACGGGTAGACGCACCGATATGCAGGCGCTGCAGCCCTCGCAGTGGGGCCGATAAAGATGACGACCGCTGCGACGGAAGCCGAGCAGCGCCAGGGAGTCATATACGCCCTGCCCGGGAGACTCCTGGGGATCGAGGAACAGGGTCGTGGCTTCACGCCCGTCCAGATAGCTACAGGCGTGGGGTACGGTGAGGAAGAAGCGCAGATCCTTGGCGGGCTGGCGGGGGGTGTTGCTGCTCACGGCGTCTCTCTCCGGCTCCGGGGTCGCGGTGACTGGACGGCTTCGCCGAGTTCGCCCGGTACGGCGAAGGACCAGCAGGCCGGGGTGAAGGACAGGTCGTCGGGTTCTACCGGTGGTGGCTTACCCAGCCATGCTTCAAGATAGCCGATGAAAGTCCCTCGAGCGATATTCCTGGCGCCCAGGCTGGCCAGGTGGTCGGTGTGCATCTGGCAGTCGATCAGTCGTCCGCCGCCTGCCGCCATGGCGCGGGCCAGGTGCACCAGGGCCACTTTCGAGGCGTCGGGGACCCTGGTGAACATCGACTCGCCGAAGAACATGGGCCCCAGTGCCACGCCGTAAAGGCCGCCGACGAGTTTGTCCCCATGCCATACCTCGACCGAGTGCGCCGCTCCCAGGGCATGCAGGCGCTGGTAGGCCACGCGCATCTCGTCGGTGATCCAGGTGCCCGGCTGCCCGGCGCGCGGTTCGGCGCAGGCGGTTATCACGGCGTCGAAGGCCTGGTTGGCGGTGATCGTGAAGCCGGCATGGCGCAGCCGCTTGGCCAGGCTGCGGCGTACCTTTAGCTCCTTCGGGAACAGCACCATGCGCGGGTCCGGGCTCCACCACAGGATCGGCTGGTCGTCGCCATACCAGGGGAAGATGCCACGACGATAGGCGGCCAGCAGCCAGCCCGAATCGAGCGCGCCGCCGGCGGCCAGCAGCCCATCGGGATCGTCTAGCGCCGCGCTCATTGGAGGAAAGTGTATCGGGTGCTCGGGTAGCCAGGGCAGCATCGGGGGCATCCAGGAAAATAATAGAGTCAGTGTGACGTTCGACACGCGCGGGCTCAAGATGTCCTGGCCACTGTGATGGGCGGGCGGGGCTCGGTATGATTGGCGCTAATCAATTGGAAGACGCCAGCGGTGGCGCAAGGGGGATGACCACTTGAGTGTCAACAAGAAGTCCTCGCCGCGTCGAGTGAGCGCGGCCCAGGCCAGGGAAACGGCCAGGCGGTTCGGCGTAAGGCTGCAGGGCTCTGTGCGAGAAGGGGTAGCCATCATGCTGCTGGCTGCCTGCGTATTCCTGCTGCTGTCCCTGTTCAGCTTCGATCCCGGCGATCCCGGCTGGTCGCGCAGCGGGCCGGAGACCCGCATCGAAAACTGGATGGGGCCGGTGGGCGCCTGGCTGTCCGATGTGCTCTATTCTCTGTTTGGCGCCAGCGCTCTATGGTGGCCGGCCATGCTGGGTTTCGCCGCCTGGCGTCTGCTGCGGGCTCGCCATGGGTTTCACCTGGAGTGGGATGCCACGGCGCTGGCGGTGCGCGGAGGCGGCCTGGTGTTGTTGCTGCTCGGCACCACGACGCTGGGCGCCCTCCATTTCTATCTGCCGCCGGCAGAAACGGTGCTGCCGTACTCCTCGGGGGGGATCCTCGGGGAGGGCCTGGTGGGTGCCCTGGTGCCGATGGTGGGCTCCGGAGGCACGGGCCTGTTGGCGCTCTCTGCTCTGCTCTGCGGCCTGCCGCTGCTGACCGGACTCTCCTGGCTCTCGGTAATGGATGAGCTGGGTTACCGCGCCATGCGTTGCTGGGGCTGGCTGTCTGAACGCTTCGCTTTCTCGCGGGCCCCCGCACTCGAGCGGGCCGAGCCAGACAGAGTTACGTCGACCAAGGCCACGTCTCCTTTCGTTGAGGTGGAGTCGACCTTACGCCGCGACCCCGGCTTCGGTAACGACGGAAACACCGACATTCCCTGGGAAGTGCCCGAGAAAACGCCTTCTGCCAAGCAGCCGGGGGCATCCTACAGCGAGCGCCAATCTGCCGACGCTGAAGCAGGGAGTGCCGTTGCGGCCTCGGCCGCGGTCAAGGCCGCCATGGATGGCGGGGTGTTCGCATCGGCGGAGACGTTGCCCGAGCCGATGCTTCCCGATGATGACGAGCCGGTCACCACCTGGAGTGCTCCCTCGCTGCGGGCGAGCCGTTTCGAAGAGTCTTCCACCCCTCCGGCGCCCAACGCTGAGCCCAACGCTGAGCCCACTGATGTCGAGCCCGTCGCCAACGAGTCCTCTGGTGGGCCAGACCCGGTCCAGCCTTCATCGATGGCTGGTGACGATATCGATTCCAAGCGCCGCGAACCGGGGCTGATGGCGAGTCGGGAGATAGACTGGGAGAGTGACGACGACGAGCCGCACCTCACCTGGGATGACCCTGAGGTGGCCAAGAAGGTCGTCGAACCGTCCCCTGCGTCACCGTCCGAACCCCCGACCCGCACCGCTGCCCTGCAGCCGCCGGAGCCCGAGGAGGCCGCTGGGGAAGAGGCGGATGATCCTGGCCAGGTTGAGAAGACCCCGGACGCTGCGCCTCGCCTGGCCACCGCCGATCAGGGCCGGGAGGCCGCCGACGAAGATGGCATGCGGCTGTGGACCGTGGAGCACCTGCAGAGCCAGCGCCCCGTGCTGGATGACATGCCGGAACCAGAGGGCGAACTGCCCAGCCTGCGCCTGCTGACGCCGCCTGAGCCCCAGCAGCAGAACTATTCCCACGAGCAACTCGCCGAGATGGCCGAGCTGCTCGAGGTGCGGCTGCGTGAATATGGCGTCAAGGCCGAAGTGGTGGATACCTGGCCGGGACCGGTGATTACCCGCTTCGAGATCCGGCCGGCCGCCGGGGTGAAGGTTTCCAAGATCAGCAACCTTGCCAAGGATCTGGCGCGTTCACTGATGGTCAAGAGCGTGCGCGTGGTAGAGGTGATCCCGGGGCGGCCCACGGTGGGCATCGAGATCCCCAACCCCCATCGAGCGATGATCCGCCTGCGTGAGGTGATTGATTCTGATCGCTACCAGCAGGCGGACTCAGCCCTGACCCTGGCCCTTGGCCAGGACATCGGCGGTGGACCCGTGGTGGCCAACCTCGGCAAGATGCCTCATTTGCTGGTAGCCGGTACCACCGGCTCGGGCAAGTCGGTCGGGGTCAACGCCATGTTGATTTCGATGCTGCTCAAGGCCACGCCTGAGCAGCTACGACTGATCATGGTCGATCCTAAGATGCTGGAGCTCTCCGTCTATGACGGTATTCCGCACCTGCTGGCACCGGTTGTTACCGACATGAAGGAGGCCGCCAACGCCCTGCGCTGGTGCGTAGCCGAGATGGAGCGGCGCTATAAGCTGATGGCGACCATGGGTGTGCGCAATATCGCCGGCTTCAACACCAAGCTCGACGAGGCAAAGCAGGCCGGTGCCCAGGTGGCGGACCCGCTCTGGGAGCCCCAGCTCTGGGAGATGCACCAGTCTCCGCCGGTGCTGGAGAAACTGCCCTATATCGTGGTGGTGATCGACGAATTTGCCGACATGTTCATGATCGTCGGCAAGAAGGTCGAGGAGTTGATCGCTCGTCTGGCTCAGAAGGCGCGCGCCGCAGGTATCCACCTGATACTAGCCACCCAGCGCCCCTCGGTGGACGTGGTCACCGGATTGATCAAGGCCAACATTCCCACACGGATGGCCTTCCAGGTTTCCTCGCGGATCGATTCGCGCACCATTCTCGATCAGGGCGGTGCAGAGAATCTGCTGGGCCACGGCGACATGCTCTACCTGCCAGCGGGCTCTGGTCTGCCGACCCGTGTCCACGGGGCTTTCGTCGATGACGACGAGGTGCACCGGGTGGTGGAGGATTGGAAGCGTCGCGGTGAGCCGGAATACATCGACGAGATCCTCTCCGGCGGCGTGTCTGCCGAAGCGCTCACCGGCCTGGAAGCCGACGGCAGCCATGACGGCGACGATGCCGAGCAGGATGTCCTCTACGACGAGGCGGTGCAGTTCGTGACCGATTCGCGCCGGGCCTCCATCTCGGCCGTGCAGCGCCGCTTCAAGATCGGCTACAACCGCGCCGCACGCCTGGTGGAGGCCATGGAAATGGCCGGGGTAGTGACCAGCATGGGGACTAACGGCTCCCGCGAGGTGCTCGCGCCGCGGGCGGCAGGCGACTAGCGTTCCCCAAAGGCGTCTCCATCGGGAGACGCCTGCGTTTCAACCATGCAACCAGCATGAAAGCGCCGGCGGGTTCGCAACCTGCCGGCGTCCCCGTAGTCCGAGTGACAGGATTCCAGTCGGAACCGTCCAGGGAGAGAGACCATGACAATGAAGAAGACCCTCGCCGCCGTCGTATTGTTTGTCGTCGCGCCCCTTGCCATGCCGCTCACTGCGCTGGCCAGCGAAGGGGCTGACCGCCTGATCCACATACTGGAACCGCTGCAGACCTTTGAAGCCCGCTTCGAGCAGCACATCCTCGATGCCAGCGGCGAGCGTCTGCAGGAAGCCCACGGTCAGATGTGGCTCGCCCGCCCCGGCAAGTTCCGCTGGGAAGTGGAGGCTCCCTATCAGCAGGAGGTGATCTCCGACGGTGAAGAGGTGATGCTGCATGACCCGGATCTGGAGCAGGCGACCATTCAGGCACTGGATCATCGTGTGACACACACCCCGGCTCTGCTGCTATCCGGCAGCGCCAACGATCTGGTCGACAGCTACGAGGTGACTCGTCAGCAGCAGGGGAGCGCTGAAACTTTCATCCTGGTGCCGAAATTGGCCGATACCCTGTTCGAGGAGCTGACGATGACCTTTCGCGGTGAGCTGTTGACGACTCTGCAGATGACCGACAGCACCGGCCAGCGCACCGCCATCGAGTTCCGCGATGGACAGAAGAACCACGCCATCGACGAGAGCCGCTTCGACTTCGAGATTCCGGAAGGCACCGACGTCATTCGCGATACGCGCTAAGGACTTCTGTCAGCAGCAAGCGTTACCGGGAAAATCGCCAGACACCCCGCAGGCTCATTGCCTGCGGGGTGTCTTATGGTCCGGACAAAAGCGTCGCACCAGTGGTGCACGGGGAGGAATTTGCAGGCGTCTGCTAGTGGCTACCTTTATTAGCTGCCTTCATCCGCATCGGCATCGAGCTGTGCCCGCCAGGCCATGATCTGGGCGTAGCGCTTCTCCTGGCCCTGCTCTGAGGGCCGGTAGAAGAACTCCCGAGGAGTCTGTTCCGGCCAACAGTCGTGTGCGCTGCCGGCGGGATAGGCATTGGGCTCCTGGTGGGCGTAGCGGTAGCCCTGGCCGTGGCCCAGAGATTCCATCAGCGCTGTTGGTGCGTTGCGCAGGTAGGTCGGCACCTCCAGCCGCGGCTGGGTCGCCGCGAAGGCCTTGGCCCGACTCCAGGCCTGGTCGATGGCATTGCTTTTGGGTGCCACCGCCAGGTGGATGGCGGCATGCGCGATGGCGCGCTGGCCTTCGTAGTCGCCCAGTCGCAGGTAGGCGTCCCAGGCTGCCATCACCAGCGGTAGGGCGCGTGGATCGGCGTTGCCCACGTCTTCCGAAGCGATGGCCGCCAAGCGTCGGACCACGTCCAGGGGGTCGCCGCCGCCCTGCACAAAACGCGCGATGTAAAGCAGGGCAGCATCGGGTCGTGAGGAGCGTACCGACTTGTGGATCGCCGACAGCAGGTCGTAGTAGTGGTCCCCTTGCTTGTCGAAGGCGCTGGCTTGGTGGCCCAGCACGTTTGCCAGCGCCTCGCGGCGCAGCAGCTCACCGCCCTGGCCGTCAGGTTCGGCGTAATCGCAGGCGGTCTCCAGCAGGCCCAGCGCCCGGCGGGCATCGCCGGCGGCGGCCCGTGCCAGTAGGGCGAGGATGTCGGCGTCCACTCTCAGACGTCGCGTGCCCAGGCCCCGTGGCTCGTCTGACAGGGCGCGTTTCAGCACTTCGACCAGCTCTGCTTCGCTGAGCGACGTCAGCACATGGACCCGAGCTCGTGAGAGGAGCGCCGAATTCACTTCGAAGGAGGGGTTTTCGGTAGTGGCGCCGATCAGCGTCAGCAGTCCCGATTCCACGTGGGGCAGCAGGGCATCCTGCTGACTCTTGTTTAGGCGGTGGATCTCGTCCAGGAACAGCAGTGTGGATTGGTCGCGAGCCTTGGCCCGTTCCACTGCGGCGCGGATCTCCTTGACGCCCGCCATCACCGCCGAGAGGTGCTCGAGCTCGGCGCCGGACTCGGCAGCCAGAATCTCTGCCAGGGTGGTCTTGCCGGTGCCCGGCGGCCCCCACAGGATCATCGAACGCACCGCGCCGGTTTCGACCATGCGTGCCAGAGGCTTTCCGGCCCCCACCAGCGCTTGCTGGCCCACGTAGTCGGCTAGGGTGCGGGGTCGCATGCGCCAGGCCAGAGGAGCGCTGTGATTGCTCTCGTTGGTGAAGAGGTCCATGGCAGCTCCTTGTATTGATCTTCGGCAGAGGCAGGACAGGGTACTGGCTGCTAGAGTGGAGGAGAATCATCGCAACCAGGCAGCCGATGAACCTCGTACCCGATGGCGCATCCAATGAGGGTGCGAGTTCCTCATGTCACCATACCGATGTCACTACACAGGAGGGCCCGACATGCCCATGATGACCCAATTGCGTCTGGATCATGCCAACATGGCGCGCATGTTGCACGTTCTGCAGCTGAAGCAGAAGACCCTGGCCAGGGGGGACCGCCCCAACTTCCGGCTGGTGCGTGAGGTAGTTGACTACATCCTGGACTACATGGAGGGTTTTACTCTGCCTTTGGAGCGGCTGTTCAGCGAGCATCTTAAGGAGGTTGCGCCCGAGAGCGTCGAAGTGACTGAGCGTCTGTCTTCCGACTATAAGGCGGTCAAGTCGCGCTTGATGCGGCTGTCGAACGACATCGACATGATCCTGATGGATGCGGTGGTTCCCATGGATCGCTTCGCCGATGACCTCAAGGCCTATCTCGACGCCCACCGCGCCTATCTGCGAGATGAGCGCGAGCTGCTCTTCCCGCTGATTCGTGGTCACTTCAACGACGAGGATATGGATTGCCTGGCAAAGGCCCTGCCGGAAGGGGCAACGGCAGAGCTGGAGCGCCTCCAGGACGCCTATCCTGAACTTTATGCTGAGCTCCGCGAGGCACCTTTACCCGTCGTCTGACTCGGGCTGCCAGGGCGCGTCGGCTGGGGTAGAATGCTGGCAACTCCAGCCGGTGCCTCTCGATGCCAAGCTCCACGACCTCTTCACCATCCCTTTTCAGTCCTGATCCTGGCTCAATGATTTGTGCAGGTGTTATCCGCTCGTGAGTAGCGGACCGATTCTGGTTTTTGACTCAGGGGTAGGGGGTCTCTCCGTAGTGGAGGCCCTGCGCGATCACCTGCCAGGCGCGGCGCTGGTCTATACCTGCGACAATGCCATGCTGCCTTACGGACTGCGCGAAGACGAGTGGCTGGTAGGGCGGATTCTGCGGGTGTGCGAGGCCGCCGTGACGGCCAGCCACTGCGTGACCCTGGTGGTGGCCTGCAACACCGCCAGCACCCTAGCCCTGGAAGCCTTGCGCGAACGGCTGTCGATTCCCGTGGTTGGCACGGTGCCCGCTATCAAACCGGGTGCGGCGCTATCGCAAAGCGGTCATTTTGGGCTGCTGGCGACCAGCGCGACGGTGTCGCGGCCCTACACGCTGGGCCTGATCGAGGCCTTCGCCGCCGACTGTTACGTCACCCGCGTGGCCGCCGATGCCCTGGTGCGCGAGGCGGAACGCTGGCTGGCAGGCGAGCCACCCGACCTCGAGGTGATCCGTCAGGCTCTGGCGCCATTATGGGTGGATCCAGCGTTGGATACCGTGGTGCTGGGCTGCACCCACTTTCCGCTGCTGCGTGACTATCTGGTCGCTTTTGCCCCGCGCGAGATCCAGTGGATCGATTCGAGCGACGCCATTGCTCGGCGCACGGCACAGGTGGCCACTGGCGTGGCCCCCCGCCAGGGTCCGGGGGAGAGTCTTGTGACTGCCCTGGACCCCCGGCTGATCGCCGGCCTGGCCCGCTTTGGTTTTGCCCCGCCGAATCTACTGGCGCTGGACTGAACTCTTTCTTATCACTCCTTTCCTGTCGTTTTCCGAAGGAGGCTTCTTGGCCATTCCCGTCGTCGATCCCGCCCGCTATGACCAGCAGCTCGAGGCCAAGCGCGAGCGCATCATCCGTGATTTTGCGCGTTTTTCGCCGCCGCCGCTCGAGTTCACCCCCTCGCCGCCCAGCCACTATCGACAGCGCTGCGAGTTCCGCCTCTGGCATGAGGGCGACGATCTCTTCTATGCGATGTTCGAGGTGGACCCCGAGGATCCCGGAAAGAAGACAGTGGTTCGCCTAGATGACTACCCTGTGGCCAGCCGGCGGATCAACTCGCTGATGCCGGCGCTGCTTGACGCTATCCGCGACGTACCGCTGCTGCGCCGCAAGCTGTTTCAGGTAGAGTTTCTCACCACCCTCAGCGGCGAGGCCCTGGTGACGCTCGTCTACCACCGCAAGTTGGATGAGCAGTGGGAAGTCGAGGCGCGGCGTCTGCAGGAGACGCTGGGTGTGATGATTATCGGCCGCGCCCGCAAGCAGCGCCTGGTGCTCGAGTGCGACCACGTCTGGGAGCGTCTGGAGATCGAAGGACGCGAGTTCATCTATCAGCAGGTAGAAAACAGCTTCACCCAGCCCAACGCCGAGATCTGCCGCGCCATGCTGGCCTGGGCGCGGGACGTGACCCGAGGCAGTCAGGCCGGTGACCTGGTGGAGCTCTACTGCGGTAACGGCAACTTCACCGTGGCCCTGGCCGAAAACTTTCGTCGCGTGTTGGCCACCGAGATCTCACGCACCTCGGTGGCCAGCGCCCGTGAGAACCTCGTCGCCAACGGTATCGACAATGTCACCGTGGGACGCATGTCTGCCGAGGAGTTTGCCGCCGCGCTCAAGGGCGAGAAGAGCGGCCGGCGGGTGGCCGAATGGGCGCTGGACGAGTATGACTTTTCAACCGTGCTGGTGGATCCGCCCCGCGCCGGGCTGGACGAGGCGAGTTGCCGCCAACTCGGCGATTATTCGCGCATCGTCTATATTTCGTGTAATCCGGAATCGCTGGCGGATAATCTGGAAATTCTCAACGAGACGCACATGATCACGCGTTTCGCCCTGTTCGACCAGTTTCCCTGGACCCCCCACTGCGAATGCGGTGTGCTGCTGGAGCGACGCGACTGAGTTCGACGTGTATGCAAGCGCTGTCAAGCGGCGATGCCCAACCGTCATGCTCCATGAGTATGTTGGCTTTTGAGTGCGTTGGGGCCGGAGAGTCACGTAAGCTGCCAATAGGGAGCCTTTATCGGGCGCCATAGCGAACACTTCCCGGTCGCAGCCGCGGCCCAAGGCACGAGGTGATGGATGCAGCATGTTGCGAACAACGAAGCCAGACAAGATTTTATCAAGCAGCTCTCTGAGCGATTGAGCGCGCGGCTGGATGACAGGAAGGCGGCTGAGGTAGAGGCTTTTGCCACCTACTTCTATTCCACGATGCCCTTTGATGACCTCGAGGGCAGACGTTTCGATGACCTTTACGGCGCCACCCTGTCAGTCTGGCACTTCCTCCAGGAGTTCGACCCTACCCACCCCAAGGTGCGCGTCTTCAATCCGGACTACGAGGAACACGGCTGGCAATCACCCCACACCTTCGTGGCGGTGCTACACGAGGACATGCCCTTCCTGGTCGACTCGGTGCGCATCGAGCTCAATCGTCGCGGCATCACCGTTCACGCCATCCACAATGCCGTGCTCGCAACGGAGCGCGGCGACAACTTTACCTTCCTGGGCTATGACGCCTACGAAGTCTTCCAGAAGGAAGGCAAACAGCATCTTGCCAAGGTTAATGGGAGCGAACTGGGCGTCTTCCGGCTCGAGCAGCCGCGCTATCGCGAGCGTATCCGCACCGAACTTGGCGTCGAAGACGGCGAGTTCGTGCTGGTGCCGGAGCTGCTGTCGTTTGCCAAGAGCGCCCACCATGCACGGGTACACCGTCCCACCTATCCCGACTACATTTCAATCGATCGCTTCGATGAACAAGGCAACCTGATCGGCGAACATCGCTTCCTGGGCCTGTTCACCGCCACCGTCTATAACGAATCACCACGCAACGTTCCGATCCTTCGGCGTAAGCTCAAGGCGGTGATGGAGATTGCCGGCTTCAACCCCAAGGGCCACAACGGCAAGCAGCTGCTGCAGATCCTCGAGGTCTATCCCCGCGACGACCTCTTCCAGATCGGTACCGATGAACTCGCCAAGACCGCGCTGGGCATCCTAGGTATCCGCGAGCGTCGCCGGGTTCGGCTGTTTATTCGCGAGGATCGCCCTGGACGCTTCTATTCCTGCCTGGCTTATGTTCCACGGGACGTCTTCTCCACCGAGTTGCGCTTACGCATTCAGAATCTGCTTTGTGAGGAGCTCGGCGCTACCTTCGGCGATTTCAACACCTACCTCTCCGAGTCGGTGCTGGCGCGCATCCAATTCATCCTGCGTTTCAAGGGCGACAGCCCCGTTGAGTACGACCTAAGACGGCTTGAGGCCAAGGTGGCCCAGCTCGCCCGCAACTGGCGAGATGATCTCCAGGCCGCCAGCATCGAGGGCTTCGGCGAGGAGCAGGCCAATCTGCTGATGGACCGCTTCCGCGATGCCTTCCCGGCCAGCTACCGCGACGACTTCAGTGCGCGAACGGCGGTCTACGATCTGCAGCATATCGGCGAGTTGGAGGACGGCGCGCCGCTCATGCTGTCGCTTTATCGGCTGGTGGAGGAGGAGGGCAGCGGAGTCAACCTCAAGCTGTTCCATCGCGACAAACCCATACCACTTTCCGACGTTCTGCCGATGATGGAGAATCTCGGCCTGCGGGTGATCGGCGAGCGCCCTTACGAAATCGTCGCCAGCGACGACGCCGCCTACTGGATTCATGACTTCGACCTCGAGCACCACACCAGCATCGAGGTGAACCTTCAGGAGATGCGTGAGACCTTTATCGAGGCGTTCCAGCGCATCTGGGCCGGGGAGGCCGACAATGACGGTTTCAATCGGCTGATTATCGGCGCCAATCTGACGTGGCGTGAAGTGGCTATGCTGCGTGCCTATGGGCGCTACCTGAAGCAGATTCGCTTCGGTGTTTCTCAGGAGTACATGTCCAATACCCTTGCCAGTCACCCTGATATCACGCGAGAGCTGGTCACCCTGTTCGAGCTGCGCTTCGATCCCGAAGAGCGCCCTGCCGAGGGTGAGGTGGAGGCATGCCTTGAGCGCATCCAGCGCCTGCTCGACGACGTCGCCAGCCTGAATGACGATCAGCTGCTGCGCCGCTACGTGGAAATGATCCTGGCCACTCTGCGCACCAATTATTACCAGGACCGCGAGGATGGCCAGCCCAAGGATTACATGGCCTTCAAACTGGAGCCTTCGAAGGTCACCGGCATGCCCAAGCCGCGGCCGGTCTTCGAGATCTTCGTCTCCTCGCCGCGGGTCGAAGGCGTTCATCTGCGCGGCGGCAAGGTGGCCCGTGGTGGCTTGCGCTGGTCTGACCGCTTCGAGGACTACCGCACCGAGGTGCTCGGTCTGGTCAAGGCACAGCAGGTCAAGAACTCGGTGATCGTGCCGGTGGGCGCCAAGGGGGGCTTTGTCTGCAAGCGCCTCCCCGAGGGCGATCGCGAGGCTTTCCAGCGCGAGGGGATCGAGTGCTACAAGATTTTTATTCGCGCACTACTCGACGTCACCGACAATCTCAAAGGCGGTGAACTGGTTCCGCCACGGGCAGTGGTGCGCCACGACGAGGACGACCCCTACCTGGTGGTGGCGGCGGACAAGGGCACGGCCACCTTCTCCGATATCGCCAATGAGATCTCCGCCGAGTACGGCCACTGGCTGGGCGACGCTTTCGCCTCCGGTGGCGCCAACGGCTACGACCACAAGAAGATGGGCATTACCGCCAAGGGGGCCTGGGAGTCGGTCAAGCGCCACTTCCGCAACCTGGGCGTGAACACCCAGGAAGACGAGTTCAGCGTCGTCGGCATCGGTGATATGGGCGGGGACGTCTTCGGTAACGGTATGCTGCTCTCCAATAAAATTCGTCTGGTGGGGGCCTTTAATCACCTCCACATCTTCGTCGACCCCGAGCCCGATGCCGCGGCCACCTTCGCCGAGCGCCAGCGCCTATTCGACATGCCGCGCTCCAGCTGGGAGGACTTCGATGCCTCGTTGATCTCCAAGGGCGGCGGTGTGTTCAAGCGCAGCGCCAAGTCGATTCCGATTTCGGCGCAGATGAAGACCGTTTTCGGCATCAAGCAAAGCCAGCTTTCTCCCAGCGAACTGATTCGCGCGATGCTCAAGTCGCAGGTGGATCTCCTGTGGAACGGCGGCATCGGCACCTACGTCAAGGGCAGCCAGGAAACCGACGCCCAGGTGGGCGACAAGGCCAACGACGGCCTGCGCATCGATGGCCGCGAGCTGCAGTGCCGGGTTATCGGCGAGGGCGGAAACCTTGGCTTTACCCAGCGTGGGCGCATGGAAGCGGCCGCTCAGGGAGTCCGTGTCACCACCGACTTCATCGACAACGCCGGCGGCGTCAACTGCTCCGACCATGAGGTCAATATCAAGATTCTCGTTGACGAGGTGGTCAAGCGCGGTGACATGACCGACAAGCAGCGTAACCAGCTGCTCGCCGACATGACCGATGAGGTCTCCGCCCTGGTGTTGATCAGCAACTATCGTCAGACCCAGGCACTGGACCTGGCGGAGAGTATCTCTCAAGGCGGAATCGGTCCCTTCCGCCGCTTCATCAGCGAGTTGGAAGCCGCCGGTCAGATCGACCGCGAACTGGAGTTCCTGCCCGTCGACGAGGTCCTCGAGGAGCGCGCCGCCAACCAGCAGGGTATGCTGCTGCCGGAGCTTTCGGTGCTGATCTCGTATGCCAAGAGCGTGCTGAAGGGCGACCTGATTGTCTCTGAAGTGCCCGATGATCCGGTGATTGAGCGCCACGTGGAGCGAATTTTCCCCGGCGTGCTGGCGGAGCGCTATCACGACGAGATGTATCAACACCGTCTCAAGCGCGAGATCGTCGCCACCCAGGTCGCTAACGATCTGGTCGACCACATGGGCATTGTCTTCGCACGCCGGCTGATCGATGCCACCGGTGCCGGGCGCGCCGAGATTGCCCGGGCCTACGTGATCGCTCGCGAAGTGTTCCAGCTTGGCAACCTGTGGGAGCAGATTGAGGCGCTTGACAACCAGGTGGCGAGCAACGTGCAGTACGGCATGATGCTCGACCTGATGCGCTTGATCCGCCGCGCCACCCGCTGGTTCCTGCGCTCTCGGTTGGGGACGAATACCGGTGATACCATCGATTACTTCGCTCCGCGTCTGGCCCAGATCCAGGAGGGTATCGGTGAACGCCTGCGCGGCGAGGAGCTCGACGCCTGGGAGTTGCGCCGCACCGAGCTGATCGAGGCCGGCGTGCCCGAAGCGCTGGCCGGGGCCTCGGCGGCGGCCGCCAGCCTCTATGCAGGACTCGGCATCATCCAGGCGGCCCGCCAGGCAAACGAGAATCCCCAGAGAGTGTCCGAGGTGTACTACGAGGTTGGCAACCGCCTGGAGCTGCCGTGGTTGATCAGCAAGATTACCGCGCTCAAGGTGAGCGACAGCTGGCAGGCTCAGGCCCGCGATACCTTCCGCGACGACGTCGACCGCCAGCAGTTGGCGCTCACCGTCAGCGTTCTGCGTATGGAGGGCGGCGCCAACGAGGCTAGCGAGCGCGTCGACCAGTGGCTGGAGCTGCATGCCGGCATGCACAGTCGCTGGCGCAAGCTGCTTGAACAGGTGGCCATCGGTGGACATGGTGGCTTCCCGCTGTTTGCCGTTGCCGTACGTGAACTGGTGGACCTGGCAGAGAGCAGTAAGGTGACCTGATTCTTCCGTTGGGCTCTTTAGTTGGGCTCTTTAGTTGGCCTGTTTAGTTGGTCTCTCTAAACGACGAATCCCGCCTATTGGCGGGGTTCGTCGTTTCGGGCGTTGGCTGCCGTCAAGGCGTCTACAGCAGGAATAAGGTGGCCAGACCCAGGAAGGCCATGAAGCCGATCACGTCGGTAACGGTGGTCAATATCACCGAGCCCGACAGTGCCGGGTCGATGCCGGCGCGCTTGAGCATTAGTGGGATGACGATACCGGCAACGCCGGCGGCCAGCATGTTGATCACCAGGGCGGCGGCAATGATGACACCGATCGCTACGCTGCCGAACCACGCCACCGCGAGCACTGCCACTACCAGCGACCATATAACGCCGTTGATCGCGGCGATCCCTACCTCCTTGCGCAGCAGCCAGGTGCTGTTGGTGCGGCTGATCTGTCCCAGCGCCATGCCGCGAATGGCGAGCGTCAGGGTCTGGCTGCCGGCGATGCCCCCCATGCTGGCCACGATAGGCATCAGCACCGCCAGGGCGACGATCTTGTCGAGGGCGTCTTCGAAGCGCCCGATGACCCAGGCGGCCAGGAAAGCGGTGAGCAGGTTGATTCCCAGCCATACCGCCCGGCGCTTGGCGCTGGGCAGGATGGAGGCGAAAAGGTCCTCTTCCTCGTCAAGGCCGGCCATGTTCATCAGCGCCTGGTCGGATTCCTCGCGGATGACGTCGACGATGTCGTCGATGACGATGCGTCCAAGCAGAAGGCCGGATTCGTCAACTACCGGCGCTGAGACCAAGTCATGGGTCTGGAACAGGGTAGCTACGTCCCTGGACTTCATGTCGACACGAATGCTGTCGACTTCCTGATCCATCAGGTCGGCCACCGCCCTCGTGGGGTCGTGGCTGACTAGGCGAGCAATGGGCAGCACGCCGACGAAGCGGGCGTCGCGGTCCACGACCATCAGCTGGTAGGTGTTGTCGGGTACGGGTTCCTTCCAGCGCAGAAAGCGTGACACCGTTTCCAGGCTGACGTCGGCGCGAACTGCAATGGTATCCAGGCGCATCAGGCGCCCAGCGCTGTCCTCGTCGAAGGAGAGCGTTTCTTCGAGCCGCGTGCGCTGCAGGGCGTCCATGGAGCGCAGCATGTCCTCGGCAACCTGCTGTGGCAGGTCCTCGAAGATCTCTGCCAGGTCGGTGGTGTCTAGGGCGGCGGCGGCGGCCACGATCTCCTCGTGGTCCATGTCGTCGAGCAGCGTACTGCGGACTTCGTCGTGGACGTGCAGCAGCACCTCACCATCGACCTCGGCGGGCACTCGCTGCCACAGCCGGACCCTAGCGGCGTCGTCGTGTCGAGGCTGAGGCGCTGTTATACTCTCAGCCGCGCGCGATCGCCACCGTCGGAGATGTCATGTACTCACTTGCCCGCTCGATCCTCTTTCGCCTCGATGCCGAGACCGCTCACGGCGTCGCGCTCAAGGGGCTCGACCTGGCCGGACGCCTGGGGCTGGGCCCCCGATTGGGTGGTGGCCGCGTCGAGGATCCAGTGGATGTGATGGGGCTTGATTTCCCCAACCGGGTGGGCCTGGCCGCGGGGCTCGACAAGAACGCCGACCACCTCGATGCCCTCGGAGCGCTGGGCTTTGGCTTTGTCGAGGTGGGAACCGTGACCCCCAAGCCCCAGTCGGGGAATCCTCGGCCGCGGATGTTCCGGCTGCCCGAGGCCGGCGCCATCATCAACCGCATGGGCTTCAACAACGCCGGTGTCGATTATCTGGTCGAGAAGGTCAAGGCGAGCCGCTATGACGGCGTAATCGGTATCAATATCGGCAAGAACCTCACCACCCCGGTGGAACAGGCGGTGGACGACTACCTTGCCTGCCTGCGCAAGGTGCATGCCCACGCCCACTACATCACCGTGAATATCTCCTCGCCCAACACCCCGGGGCTTCGCAACCTTCAGTTCGGCGAGCAACTCAACGGGCTGCTCTCGGCCCTGCGCGAGGAAGGTAGTCGTCTCGATCGCGACGTCGGCCGTCGGGTGCCGCTGGCGGTGAAGATCGCTCCGGACATGGATGCCGAGGAGGTCGGCCTGGTGGCTCGTTGCCTGGCAGCCAACGGTATCGACGCAGTGATAGCCACCAACACCACGGTCTCTCGCGACGCGGTGGCGGGGCTGGCTAATGCCGAGGAGGCTGGCGGGCTTTCCGGTCGTCCGGTGTTCGAGGCCTCCAATGCGGTGATCCGCGAACTTCGCCTCCAGCTACCCGAGATGCCGATCATCGGTGTGGGCGGCATCGACAGCGGCGAGTCGGCGCTTGCCAAACGCGATGCCGGTGCCGACCTGGTGCAGCTCTACTCGGGGTTCATCTATCGCGGGCCTGCCCTGGTAGGAGAGTGCGCTCGGGCCTTAAAGGCACAGGTCGCGAAATGAAGTGATGGGGTGGAAATGCAAAAAGCCCGTGACTCGTGTCACGGGCTCCATGAGGGGTATGAACCTAAAACAAGAGAGTAGGGTTCACATCACCATGGGGTTCTTATGGATGCCGGAAACACCCGTCATGCCGGACCATTGATCCCCACGACCTTCACGCCAACCGCTCATCCAGTATTCGCGAAGATTGATGTCCTGGCTCGGACAGTCATCGCGAGAGCGACCCGAGACACCTGCCTTGTAGCCATGAATGTAGGCACGCTGGAAGCGATCACGTTTCTGTCGTTTCATTGGATTACCTCTTGAAAAGGTATCAATCTGGCAGGCTGAGCATAAGGCTCGGGCCACACCCTGACGTGCCACGGGCCTGTGATGATAGTTGAGCCCGTTGACAGGAAACGCATGCGTTTTTCAGTAGCTACTAGAGTATTGATAGACCACTTCTAACGGGCTTGTCGACCCCCGATTTGTAACAACCCGTTCACCTGCCTGACACGGTGGGCCCCAAGAATCTGCCAAGCGGTATCGACGCAATGACATTTCCGCAACACGACACTACGCTGGATCTCCTTGCCACCTGCCCCCAGGGGCTGGAGTTGCTGTTGTCCGAAGAACTCGCCGCACTGGGCGCCGAACCCGGTAAGACCACGGTGGGCGGGGTGAATCTGCGTGCCGATCTGGCCGGCGCCTACCGTGCCTGCCTATGGTCGCGGCTGGCCAACCGAGTCGTGCTCTGCCTGGCACGCCAAGAGGGCATCGAGACTCCCGAGCAGCTGCGCTCCGCCGTGGCCGCCATCGACTGGTCACGCCACCTTTCGCCGGGGTCGACGCTGGCGGTGGACTTTCATGGCCGCTCCGAGGCGATCCGACATACCCGCTTCGGCGCTCAGACCGTCAAGGACGGCGTGGTTGATCGCCTGCAGGCCGCGGGGCTGGCGCGGCCCGATATCGACCTGGCGTCGCCCGATCTGAGGCTCTATGCGCACCTGCACCGGGGGCGACTGATCATCGGCGTTGACCTCTCCGGAGACAGCCTGCACCGCCGCGGCTATCGCCGCGATGTCGGCCATGCGCCGCTCAAGGAGAACCTGGCCGCGGCGCTGCTGGTGCGCGCCGGCTGGCCGGCCCTGGCCCGGGAGGGAGCGCCGCTGGTGGATCCACTATGCGGCGCCGGCACCCTGCTGATCGAGGTCTCGGTGAGCTGCCGGAACTGGTCGGCCTCTATGCGCGGCTTGGCGAACGGGTGAGAGCGGCCTTTCCCGGCTGGCGGCTGGCCGTTTTCACGGGCAACCCTGACCTTGGCCACCGCATTGGCCTGCGTGCCCATAAGCAGTACGCACTGCGCAACGGCCCCCTGGAGGCCAAGCTGCTGCTGATGGAGGTCCCCGAGCTCGACGCGGACGCTTCCCCGGAAGGCGCCTCCCCGCGTCGGTCAGAGGGGGCCCAGATGTTTGCCAACCGCCTGGAGAAGAACCGTAAACGCCTGAAGAAATGGCTCAAGCAGAGCGGTGAGAGCTGCTATCGGCTCTACGACGCCGACATGCCGGAGTACGCCCTGGCGATCGACGTCTATGGTGATCGGGTGCATGTGCAGGAGTATGCAGCCCCCCGGACCATCGACGCCGGCCAGGCCCAGAAGCGCCTCTTCGAAGCGCTGGCGGTGATCCCCGAGGTGCTCGAGGTTGACCCGACTCGGGTGGTGGTCAAGCGTCGTGAGCGCCAGAGCGGCAGCGCCCAGTACCAGAAGCAGGGTGCCAGCGGTGAGCGCTTTGAGGTGCGCGAAGGCCGCGCCCGGCTGTGGGTCAACCTGCGCGACTACCTGGATACCGGCCTGTTCCTGGACCACCGTCCCGTGCGACGGATGCTGGGCGAGATGTCGCCGGGCAAGCGTTTTCTCAATCTCTTCTGCTACACCGCCACCGCTACGGTGCTGGCGGCGCTGGGACCGCGAGCCGCCGAGGGCACTGTTGGTGCCACCGACAGCGTCAGCGTGGATCTCTCCAACACTTATTTGGAGTGGGCGCAGGACAACTTCACCCTTAACGGACTCGACCCTAGCCGCCACCGGGTAGTGCGCGACGACTGCCTGCGCTGGCTGGAGGCTGCCGAGGGGGAGTTCGACCTGATCTTCATGGACCCGCCTACCTTCTCCAACTCCAAGAAGATGGAGGGGACTCTGGACGTGCAGCGCGATCATGGCCGGTTGGTGCGTCTGGCCATGGCGCGCCTGGCCCCGGGCGGCACCCTGGTGTTTTCCAACAACCAGCGACGTTTCAAACTGGACGCCGACCTGGCGGAGCACTATGCGGTGGAGGAGATCTCCTCGAAGAGCTTCGACATGGATTTTTCCCGCAAGCCGGGTCTCCACCACGTCTTCCTGATTCGGCATCGGGAGGCAGTATGATCCCGTTGAGGCTCTACACCACCCTGGGCTGCCATCTGTGCCACCAGCTCGAAGCGCTGCTGGTGACGCTATGCGCCGACGAGTACCGTCTCGACCGGGTCGAGATCAGCGAGGATGACGCCCTGGCCGAGCGCTACGGGGTGCGCATCCCGGTGCTGGCGGATGACCAGGGGCAGGAACTCGACCGCGGCTTCGAGGCGCCGCGTCTGGCGACCTGGCTGGCCGCGCGGGGCTGGCTGAATGAATCGGCCTGGGAAGCCCTGCGCCGCCAGCGGGAGTGGGAGGAGGCGCCCCGCGAGGTGATGGGGGCACAGCTGCGCGGCGGCCGGCGTTACCTAGGGGGGTGACGGAAGCAAGGGGCGCCGGGGGCAGGTCGTAGAGAAGGTCCTACGCCAGGGGTGAGGAGCACTGCTCCGAACGGGCTGGCCATGGATGGCCAGCACCGGACCTGCAAGCGGAGCGGGACGCGAGAGCGCAGCAGGGCGTCGGTAGCGTACAGGGAGGTATTCACAGCGCCTCCTCGAAGGCC
>JAIVHL010000125.1 GCA_020201075.1 Halomonas sp. | reverse complement strand
CGCCCACGCCTTCATCAACTTTATCCTCGAGCCCGAGGTGGCCGCCGCGATCACCGAGTACGTGGTCTACGCCAATCCCAACTTGGCCTCCAATGACTTCCTCGATCCGGAGATCCTCAACGACCGGGCCATCTATCCCGATCAGGAGGTAATGGACAACCTCTACGTGGCCGAGGAGAAACCCCTGGCCGTTCAGCGCCTGCGCACCCGGGTGTGGAATCGCGTGAAATCCGGCCGCTAGCTCGCCGCTGCCCACGGCGATGGGCGCCGTGGGCAAGCCGAAGATGGAGGTGCTGATGCCCCCCAATGAGACCGCCGCGCGCCCCCACGGGCGACGCACCGGTGATGACCTGGTCGAGATTCGCCGCATCAGCAAGCGCTTCGATGGGGAGCTGGCGGTGGACGACGTCAACCTGACCATCCGCCAGGGCGAGATCTTCGCCCTGCTGGGCGGGTCGGGCTCCGGCAAGTCGACCCTGCTGCGTATCCTGGCCGGCTTCGAGACGCCCAGCGATGGGCAAGTGCTGCTCGACGGCGAGGACATTACCGCCATGCCGCCCTATGAGCGGCCGATCAACATGATGTTCCAGTCCTACGCGCTCTTCCCCCATATGACCGTCGCGCAGAATATCGCCTTTGGACTCAAGCAGGACCGCCTGCCCCGGGCCGAGATCGAGCAGCGGGTGACCGAGATGCTCAAGCTGGTGCACATGGAAGCCTTCGCCAAGCGCAAGCCCCAGCAGCTTTCTGGCGGCCAGCGACAGCGGGTGGCGCTGGCCCGCTCGCTGGCCAAGCGGCCCAAGCTATTGCTGCTCGACGAGCCCATGGGCGCGCTGGACAAGAAGCTGCGTACCGAGATGCAGCTCGAGGTGGTGACCATCCTCGAGCGGGTCGGGGTGACCTGCATCATGGTGACCCATGATCAGGAGGAGGCCATGACCATGGCCGATCGGGTGGCGATCATGTCCGACGGCTGGATTGCCCAGGTAGGCACGCCGGTGGACGTCTACGAGAGCCCGGCGAGCCGCATGGTGGCGGAGTTCGTGGGGACCGTGAATCTCTTCGAGGGTGAGATTCGCGTCGACGAGACCGATCACTGCATCATCGCCAGCCCCCAGCTGGGCCGCGACATCTACATCGGTCACGGGGTCAGCACCCAGGCCGACGAGCGCCGGGTGTGGGTGGCGGTGCGCCCCGAGAAGACCGCTCTCTCACGTACCCGACCCACCGGCGAACCCAACTGGACGGCCGGCACGGTGGAGGATATCGCCTATCTGGGCGGGCTCTCGGTCTACTATGTGCGCACGGAAACGGGGGTTCTGGTCAAGGCCAGCCTGGCCAATGTGGAGCGCCGTGGCGACCGGCCCGACTGGGATGAGCCGGTCTATGTCAGCTGGGATGCGATGAGCGCCGTGGTGTTGAATGAGTGAGCGACCCATGAAACCGACTGCCCTCGAGCGTGTGAAACGGCGCCTGCGACCCGGGCGCGGCTGGGTTATCGCCGTGCCGCTGGTGTGGCTTGCGCTGTTTTTCCTGGCGCCCTTCGCCATCGTGCTGAAGATCAGCCTGTGCCGAGACCCTCAACGTCGCCCTCAACCTGGGCAACTACCTGTTCCTGGCCAGCGATTCGCTCTACGTGGCGGCCTACTGGGGCTCGGTGAAGATCGCCCTCCTGTCGACCGTTTTCTGCCTGCTGATCGGCTACCCCATGGCCTACGCCATGGCCCGAGCTCCGGCGCGCTGGCAGCTGGTGCTGCTGCTGCTGGTGATGCTGCCCTCCTGGACCTCCTTCCTGATTCGGGTCTACGCCTGGATGGGCATCCTCAGCAATACCGGGGTGATCAACAACACCCTGATGTGGCTGGGTCTGATCGACTCGCCGATACGCATGATGAACACCAACTTCGCGGTGATGCTGGGCATCGTCTACGCCTACCTGCCGTTCATGATCCTGCCGCTCTATGCCAACCTGACCCGGCTCGACAACTCATTGCTGGAGGCGGCCGCGGATCTGGGCTCGCGGACGTTCAATACCTTCCTCAAGGTGACTCTGCCGCTCTCGAAAGGGGGAATCATCGCCGGCTCGATGCTGGTCTTTATCCCCGCGGTGGGGGAGTACGTGATCCCCGAGCTGCTCGGCGGGCCCAACACGGTAATGATCGGCAAGGTGCTGTGGGAGGAGTTCTTCCTCAATCGCGACTGGCCGGTGGCCTCGGCGCTGGCCATGGTAATGCTGCTGCTGCTGCTGATCCCCATCGCCCTGTTCCATCGCTATCAGTCTCGTGAGTTGGAGGAGTGACCATGCGCAAGCCGTCGTTCACCACGCTGATGCTGATCCTGGGGCTGCTGTTCCTTTATCTGCCAATGGTGGTGCTGGTGGTCTACTCCTTCAACTCGTCGCGGCTGGTGACGGTATGGGCGGGCTTCTCTGCGCACTGGTACCTGGAGCTTTTGCGCGATCGGCAGATACTCTCCGCGGTGTGGACCAGCCTGCGTATCGCCTTCTTCGCGGCCTCCATGGCGGTCTGCCTGGGCACCCTGGCCGCCTTCGTGATGACGCGCTTTGGCCGCTTTCGCGGTAAGACGGCGCTCTCCAGCATGGTCACCGCGCCCTTGGTGATGCCCGAGGTGATCACCGGCCTGTCGCTGCTGCTGCTGTTCGTGCAGATGGCCCAGATCATCGGCTGGCCGGCGGATCGCGGCATGGTCACCATCTGGATCGCCCACACCACCTTCTGCAGCGCCTACGTGGCGGTGGTGGTCTCTTCACGGCTGCGCGAGGTGGAT
>JAIVHL010000260.1 GCA_020201075.1 Halomonas sp. | reverse complement strand
CGTATAACCAGTCAGGTAACGTTTCAGAGACAGAGGAGAGACACGCATGAGTCATCCCCAGCAATATGCCGACTGGCAACAGATGGCCGCGGATATGAGATTCGAGACCCGGGCCTACATCAATGATGAGTTCGTGGACGCCGCCTCCGGCGAGACCTTCGAGACAATCAACCCGGCCACTGGCAAGCGCTTGGCTCGGGTGGCCAGTTGCGACGGCCCCGATGCCGAGCTCGCGGTCGGCCATGCCCGTGCGGCCTTCGACGGCGGCGCCTGGTCGCGACTCGCGCCGGGCAAGCGCAAGAGGGTGCTGCTGCGCCTGGCCGACCTGATGGAGGCCAACAAGCATGAGCTGGCGCTGCTCGACACCCTGGACATGGGCAAGCCGATCACCAGCTCGTTGGGCGATATGCAGGGGGCCATCGGCTGCCTTCGCTACCATGCCGAGTCCATCGACAAGATGTTCGGGGAAGTGGCGCCTACCGGTGAGGAGTCGCTGGCCCTGGTGTTGCGTGAACCGTTGGGCGTGGTGGCCTCCATCGTGCCATGGAACTTCCCGTTGATGATGACCGCCTGGAAGATCGCGCCGGCGCTGGCCGCGGGCAACAGCGTGATTCTCAAGCCCTCGGAGAAATCGCCGCTTTCCGCGCTGCGTCTGGCAGAGCTGGCCCGGGACGCCGGAATCCCGAGCGGCGTCTTCCAGGTGCTGCCCGGCTTCGGCCACACCGTGGGCAAGGCGCTGGCGCTCTCGATGGGCGTCGACTGTCTGTCCTTCACCGGCTCGACGCAGGTCGGCAAACAATTGATGCAGTACGCCGGCCAGTCCAATCTCAAGAAAGTCTATCTGGAGTGCGGCGGCAAGAGCCCCAACCTGGTCTTTGCCGACTGCAAAAACCTGGACCAGGTGGCCCGGCATGCGGCCGAAGCGATCTTCCACAACCAGGGCGAAGTCTGTATCGCCGGCTCACGGCTGCTGGTAGAGAACTCGATCCGTGAGGCGTTCGTCGAGAAAGTACTGGCTGCCGCCGAAACCATGCAGCCGGGCGACCCGCTGGACCCCAAAAGCTTCATGGGCGCGATGGTCGACGAGACCCAGCATCGCCGCGTGCTCGACTTCATTCGCCAAGGGGTTGAGGAGGGCGCCTCGCTGCGCACCGGTGGTGAGGCGCTCAAGGGCGAAGGCTGGTTCATCCCGCCTACCGTGTTCGACGGGGTGACGCCGCAGATGGTGATCGGCCGTGAAGAAATCTTCGGGCCGGGGGGAGCGCCGGTCTCATTGTATTAGTGTACGCTTAAAAATAATTGTACAGCTATTGCATAGCTTTTTGCCGTTGTGGGGAGTAGGCTTATCCCATATTTAATCGACAGGAGCCATGGCCATGTTCGGATTGTTCAATAGTGACCCGACCAAGAAGCTGCAGAAGGAATACGAGCGCAAGCTTGAGCAGGCGATGCATGCCGCCCGCAACGGCGACATGCGCGCCAACGCCTCGCTCACCGAAGAGGCAGAAGCGCTGCGCGCCGAGATCGAAAAGCACAAGAAGGACTAACGCCGTTTGGCCTCAGAAGGCTCGAGCGGGAGTGGCGCAGCTGACCAGGCGGCAGGCGATGTCACCGGGATTGCGAAAGCGGTGGGGAACGTTGGTTTCGAAGTAGTAGGCCTCGCCGGGACCCAACACTCGCGTGGCAGTGCCGATGGTGATTTCGATTCTGCCTTCCAATACCACGCCGGCTTCCTCACCCTGGTGAGTGATCATTTCGCGGCCCGTGTCGGCTCCCGCTGGATAGGTTTCGATCATGAACGACAGCGCGCGGTCGCGACGGTCGGCCCCAACCAGCTTGTAGATGACATCGCCGCTTCCTACGTCAGCCAGTTCCTCGGCGTGATAGAACACTTGTCGGCCGCTTTCCAGGTCCATGGTGAAGAAGTCACCGACACTCATGTGGATGGCATCGAGGATCTTTTTCAACGAGCTGACGGAGGGGCTGACCTTGCCCTGCTCGATGAGCGAAAGACTGGAATGCGTCACCCCGCATCGCTTGGCTAACTCGCGTTGTGAGATGCCGCGCAGGGTGCGTAGCGCGCGCAGGCGGGGACCGACCTCATCCGACATCCTGATCTCCTCGAGAACGGTTTTGTGGTTATCCGCTAGCGGACGACAATGGATCGGGCGGAGTCTTCCTGGATCATCCCATCAACCCCGCCCGAGCCGAATCGGTGAGAGACTCAACACAGGGCGTCCAGCTTCTCCTTGAGCAGCTGATTGACCTGCTGGGGATTGGCGGTGCCGCGAGAGGCCTTCATGACCTGGCCCACGAAATAGCCGATCA
>JAIVHL010000259.1 GCA_020201075.1 Halomonas sp. | reverse complement strand
ACAAGCTGCTGCTGCGTGCCGCCGATCAGCCGTTCTTCAACGCCTCTCCGCTGAGCCTGGGTTCCCTGTCCGACACCCAGACCGGCGATGACCTGATGAGCTACGTGCAGTCGTTCAGTCGGGACGCGCGGGAGATCTTCGAGCACCTGGAGTTCGAGGGGTTCGTTCAGCAGCTCACCGCCAACGATCTGCTCTACCAGGTGGTGCAGCGCTTCGCCGCCATCGACCTGAGCCCCCAGCGGCTCTCCAACTACGGCATGGGCCTGGTGTTCGAGGAACTGATCCGCAAGTTCGCGGAAAGCTCCAACGAGACCGCCGGGGAGCACTTCACCCCTCGCGACATCGTGCACCTGACCACCTCCCTGGTTCTCACCGGCCAGGACGACCGGCTGCGCCCGCACCGGATCGTCACCGTGTATGACCCCACGGCCGGCACCGGTGGCTTCCTCTCCGAGAGTGACGAGTACATCCAGCAGGTCAGCGAGGACGTGACCGTGTCCCTGCATGGTCAGGAGCTCAACCCCGAGTCCTATGCCATCTGCAAGGCGGATATGCTCATCAAGGGCCAGGCGGTACAGCAGATCAAGCTGGGCAACACCCTCTCCGACGACCAACTGGCCGGGGAGCGCTTCGACATCATGCTCTCCAATCCGCCCTTCGGTGTGGAGTGGAAGAAGGTCCAGAAGGCGATCACCGACGAGCATAACCAGAAGGGTTTCGAGGGGCGCTTTGGTCCCGGTCTGCCCCGGGTGTCCGATGGCTCGCTGCTGTTCTTGATGCACCTGGTGAGCAAGATGCGCCCCCGCCAGGAAGGTGGTTCGCGTATCGGCATCATCCTCAACGGCTCGCCGCTGTTCACCGGCGGGGCCGGCAGTGGGGAGTCGGAGATCCGCCGCTACCTGCTGCAGCACGACCTGGTGGAGGCCATCATCGGCCTGCCCACCGATATGTTCTACAACACGGGCATCGCCACCTACGTGTGGCTCCTCTCCAACGACAAGCCCGCCGAGCGCCGGGGCAAGGTCCAGCTGATCAACGCCACCGGCCGGGCCAGCAAGATGCGCAAGTCCCTGGGCAGCAAGCGCCAGTACGTGGCCGATGACGACATCGAGGAGATCGTGCGGCTGTATGGCGCCTATCAGGAGACCCAGGAGAGCCGGGTCTTCCCGGTGGAGGCCTTCGGCTACCGGCGCATCACCGTGGAGCGCCCGCTGCGGCTGAACTTCCAGGCCAGCCCCGAGCGCATCCAGCGCCTGCTGGAGGAGGCCAGCCCCGAGCGCATCCAGCGCCTGCTGGAGGAAAAGCCCATCCAGAAGCTGGACGCGACCACCCGCCTGGGTGTCCAGGCCGCCTGTGAGCGGCTGGATGCCGAGCACGCCTACGCGGACCGCGAGGCCTTCTTGAAGGATCTGAAGGCAGCCCTGAAGGCGCTGGACCTGAAGCTGGGCGCCCCGGTCATGAAGGCCATCCTGGGCGCCCTGTCCGAGCGCGACCCCGAGGCGGACATCTGCACCGACGCCAAGGGTAACCCGGAGCCAGACACCAGCCTGCGGGACAATGAGAACGTGCCCCTGGGTGAATGCGCGTTCGACTACTTCGAGCGGGAGGTGAAACCCCACGTCCCCGACGCCTGGATCGACGAGAGCAAGCGCGACGAGCTGGATGGGGAGATCGGCATCGTGGGCTTCGAGATCCCGTTCAACCGGCATTTCTACAAGTTCACCCCGCCGCGCCCGCTGGAGGAGATCGACGCGGACCTGAAGGCCTGCACCGACCGGATCAAGCGGATGATTGAGGCGTTGTCGGCATGAGGCATGCGTCGTCATCTCGTTGAGGGAACATAACCCCAGAGGTATGTTCGCATGGTATTGTTGGGATGGGAGCATGGCGGTGCAGAGCAGAGACCTGATCAAGGCACTGGAAGCTGACGGCTGGTATCTCGACCGCATCAAGGGGAGCCATCACGTCTTCAAGCACCCAACCAGGCCTGGATCAATCCCAGTGCCACACCCGAAGAAGGACCTGCCCATCGGCACCGTCAACAGCATCATGAAGCAAGCCGGGCTGAAGTAGCCCTGTGTGCATGCTTCACCTCGGTAGGAGAGAGCAATGCAATATCCCATCGCCATCGAATGGGGTGACGAGCACACTGCCACCGGCATCGTGTTTCCGGATATTCCCGGCGCGATCACCGCCGGCGATACTGTCGAGCAGGCCTACGAGATGGCCGTGGAGGTCGCGCATATCCAGTTGGAAGAGCTGGCTGCGGCGGGGGAGGCGATTCCCATGCCCGGGAATATCACCGAGCACCGCCAGAACCCCGATTTCGCCGGCCGGGGGTGGGGGCTGGTCGAGATCGACATCACCCCCTATCTGGGCAAGACGGAAAAGGTCAACGTCACCCTGCCAGGCCGTGTGGTGAAGCAGATCGATCAATATGTGACCCTACACGGCATCAAGAGCCGCTCGGCCTTCCTGACCCGAGCCGCCCTGCATGAGCTGGAGCGTAACCCCGAATGAGCTTTCCGAAATATCCCGAGTACAAGGATTCTGGTGTGGAGTGGCTGGGGGAGGTGCCGGCGCATTGGAATGTGATTCCTCTGCGCGGTACAGCCCGACAAGAACCCTATAGTTTTACTGATGGTGACTGGGTGGAATCACCTTTTATAACTGATGAAGGAGTGCGGTTAATCCAAACTGGAAATATTGGTGTTGGGGAGTACCGAGAGCAAGGGTTCCGCTATATCGCCGAGAATACATTTGAAAAACTTAAATGTACGGAGTTCCGTCCTAATGATGTCCTGATATGTCGGTTGGCAGATCCGGTTGGGCGTGCCTGTTTGGCTCCTGATCTTGATGGCCGAATGATTACATCGGTAGATGTTTGC
>JAIVHL010000130.1 GCA_020201075.1 Halomonas sp. | reverse complement strand
CTTTTCGCCTGACGACCATAGCGTGCGTGAACCACCTGATCCCATGCCGAACTCAGTAGTGAAACCGCTCAGCGCCGATGGTAGTGTGGGGTCTCCCCATGTGAGAGTAGGTCATCGTCAGGCACTTATTTAGAAAACCCCAGTCTCGTAAGAGACTGGGGTTTTTGTCATAAAGCCCCGCCCTCGAAAGAAGGCGGGGCTTTTTGCGTTTCGCTTCCCCGGCTTTCCAATCCCCGGGTCGCTGACAAGGCCGGGGGATTGATGCTTCTACCTTTGGCATTTCCGGGAGAGGCGCGCATCCGCTAGAATGTGCCCTTTCTCGTCTGAGGGTTACGAATGACCATCGGAGACCTGATTCGCCTGCTCAGCGACGGTGAGTTCCACTCCGGCGAGCAGCTCGGAGAGCAACTCGGCGTGTCCCGGGCGGCCGTCTGGAAGCAGTTACGCAAGCTAGAGGCGCTGGGCATTGTCATGGAGGCAGTGAAGGGGCAGGGTTATCGCCTAGCCAAGCCGCTGGAGCTGCTTGATGGGGCTCACATTGTCTCCGGTCTATCACGAGAGTCGCGGAGTCTGTTAACCCGGCTCTTCGTCGAGGAGACCCTGCCGTCGAGTAATGCCTTTCTGCGAGAGCGTTTCGACCACGGCGCGGGTCATGGGGAGATCTGCCTGGTTGAGCAGCAGAGTGCCGGTCGTGGGCGACGTGGGCGTACCTGGAACACTCCTTGGGGGCGTAGCTTGATGATGTCGTTGGGCTGGCGAGTGGAGTCCGGCGTGACGGCCTTGGAAGGCCTAAGCCTGGCAGTGGGAGTGATGCTGGCCAAGGTGTTGGAGCGCCATGGGGTTAAGCCGTGCTTGAAGTGGCCCAATGACGTGCTGCTAAAGGGGTCGGATGGTGCCCTCGGTAAGTTGGCTGGCATTCTGGTGGAAGTGACAGGAGATACCGCAGGACCCTGCACGGTAGTCATCGGAATGGGTATCAATGTTGATCTTACGCCAGAGTTTCGCAAGGGGCTGGATCAGCCAGCGGCAGCCATCCATGATCAGGCGCCAGAGGTGACGCGTAACGAACTTGCCGTGGAATTGATCGAGGCCCTTCTGCCTTTGGTGGCCAACTTCGAGAGAGAGGGTTTTGCGGTATGGCAGGCAGACTGGAACCAGCGTCATGCCTACGCAGGCCATGAAGTAGATATTTTGCGGGGACAGCAGCGCGAACAAGCGGTGGCTGAAGGCGTAGATGCTGCGGGGAATCTGCTGGTCAATCAGCAAGGGCAACAGCTGCGGCTCGCCGGCGGTGAGATCAGCTTGCGAGCACGGCCATGATTCTTGATCTGGATATCGGCAACACCCTTACCAAGTGGCGGCTAAAAGACGCCGACAGTAGCGAGATACGCTCGCGAGGTGCCGTGTGGACTCGGGAGGAGTGGCGCCCGGGCTCGGATATCCCGGACCTGGACGTGGTGGAATCTGTGCGTATTTCCAGCGTGGCCCGACGTGCCGTGCTGGAGGAGACCGTAGCGCTACTATACCGCCAGGTCGGCCATGTTCACGTGGCACGCTCGACACGGGAGGCGCTAGGCGTGACCAATGGCTATGAAGAGGTAGAGCGTCTTGGCGTTGACCGTTGGCTGGGTGCATTGGCAGGCTATCAGCTGGCAGGAGGCTGCTGTGCGGTGGATTGCGGCAGTGCCATCACCATCGACTTCGTGTTGCCAGGCGGACGTCACCTGGGAGGGTATATCCTACCTGGGTTGCGGTTGATGAAAGAGAGCCTGAAACTTGGAACCCATAACGTAGCGATCGACCCGGACAGCGAAGCCGAGGAACTGCTGGTTCCCGGCAGGCGCACGGTAGAAGCGGTCAATCATGGCATTTATATGGCAGCGGTAAGTGCTATCAATCGCACTTATGCCGAAGTGTGCGATATAGAGGGCGTGGCTCTGCCACTGCTGATGACAGGCGGTGATGCGCGGGTAATTTCCAGAGGGCTCCAGGTGCCTCACGCTGTCTGGCCAGATATGGTCTATGGAGGGTTGGAGGCATGTTTTCCGCTGACAGCCGCTGAGCGTGCTGGGAAGATGTCCGGCGCACCCAAGGTGCCGGCACCGGTTGCACTTGAAAAGATTCGCGCGGGCCTTGCATTTTCCATGCTGCTTTGACACAATTCGCCGCGTTCCAAGGGCTAAAACCGGTGCCCACAAGGCTTCGGATTTCCCATCAAGAGTGCTGAGAAAACAGCATCTTGACACTAAGGAAAAAGGTGGTAGCATATGCCGCCAGTTGGAGGGGTTCCCGAGTGGCCAAAGGGAGCAGACTGTAAATCTGCCGCGAAAGCTTCGAAGGTTCGAATCCTTCCCCCTCCACCAGAATTCGCCGGAAACCCATACAGGGATCAGGCAACAAGAGTGGGTCGGCGGGCATAGTTTAATGGTAGAACCTCAGCCTTCCAAGCTGATGATGCGGGTTCGATTCCCGCTGCCCGCTCCAGCATTTTTTTGATGCACAGGTTTTGCTCATGTAGCTCAGGGGTAGAGCACACCCTTGGTAAGGGTGAGGTCGACGGTTCAAATCCGTCCATGAGCTCCATATTGGGAAAGCGGGCCGCGGCTCGCTTTTTCTTTTTCTATGCCGAGCGCGGTGTAGGGTAGGGTTGCTATGCGGCTATCGATTCGCTATCATGGCGCCCGCTATTGAAAGACTGCTTGCAAAGGGTAGTCAGTAGGTAGATACAGGCCAGTAGCTCAATTGGCAGAGCAGCGGTCTCCAAAACCGCAGGTTGGGGGTTCGATTCCCTCCTGGCCTGCCAGTCTTCCCCAGACTGGCCAGTCCCTAAAAAGATTTCATGTTTCGATTGCCGCACCCTGAGGAGTCTCGTTTTCATGAAGCATAGCGCCGAGGTGCAGGAGTCGCGCCACGACGGACTCAAATGGGCGGCTGTCGTCACTCTGCTGGTTCTAGCCGTGGTCGGTAACACCTATTTTGCTGACCTGGCCATGCTCTACCGTGTGCTGGGTGTTGTCGCGCTGAGCTTGCTGGCCGCCGTGGTGGCGCTGACCACCACCAAGGGGCGTGAGCTTACCGAATTGGCTCGTGCCGCCAAGAAGGAGATCCAGCGGGTAGTGTGGCCGACGCGCCCTGAAACAGTACAGACCACCGGTATCGTGCTGGCGGCCGTACTGGTGGTTGGCCTGATGTTGTGGCTGATCGACACTCTTCTTGGCTGGGCGATGTCCGGCGTCATTGGTTAGGAGCTTTCATGTCCAAGCGTTGGTACGTCGTACACGCATATTCCGGTTTCGAGAAGCAAGTCCTGCGATCGCTCCTCGAACGCGTGAAGATGTACGCTATGGAAGATCGCTTTGGCGAGATTCTGGTGCCCACCGAGGAAGTCGTCGAGATGCGCGACGGAAAGCGCCGCAAGAGCGAGCGCAAGTTCTATCCTGGCTATGTATTGGTCGAGATGGAAATGGATGACGAGACATGGCATCTGGTTAACGAGACGCCACGCGTTATGGGGTTTATTGGCGGTACCAAGGAAAAGCCGGCAGCGATAACGCAAAAGGAGGCAGATGCCATCCTTCGTCGCGTTCAGGATGGTACCGACAAGCCTCGGCCCAAAACGCTATTCGAGCCTGGCCAATCTGTGCGCGTGGTTGACGGGCCTTTCGCCGACTTCAATGGCGTGGTCGAAGAGGTCAACTACGACAAGAGTCGTGTCCAGGTCAGCGTGCTGATTTTCGGTCGCTCGACTCCTGTCGAACTGGAATTCGCTCAGGTCGAGAAGGAATAACGTGTTCGGCCTGACGCAAGCAAAGCGGCTACCGAGGTAGCCATACCACCGGGGAGCCGAAAGGCGCTACTACCCAACTGGAGTTCAATATGGCCAAGAAAGTACAGGCTTACATCAAGCTGCAGGTCGCAGCTGGTAAAGCCAATCCGAGTCCCCCCGTTGGCCCCGCGCTGGGTCAACACGGCGTGAACATCATGGAGTTTTGCAAGGCGTTCAACGCCGCGACCCAGGAAATCGAGCCGGGTCTGCCCACTCCTGTGGTGATCACTGTCTATTCCGACCGCAGCTTCACCTTCATCACCAAGACTCCGCCCGCCGCGGTCCTGCTGAAGAAGGCCGCGGGTATCAAGTCCGGCTCCGGCGAGCCGAACAAGAAGAAGGTCGGTACGGTGACTCGCGATCAGCTCGAGGAGATCGCCAAGACCAAGGAGCCGGATCTGACGGCTGCTGACCTTGACGCCGCAGTGCGTACCATTGCTGGTAGCGCCCGCAGCATGGGCCTGAATGTGGAGGGTCTTTGATCATGGCCAAGCTGACAAAACGCGCAAAACTGATTCAAGAAAAAATTGACCCGACCAAGGTTTACCCTTTGGAAGAGGCCGTTGCCCTGCTCGCCGAGCTGTCTACCGTCAAGTTCAATGAGTCGCTGGATGTCGCCATTAATCTGGGCGTCGATCCGCGTAAATCTGACCAGGTAGTGCGCGGTGCCACTGTCATGCCCAACGGTACCGGCAAGGACGTACGCGTTGCTGTCTTTACCCAGGGTGCCAACGCCGATGCCGCCAAGGAAGCCGGCGCTGACATCGTTGGTATGGATGACCTTGCTGATCAGGTCAAGAAGGGCAAGCTTGATTTCGATGTGGTCATTGCTTCGCCTGATGCAATGCGAGTCGTCGGTCAGCTGGGTCAGATTCTCGGTCCGCGTGGCCTGATGCCGAACCCGAAAGTCGGCACCGTGACGCCGGATGTGGCCACTGCCGTTAAAAACGCCAAGGCCGGCCAGGTGCGTTTCCGTACCGACAAAAACGGTATCATCCATACTACCCTTGGCAAGGCTGACTTCGATGCAGCAGCTATCCAAGGCAACCTGGAAGCGCTGGTCGTTGACCTTAAGAGGCTCAAGCCGAGCACCTCCAAGGGCATTTATCTCAAGAAGGTTTCCGTATCCACCACCATGGGTCCGGGCCTGACCATCGATCACTCTGGCCTGGTCTGAACGGGCAGCAGATCGATCAATTGCAATAACTTTGCGGTCCCCGAGCGGAGCAAGACTCGCCGGCGGGGCACCGTCAAAGACCGCAGGTGCCGCCCCTCCTCGTGAAGTGCGGCTTAATCATCCTCCGGATGGCCTGCGCAGATGGTGTGGCCGCCAGATATCTGGTGAGCACCATCACCCAGGACTTCCAGCGTCGCTCTCGGGCAGCGCAGGAAGAGATGGTAACCACCGGATTCCTCGTCGCGAGGTTCCGGCACGAAGGAGTGATCACTGTGCCACTAGCACTCGAAGGCAAGAAGGCGATTGTTGCCGAGGTCAGTGAAGCGGCCAAGGATGCACTCTCCGTCGTAGTTGCTGATTCTCGTGGTGTCTCGGTCGAGAAGATGACCGATCTGCGCAAGCAGGCCCGCGAGAATGGCGTCCAGGTACGTGTTGTTCGCAACACTCTGGCGCGTCGCGCCTTGTCAGGCACCCAATGGGAATGCCTGAACGAAAGCTTTGTGGGTCCAACCCTGCTGGCCTTCTCCACCGAACATCCGGGTGCCGCAGCCCGTTTGTTCAAGGAGTTTGCCAAGCTGGAGAAGGATTTTGAAGTCAAGGCGCTGGCCTACGAAGGCGAGCTGATTCCGGCTGCAGATATTGACCGCCTGGCGACTCTGCCGACCTACGATGAAGCCATCGCCCAGCTGATGTCCGTCATGAAAGAAGCATCTGCCGGTAAGCTGGTTCGTACTCTGGCCGCTCTGCGCGACCAGAAGCAGGAAGAAGCGGCCTGATCGGCGAACTCTTGCTGGCCGCCTGAATCGTATATTGAATCCCGAGTCGACGGGTCACCGCGACTCCCGCAAAGTTAGGAAACGTGACAATGGCACTGACCAAAGAAGACATCATCAACGCCGTCGCCGACATGTCCGTCATGGAAGTCGTCGAGCTGATCGAAGCGATGGAAGAGAAGTTCGGCGTGTCAGCCGCTGCCGCCGTCGTGGCTGGCCCGGCCGCCGCTGGCGAAGTCGTTGAAGAGCAGACCGAGTTCGATCTGGTACTGACCAGCTGCGGCGAGAAGAAAGTCAACGTGATCAAGGTTGTTCGCGAGATCACCGGCCTGGGCCTGAAGGAAGCCAAGGGTGCCGTCGACGGTGCCCCGGCAACCATCAAGGAAGCTATGTCCAAGGACGACGCCGAAGCGGCCAAGGCCAAGCTGGAAGAAGCCGGCGCGAGCGTGGAACTCAAGTAAGACTTGGGCTCCATGGCTTCACGCGCTGCGTAAGCTTCCAAGGCTGGTGGCGGTACACCCGCTGCCGGCCTTTTTCCGTTGTCACTGGCTTCTGCCGACAGGGCAGAATCGCCAGCCGAATTCCGAAGGCGAGCAGCCATGCCAGGTGCTTGCCTTCATCGCCTGACGGCGTCGCGTCCGTCGGGTGGCGCCGACCACGCATCGGTCACCCATGGTGAACAAGCTGGGGAATACAGATGGCTTACTCATACACTGAGAAAAAACGCATCCGCAAGGATTTCGGTAAACTACCCCAAGTGATGGATGTGCCCTACCTGCTGGCGATCCAGCTTGACTCCTATTACGATTTCCTTCAGCAGGACCGTTCGCCCGAAGAGCGGATGGAAATCGGCCTGCATGCTGCCTTCAAGTCCGTCTTCCCGATCGAAAGCTTCTCCGGCAACGCTGCCCTGGAGTACGTGAGCTATCGTTTCGGTACCCCGGCCTTCGACGTCAAGGAGTGCCAGCTGCGTGGCGTCACCTATTCGGCGCCGCTGCGCGTCAAGGTCCGCCTGATTATTTACGACAAGGAATCGTCGAACAAGGCAATCAAGGACATCAAGGAGCAGGAAGTCTACATGGGGGAGATCCCCCTGATGACCGAAAACGGCACCTTCGTGGTCAACGGCACTGAGCGCGTCATTGTCTCTCAGCTGCACCGCTCCCCCGGCGTGTTCTTCGATCACGACAAGGGCAAGAGCCACTCCTCCGGCAAGCTGCTCTACTCGGCCCGTGTGATTCCCTACCGTGGGTCTTGGCTCGACTTCGAGTTCGATCCCAAAGATAGCGTGTTCGTGCGCATCGACCGCCGCCGCAAGCTGCCGGCAAGCGTGCTGTTGCGTGCACTTGGCATGAATACCGAGGAGATCCTCGACGAGTTCTTCGAGACCAGCATTTTCCATATTGATAAGTCCGGCTTCAGCGTGGAGCTAGTGCCGTCACGTCTGCGTGGCGAGACCGCTACCTTTGATATCAAGGATGCCGACGGCGGTGTGATCGTCGAGGAAGGGCGCCGCATTACCCAGAAGCACATCCGCCAGCTGGAAAAGGCCGGCCTCGAGCGTCTCGAGGTGCCGATGGAGTACCTGTTCGGCAAGACCTTGGGTCGCGACCAGGTGGATCCGAACACCGGCGAGCTGATCAGTTCTTGCAACACCGAGATTACTCCGGAGCTGCTGGAAAAGATTGCCCAGGCTGGGATCACGCAGATCGAGACCCTCTATACCAACGATCTCGACTGCGGCCCCTTCATTTCCGACACGCTGAGGCTGGACACTACCGGTTCACAGCTCGAAGCGCTGGTCGAGATTTACCGCATGATGCGTCCCGGCGAGCCACCGACCAAGGAGAGCGCCGAGACCCTGTTCAACAACTTGTTCTTCAGTGCGGACCGCTACGACCTTTCCGGCGTTGGCCGCATGAAGTTCAACCGCCGCCTGCGTCGTGACGCCGACATTGGCTCCGGCGTGCTGGATCGTCTCGACATTCTGGACGTGCTCAGGGAGCTGATTTACATCCGTAACGGCTTCGGCGAAGTCGATGATATTGATCACCTGGGCAACCGCCGCATTCGCTGTGTAGGCGAAATGGCCGAGAATCAGTTTCGCGTGGGTCTCGTGCGCGTTGAGCGCGCGGTCAAGGAGCGTCTCTCCATGGCCGAGAGCGAGGGCCTGATGCCCCAGGACTTGATCAACGCCAAACCCGTTGCCGCGGCGGTCAAGGAGTTCTTCGGGTCCAGTCAGCTCTCTCAGTTCATGGACCAGAACAACCCGCTCTCCGAGGTCACCCACAAGCGCCGCGTCTCCGCGCTTGGCCCGGGCGGTCTGACTCGCGAGCGGGCCGGCTTCGAGGTGCGTGACGTTCACGCTACCCACTATGGTCGTCTGTGCCCGATCGAGACGCCTGAAGGCCCCAACATCGGCCTGATTAACTCCCTGGCCACCTATAGCCACACCAACAGCTACGGTTTCCTCGAGACGCCCTACCGCAAGGTGGTGAATGCGCAGGTGACTGATGACGTTGTGCACCTGTCGGCCATCGAGGAGGGTGACTTTGTCATCGCCCAGGCCTCGGCCACCGTCAACGAGTCGAACAAGCTGATCGACGATCTGGTCCAGGTTCGCCACAAGGGCGAGACCACCTTCATGCGTCCCGAGCAGGTGACGCTGATGGATGTCTCCCCGCGTCAGGTGGTCTCCGTGGCCGCGGCGCTGATCCCGTTCCTCGAGCACGATGACGCCAACCGCGCCCTGATGGGCGCCAACATGCAGCGTCAGGCGGTGCCCACCCTGCGCGCTGATAAGCCGCTGGTCGGCACCGGCATGGAGCGCTTCGTGGCCCGCGACTCCGGCGTCTGCGCGGTGGCGAGTCGCGGCGGGCTGATCGATTCGGTCGATGCCAAGCGCATCGTGGTGCGTATCAATGAGGAAGAGATCATCGGCGGCGAGGCCGGCGTCGATATCTACAACCTCACCAAGTACACGCGCTCCAACCAGAACACCTGCATGAATCAGCGGCCCATCGTGCGCCCCGGAGACAGCGTCGCCCGCGGTGACATCCTGGCTGACGGTCCCTCCGTGGACATGGGCGATCTCGCCCTGGGTCAGAACATGCGCATCGCCTTCATGCCCTGGAATGGCTACAACTTCGAGGATTCCATCCTGCTCTCCGAGCGGGTGGTCCAGGAGGATCGCTTCACCACCATTCATATCCAGGAGCTGACCTGCGTCTCCCGCGACACAAAGCTGGGCCCGGAGGAAATTACCTCAGATATTCCCAACGTGGGCGAGTCGGCGCTCTCCAAGCTGGATGAGGCCGGCGTGGTCTATATCGGTGCCGAGGTGGGGCCAGGGGATATTCTGGTAGGTAAAGTCACGCCCAAGGGCGAGACCCAGCTGACGCCGGAAGAGAAGCTGCTGCGTGCGATCTTCGGCGAGAAGGCCAGCGACGTGAAGGATACGTCCCTGCGTGCCCCCACCGGCATGAAGGGTACCGTCATCGACGTACAGGTCTTTACTCGCGACGGCGTGGATAAGGACTCTCGTGCAGTAGCCATCGAGCAGATGCAGCTCGACGAGGTGCGCAAGGATCTTCAGGAGACCTACCGCATCGCGGAAGATGCTACCTTCGAACGCCTGAAGCGCACTCTGAACGGCCAGGCCGTCAACGGTGGGCCCAAGCTGAAGAAGGGCGATGTGCTCACCGAGAGCTATCTCGAGGAGCTGCCGCGACAGCAGTGGTTCAAGCTGCGCCTGCAGGACGAGTCCCTCAACGAACTGCTGGCCCAGGCCGACGAGCAGCTCGAGAACCGTCGAAAGGAGATGGACGAACGTTTCGAGGACAAGAAGCGCAAGCTCACCCAGGGCGATGATCTGGCGCCGGGCGTACTCAAGATCGTCAAGGTCTACATGGCCGTCAAGCGTCGCCTGCAGCCGGGTGACAAGATGGCTGGGCGTCACGGCAACAAGGGTGTCATCTCGGCGATCATGCCCATCGAGGACATGCCGTTCGACGATAACGGCGAGCCGGTGGACGTGGTCCTGAACCCGCTGGGCGTGCCGTCGCGCATGAACGTGGGTCAGATCCTCGAGACCCACCTGGGCCTTGCCGCCTGGGGCCTGGGTCGCAAGATTGATGGCATGCTGCGGGATGCACGCGAGCAGCAGGTCGCTGAGATCCGCGAGTTCCTTGGGCAGGTCTACAACTCTACCCCAGGTACCCGGGTCGAAGAGATCGAGACTCTCTCCGATGAAGAGGTGATCGCCCTGGCGAAGAACCTCAAGTCGGGCGTGCCCATGTCCACTCCGGTATTCGACGGGGCCGACGAGCATGAGATCAAGCATCTGCTGCGCCTGGCCGATCTGCCGGACTCCGGTCAGATGACACTTTACGATGGCCGCTCAGGCGATGCCTTCGATCGTTCGGTGACCGTTGGCTACATGTACATGCTCAAGCTCAACCACCTGGTCGACGACAAGATGCACGCGCGTTCCACCGGCTCCTACTCTCTGGTTACCCAGCAGCCGCTGGGCGGCAAGGCGCAGTTCGGTGGTCAGCGCTTCGGAGAGATGGAGGTCTGGGCCCTGGAAGCTTACGGCGCGGCCTACACCCTCCAGGAGATGCTCACCGTCAAGTCCGACGACGTGGAGGGTCGCACCAAGATGTACAAGAACATCGTGGACGGCGATCACGCCATGCAGGCAGGCATGCCGGAATCCTTCAATGTACTCGTGAAGGAAATCCGCTCGCTGGGCATCGATATCGAGTTAGAGAGCTAGGAGCCCCCATGAAAGATTTGGTGAAAGTCCTCAAATCGCAGTCTCAGACCGAAGAGTTTGATGCGATCAAGATCACTCTGGCGTCGCCGGACATGATTCGCTCCTGGTCGTTCGGCGAGGTGAAGAAGCCCGAGACCATCAACTATCGCACCTTCAAGCCGGAGCGGGATGGCCTGTTCTGCGCCAAGATCTTCGGCCCGGTGAAGGACTACGAATGCCTGTGCGGTAAGTACAAGCGCATGAAACATCGCGGCATCATCTGCGAGAAGTGCGGCGTCGAGGTCACCAAGGCCGCCGTGCGTCGCGAGCGGATGGGCCACATCGAGCTGGCGAGCCCGGTCGCACACATCTGGTTCCTCAAGTCGTTGCCGTCGCGTATCGGCATGTTCCTGGACATGACCCTGCGCGATATCGAGCGGGTGCTCTATTTCGAGAGCTTCGTGGTGATCGACCCGGGCATGACGACCCTCGAGCGCGGCCAGCTGCTCAACGACGAGCAGTATTTCGAGGCCCTCGAGGAGTTCGGTGACGACTTCGATGCCCGCATGGGTGCCGAAGCCGTCCAGGCACTGCTGAAGGACATCGACCTGGCCGAGGAAATCGATCGCCTGCGCGAGGAGATCCCCCAGACCAACTCCGAGACCAAGATCAAGAAGCTTTCCAAGCGGCTCAAGCTGCTCGAAGCCTTCTACAACTCTGGCAATGCGCCGGCGTGGATGGTCATGGAGGTACTGCCGGTGTTGCCGCCGGACCTGCGTCCGCTGGTGCCGCTGGACGGCGGTCGTTTCGCGACCTCCGACCTCAACGACCTGTATCGCCGGGTGATCAACCGCAACAACCGCCTCAAGCGGCTGCTCGACCTCAATGCGCCGGATATCATCGTGCGCAACGAGAAGCGCATGTTGCAGGAGGCAGTGGACGCCCTGCTGGACAACGGTCGCCGTGGCCGCGCCATCACCGGCTCCAACAAGCGCCCTCTGAAGTCCCTGGCCGACATGATCAAGGGCAAGCAGGGCCGTTTCCGTCAGAACCTCCTGGGCAAGCGCGTCGACTACTCGGGCCGTTCGGTGATTACCGTCGGTCCGACGCTGCGCCTGCACCAGTGCGGTCTGCCCAAGAAGATGGCGCTGGAGCTATTCAAGCCGTTTGGAAGCCCAGCTTGAAGCGCGGACGTTGATGATGGCGACCAACAACGTGCTGTCGCCGGCCAACGGCGAGCCGATCATCGTGCCCTCCCAGGACGTAGTGCTGGGTCTTTATTACATGACCCGTGAGAAGATCAACGACAAGGGCGAGGGAATGGTCTTCGCCAACCTCGACGAGGTTGATCGTGCCTTCGGCACCCAGAACGTCGCGATGCATGCTCGGATCAAGGTGCGCCTTGACGAGGTGGATGTGGACGAGGAGACCGGCGAGCGCAGTCAGCATCGCCGCCTTTATGACACCACCGTGGGTCGCGCGCTGCTGTTCCGCATCTTGCCGGAGGGTGTGCCCTTCGCGCTGATCGACCAGCCGATGAAGAAGAAGGCCATCTCGAAGCTGCTCAACGAGGTGTATCGACGTGCAGGCCTCAAGCCGACGGTCATCTTCGCCGATCAGCTGATGTTCACCGGCTTTCGCATGGCTACCTGGTCCGGCGCCTCCATCGGCGTTAACGACTTTGTTATCCCGGATGCGAAGGCCGAGATCATCGAGGCCGCCGAGGACGAGGTGAAGGAGATCGAGGATCAGTTCTCCTCGGGTCTCGTCACCGCCGGCGAGAAGTACAATAAGGTAATCGACATCTGGTCCAAGGCCAACGACAAGGTGGCCCGAGCAATGATGGACGGTATCGAGAAGGAGACCGTGATCGACCGCAATGGCAACGCGGTCGAGCAGGACTCCTTTAATAGCGTCTTCATCATGGCCGATTCCGGCGCGCGCGGTAGCGCCGCCCAGATTCGCCAGCTGGCGGGCATGCGTGGTCTCATGGCCAAGCCGGACGGCTCGATCATCGAGACCCCGATCATCGCCAACTTCCGTGAGGGCCTGAACGTACTTCAGTACTTCATCTCGACCCACGGCGCGCGCAAGGGCCTGGCGGACACGGCACTCAAGACCGCTAACTCCGGCTATCTGACTCGCCGCCTGGTCGACGTGGCTCAGGACATGGTGATCACCGAGACTGACTGTGATACCGAGAACGGGCTGACGCTGCACCCGGTGATCGAGGGTGGCGATATTATCGTCTCACTGGCCCAGCGCGTGCTGGGTCGCGTGGTCGCCCAGGACGTCATCGACCCGGCCAGCGACGATGTGCTGATCCCGCGCGGGACCCTGCTCGACGAGAAATGGTGTGCCGAGCTGGACACCATGGGCGTGGACGAGATCGTGGTGCGCAGCGCCATCGCCTGCCAGACCGTGCATGGCGTCTGTGCGACCTGCTACGGTCGCGACCTTGCGCGCGGCCACCAGGTGAATATCGGCGAGGCGGTAGGCGTCATCGCCGCTCAGTCCATCGGTGAGCCTGGCACCCAGCTGACCATGCGGACCTTCCACATCGGCGGCGCGGCATCGCGGGCTTCCGCGGTAGACAGCGTTCAGGTTAAGCATGGCGGCCACGTGCGCCTGCACAATATCAAGTACGTAGAGCGCGGTGACGGCAAGTTGGTTGTGGTGTCCCGCTCCAGCGCCCTGGCCGTTGCCGATGATCACGGTCGTGAGCGCGAGTACTACAAGCTGCCCTATGGCGCCGAGCTGTCCGTCAAGGACGGTGATCCTGTCGACTCCGGCCAGGCGGTGGCCAAGTGGGATCCGCACACCCATCCCATTGTCTCCGAGGGTGAGGGCGTCGTGCAGTACGCCGACATGGACGAAGGCCTGACCATCCATCGCACCGTGGATGAGATGACCGGCCTTTCCTCTATCGAGGTGATTGAGTCGGCCGCTCGCCCCATGGCCGGCCGCGACAAGCGCCCGATGATCCTGCTCAACGATGAGGACGGCAAGTCGGTGACCGTCAGTGGCTCCGACGCGCCGGTGCAGTACCTGCTGCCCGGCAAGTCGATCGTCACCGCCGACAATGGCGCAAGGATTGGCGTGGGTGAAGTCGTCGCCCGAATCCCGGTAGAGGCGTCTGCCAACAAGGACATCACCGGTGGTCTGCCCCGCGTGGCCGACCTGTTCGAGGCGCGCAAGCCGAAAGAGCCTGCGATCCTCGCCGAGGTTAGCGGCGTGATGAGTTTCGGCAAGGAGACCAAGGGCAAGCGTCGCTTGACGATCACCCCGGAAGGCGGCGGAGATCCTTTCGAGGCGCTGATCCCAAAATGGCGCCAGATCGCCGTGTTCGAAGGCGAGAGCGTCGAGAAGGGCGAGGTGATTTCCGACGGACCGAGCAATCCCCACGACATTCTGCGGTTGTTGGGCGTGGCAGAACTTGCCAAGTACATCACCGTGGAAATCCAGGAGGTCTATCGTCTCCAGGGTGTGGGCATCAATGACAAGCACATCGAAGTGATCGTGCGTCAGATGCTGCGCAAGGTCGAGATCACCGACTCGGGTGACTCCGACTTCATCACTGGCGACCAGGTCGAACTGGCACGGGTGCTGGAACAGAACGCCCGCCTCGAAAAGCAGGAGAAGTTCCCGGCCAAGTACCAGCGGGTATTGCTGGGGATCACCAAGGCCAGCCTGGCTACCGAATCGTTCATCTCCGCAGCCTCCTTCCAGGAGACTACGCGGGTGCTGACTGAGGCAGCGGTAACCGGCAAGCGCGATTACCTGCGCGGTCTGAAAGAGAACGTGGTGGTGGGTCGTCTGATCCCGGCCGGTACCGGTCTTGCCCACCATGAGGAACGTCGCCGCAGGCGTGAAGGCCCGGAGCGTCCGCCGGCGCCGTCGGCTTACGACGTCGAGCAGGAGCTGGGCGCCCAGCTTACCGCGCTGGATTCCGGCGACGAGGACCTCTGACCCCCGTTCCGTCATCAATGCTCCGCCCACGTGGGCGGAGCATTGGTCTTGACGGGGCACAGGGTCAGCTATTAGAATGCGCAGCCTTTAACAGTGGGGTGGGTACGCCCGCATCCGCTGAAAAGGCCAAGGCAACCCATTGGAGTCAGCTACTACCCATGGCAACAATCAATCAGCTCGTGCGCAAGCCGCGCAAGCGCCCTGTCACCAAGAGTGACGTGCCGGCGCTGCAGGCCTGTCCGCAGAAGCGCGGCGTTTGCACCCGCGTCTACACCACCACCCCGAAGAAGCCGAACTCGGCCCTGCGTAAGGTTTGTCGCGTACGCCTTACCAACGGCTTCGAGGTGTCTTCTTACATCGGCGGTGAAGGCCACAACCTCCAGGAACACTCCGTGGTTCTGATTCGCGGCGGTCGTGTCAAGGACCTTCCCGGTGTGCGCTATCACACCGTGCGTGGCGCCCTGGACACCTCTGGCGTGCAGAACCGCAAGCAGGGTCGTTCCAAGTATGGTGCCAAGCGTCCCAAGGCCTGATCGGTCTCGGCACGTACCAACACCCAGAATCGATATCGGTCTGATAAGAGTAAGGTCGGGCGGCGCCGCCTCAAGATTGTCGAGCGTGAGTTCCGGGTTTACCTGAAGGACCCTTCAACAGAGGGCTTATCATGCCTAGAAGAAGAATTGCGGCAAAACGCGAGATCCTTCCGGATCCCAAGTTTGGAAGCGAGCGTCTTGCGAAGTTCATGAACCACCTGATGTTCGGCGGTAAGAAGTCCGTGGCTGAGCGTATCGTCTACGGTGCGCTGGACAAGGTTGCCGAGCGTAGTAATGAAGACCCGCTGGAGATCTTCGACAAGGCGCTGGAAACCATTCAGCCCATGGTCGAGGTGAAGTCTCGCCGTGTCGGCGGTGCGACCTATCAGGTACCGGTGGAAGTTCGCCCGTCGCGTCGTCAGGCGCTGGCCATGCGCTGGCTGGTTGATGCCGCTCGCCGTCGTGGTGAGAAGACCATGGTGCAGCGTCTGGCGGGTGAGATGCTGGACGCAGCCGAAGGCAAGGGCTCCGCGGTCAAGAAGCGTGAAGACGTGCACCGCATGGCAGAAGCCAACAAGGCCTTCTCGCACTATCGCTTCTAAGGGCAGCGCTTCTCAACGCATCGCCAACCAACGGGGAGTTCCACCGTGGCTCGCAAGACTCCACTAAATCGCTATCGCAATATCGGAATCGTCGCCCACGTCGATGCCGGCAAGACCACCACGACAGAGCGCGTGCTGTTCTATACCGGCCTCTCCCACAAGGTGGGTGAGGTGCACGACGGCGCTGCTACCATGGACTGGATGGAGCAGGAGCAGGAGCGTGGCATTACCATCACCTCCGCGGCTACCACCTGTTTCTGGCAGGGCATGAACAAGCAGTTCGATGAGCACCGCATCAACATCATCGACACCCCTGGACACGTGGACTTCACTATCGAAGTCGAACGTTCCCTGCGCGTTCTCGATGGTGCCGTGGTGGTGCTGTGCGGCTCTTCCGGTGTGCAACCGCAAACCGAGACTGTCTGGCGCCAGGCCAACAAGTACGAAGTGCCGCGGATGGTGTTCGTCAACAAGATGGACCGCACCGGCGCCGACTTCTTCATGGTCGTCGATCAGCTCAAGGACCGCCTGGGCGCCAATGCGGTGCCGATCCAGATCAACTGGGGCACCGAGGAAAACTTCAAGGGCGTCATCGACCTGATTCAGATGAAGGGCATTCTCTGGGATGAAGAAAGCCTGGGCATGACCTATGACCTCGTGGATATTCCGGCAGAGCTTCAGGAAACCGCCGAGAAATATCGTGAGGAAATGGTCGAGGCGGCTGCCGAGGGCTCCGAAGAGCTCATGGATAAGTACCTTGAAGGCGGCGAGCTGACCATCGAAGAGATCAAAGCTGGTCTGCGCGCGCGTACGCTGTCCAACGAGATCGTACTGGTTACCTGTGGCTCGGCGTTCAAGAACAAGGGCGTTCAGGCAGTGCTGGATGGCGTCATCGAGTTCATGCCGTCACCGACCGAGGTCAAGGCCATCGAGGGTGAGCTGGACGACCGGGATGGCACCGTCGCTACCCGCGAGGCCGACGACAGCGCACCCTTCGCCGCCCTGGCGTTCAAGATCGCCACCGACCCCTTCGTCGGCACCCTGACGTTTATTCGCGTTTACTCCGGGGTGCTTAACTCCGGTGATGGTGTCTTCAACTCGGTCAAGAGCAAGAAAGAGCGAGTTGGACGTATCGTCCAGATGCACGCCAACTCCCGCGAAGAGATCAAGGAAGTACGAGCCGGCGACATCGCGGCCTGTATCGGCCTCAAGGACGTCACCACCGGTGACACTCTCTGCGATCTGACCGACAAGATCGTTCTGGAGCGCATGGAGTTCCCGGATCCGGTCATCTCCGTGGCCGTGGAGCCGAAGTCCAAGGCCGATCAGGAAAAGATGGGCGTGGCGCTGGGCAAGCTGGCCCAGGAAGATCCGTCCTTCCAGGTCCGCACCGACGAAGAGACCGGCCAGACCATTATCTCCGGCATGGGCGAGCTTCACCTGGACATCCTTGTCGACCGCATGCGTCGCGAGTTCAAGGTCGAGGCCAATATCGGCAAGCCGCAGGTGGCCTACCGCGAGACCATCCGCGGCAAGGTGGAGCAGGAAGGCAAGTTCGTGCGTCAGTCCGGCGGTCGCGGCCAGTACGGCCATGTGTGGCTTCGCATCGAACCGCTCACCAAGGAAGACAAGGGCGAAGATGAAGACATGCACTTCAAATTCGCTTCCGAGGTCGTCGGCGGTGTGGTTCCCAAGGAATACGTGCCGGCCGTCGAGAAAGGGGCCTACGAGCAGCTGAAAAACGGTGTCATCGCGGGCTACCCGATGATCGACGTCAAGGTTACGCTGTTCGACGGTTCCTACCATGACGTGGACTCGAACGAGACTGCGTTCAAGGTTGCCTCTTCCATGGCCGTCAAGGAAGGCGCCAAGAAGGCCAAGGCCGTGCTGCTGGAGCCGGTGATGAAGGTCGAGGTCGTCACCCCCGAGGACTACATGGGTGATGTCATGGGCGACCTGAACCGTCGCCGTGGTCTGGTAGAGGGCATGGATGATTCCTCAATGGGCAAGATCATCCGCGCTCGGGTTCCGTTGGCTGAGATGTTCGGTTACGCGACCGATCTGCGTTCTCAGACCCAGGGCCGCGCAAGCTACGTCATGGAGTTTGCGGATTACGAAGAGGCGCCGTCCAGCGTCGTTGAAGCCGTCATCAACCAAAACGGTTAACCGTTAGCTAACGTAAAGAGGTTATAGCAGTGGCTAAGGAAAAATTTGAGCGTTCCAAACCGCACGTCAACGTCGGCACCATCGGTCACGTCGACCATGGTAAGACCACGCTGACAGCGGCTCTGACCCGCGTTTCTGCCGAGGTATTCGGCGGCAGCTGGAGCGAGTTCGACGCGATCGACAACGCTCCGGAAGAGCGTGAGCGCGGTATCACTATCGCCACCTCGCACGTGGAATATCAGTCCGAGTCGCGTCACTACGCGCACGTGGACTGCCCGGGTCACGCCGACTACGTCAAGAACATGATCACCGGTGCCGCCCAGATGGACGGTGCGATCCTGGTCGTGTCCGCCGCCGACGGCCCCATGCCGCAGACCCGCGAGCACATCCTGCTGTCGCGTCAGGTTGGCGTGCCGTACATCGTCGTGTTCCTTAACAAGGCCGACATGGTCGATGATGAGGAGCTCCTCGAGCTGGTCGAAATGGAAGTTCGTGAGCTTCTCGACCAGTACGACTTCCCGGGTGACGACACACCGATCATCACCGGTTCCGCGCTGATGGCGCTGGAAGGCAAGGACGACAACGGCATGGGTACCACCGCCGTTGCTAGCCTGATCAAGGCCCTTGACGACTACATCCCGGAGCCGGAGCGTGCCATCGACCAGCCGTTCCTGATGCCGATCGAGGACGTGTTCTCCATCTCCGGCCGCGGCACCGTGGTGACCGGTCGTATCGAGCGTGGCATCGTCAAGGCCGGCGAAGAGATCGAGATCGTCGGTATTCGTGATACCACCAAGACCGTGGTTACCGGTGTTGAGATGTTCCGTAAGCTGCTCGACGAAGGTCGTGCCGGTGAGAACGTCGGCGCCCTGCTGCGTGGCACCAAGCGTGACGACGTCGAGCGTGGCCAGGTGCTGGCCAAGCCGGGCTCCATCAACCCGCATACCGTCTTCGAAGCCGAAGTCTATGTGCTGTCCAAGGAAGAGGGTGGTCGTCACACGCCCTTCTTCAAGGGCTACCGTCCGCAGTTCTACTTCCGTACCACCGATGTCACCGGTACTTGTGAACTGCCGGAAGGTGTCGAGATGGTCATGCCGGGCGACAACGTCAAGATGGTTGTTACCCTGATTGCCCCGATCGCCATGGACGAAGGTCTGCGCTTCGCTATCCGTGAAGGCGGCCGTACCGTCGGTGCCGGCGTCGTGGCCAAGATCGTTCAGTAAGCTTCGGCCGAGCGATGATCTAAGGGGGCTCCGTTAGGAGCCCCCTTTCTGCGCAGCGCGGAGAGTGTTTGACACTTGTCCGTGGCGCACATATAATGCGCATCCTTTGAATGCGTGGGTTGACGGCTCGCGCCGTCGAGATCCATTGGAGTGAAGGGCAAATGCAGAACCAGAAGATTCGCATTCGGTTGAAGGCCTTTGACCATCGCCTGATCGACCAGTCCGCCGCGGAGATCGTTGAAACCGCCAAGCGTACCGGCGCCCAGGTTCGTGGTCCGATTCCTTTGCCGACAAACCGCGAGCGGTACACCGTTCTGATCTCTCCGCACGTCAACAAGGACGCGCGCGATCAGTACGAGATTCGTACCCACAAGCGTGTACTCGACATCGTCGAACCCACGGAAAAGACCGTAGACGCGCTGATGAAGCTCGACCTCGCCGCTGGCGTTGACGTGCAAATCAAGCTCGACTGATTCCATCTAGACACTCGCGGCCCAGCGCTCATCGCCTCTTATAAATAGTTGGCTTTAGCAGCAGCCGCCGCGCCGTGAGGCGCCATACAACGTGCTAGTGGAATGCTCTGGAAAGGGCAGCCATAGCGGGTGATAGCCCCGTACACTAAAGGAGACTGAGTATGACTATCGGTTTAGTCGGTAAAAAGGCCGGAATGACCCGTGTCTTTGCCGAAGATGGCGCTTCTGTGCCCGTAACCGTGATCGAGGTTGCTCCCAACCGCATCACTTGCGTCAAGACTGTCGAAAATGACGGCTACGCGGCGGTTCAGGTGACAGCCGGCTCTCGCAAGGCCAAGCATCTCACCAAAGCCCAGGCGGGTCAGTACGCCAAGGCGGGTGTAGAGGCTGGCCGGTCACTGATGGAGTTCCGCCTGGCAGAAGGCGACGAAGCTCCGGAAGTGGGCGGTGAATTCACCGTATCCCTCTTTGAAGCTGGTCAGAAGATCGATGTGACCGGTACCTCCAAGGGCAAGGGCTTTCAGGGCGCAGTCAAGCGCTGGAATTTCCGTACCCAGGACATGACCCACGGCAACTCCCTTTCTCACCGCGCGCCGGGCTCCATCGGCATGTGCCAGACCCCTGGTCGTGTGTTCAAGGGCAAGAAGATGGCCGGCCAGATGGGCAACGTCCGTTGCACCGTCCAAAGCCTCGAAGTCGTGCGTGTCGACACCGAACGTAATCTACTGCTGGTCAAAGGCGCCGTTCCCGGTGCTACCGGAAGTGATGTCGTCGTGCGCACCGCCGTGAAAGCTGGCTGAAGGGGATAGATACCGATGAATCTGAATCTTGCAGCCGGGGCGGGCACCGTCGAAGTGTCCGACGTCACCTTTGGCAAAGAATTCAATGAAGCACTGGTGCACCAGGTTGTCACCGCCTATCTGGCCGGTGGCCGTCAGGGGACTCGTGCTCAGAAGAACCGTTCCGATGTCCGTGGTGGTGGTAAGAAGCCGTGGCGTCAGAAAGGCACCGGTCGCGCTCGTGCCGGTACCATCCGCTCTCCGCTGTGGCGCAGTGGCGGTGTGACCTTTGCAGCGCGTCCTCAGGACCACTCGCAGAAGGTCAACCGCAAGATGTACCGCGCGGCGATGCGCTCCATTCTCTCCGAGCTGGTGCGTCAGGAGCGTCTGGTGGCCGTCGAGGAGATCACCGTTGAAGCGCCGAAGACCAAGGAGCTTGTTGCCAAGCTCAGCGAGCTGGGTCTCGAGAGAGTGCTGATCGTCACCGAGGAAGTCGACGAGAAGCTCTATCTGGCCGCCCGCAACATTCCTAACGTGGATGTGGTGGACGTTGCCGCCGCTGACCCGGTGAGTCTGGTCGCCTTCGATAAGGTGCTGGTCACCGTCTCCGCCCTGCGCAAATTCGAGGAGAAGCTGGCATGAACCAGGAGCGTGTATTTAAGGTCCTGCTGGGTCCGCACGTGACCGAAAAGGCCGCCATGGCTGCCGAACGCAACCAGTACGTGTTCAAGGTGGCCAGCGATGCGACCAAGCCCGAGATCAAGAAGGCTGTCGAGGCTCTGTTCGGCAAGAAGGTCGAGGGCGTTCAGACGCTGAACGTCAAGGGCAAGACCAAGCGCACTGCGCAAGGTCTGGGTCACCGCAAGGGGTATCGCAAGGCCTATGTATCATTGGCCGCCGGCGAAACCCTTGAAGACTTCTCTGGCGCCGAATAAGGGCAGGAGTACGCACAATGGCAATCGTCAAGACTAAACCCACATCTCCCGGTCGTCGCCACCTTGTCAAGGTCGTGAACGACGAGTTGCATAAGGGTAAGCCCTTCGCGGCGCTTGTAGAAAAGCAGTCGCGCAGCGGTGGTCGTAATAACAACGGTCGTATCACCACGCGTCACGTGGGTGGTGGTCACCGTCAGCACTACCGGATCATTGACTTCAAGCGCACCAAGGATGGCATTCCGGCTGTCGTTGAGCGGATTGAGTATGATCCAAATCGTAGCGCCAACATCGCGCTGCTGAAATATCTGGACGGCGAACGCCGCTACATTATCGCGCCCAAAGGCGTGAGCACGGGCGACAAGGTCGAGTCTGGCGTCAACGCAGCTATCAAGAAGGGCAATACCCTTTCGCTGCGTAATATTCCGCTGGGTTCTACCGTTCACTGCATTGAGCTCAAGCCCGGCAAGGGTGCTCAAATCGCTCGCAGTGCCGGCACCAGCGCCCAGCTAGTGGCCCGTGAAGGCAGCTATGCCACCCTGCGTTTGCGCTCCGGCGAGATGCGTAAGGTGCTAAGCGAATGCCGCGCGACCCTGGGGGAAGTGAGCAACTCCGAGCACAGCCTGCGTCAGCTTGGCAAGGCCGGTGCGAAGCGCTGGAGAGGTGTGCGTCCGACCGTTCGCGGTGTGGCCATGAACCCGGTGGATCACCCGCACGGCGGCGGCGAAGGCCGCACCAGCGGTGGTCGTCATCCGGTGTCTCCGTGGGGTATCCCCACCAAGGGCCACAAGACCCGTAAGAACAAGCGCACCGACAAGCTGATCATCCGTCGCCGCAAGGCCCGGAACTGATTGAAAACGCTAAGACTTTAAGAGGTAACGGCTGTGCCACGTTCACTGAAGAAAGGTCCCTTCATTGACCTTCATCTGTTGAAGAAGGTTGAGGCTGCAGTGGAGAAGAACGATCGCAAACCGATCAAGACCTGGTCGCGTCGTTCCATGATCCTGCCCAATATGGTCGGGCTCACCATTGCGGTCCATAACGGTCGCCAGCACATCCCGGTGCACGTCGCCGAGGAAATGGTTGGCCACAAGCTGGGCGAATTCGCTGCTACCCGCACCTATCGCGGTCATGCGGCGGACAAGAAAGCCAAACGGTAAGCCAGAGAGGATTGAGAGATGGAAGTCACAGCTAAGCTGCGTGGCGCTCGTTTATCCGCCCAGAAGGCCCGTTTGGTGGCTGACCAGGTGCGCGGTAAACCGGTCGCCGAGGCGCTGGACCTGCTGACCTTCTCACCGAAGAAGGCTGCCAAGCTGGTCAAGAAGGTGCTGCAGTCCGCCATTGCGAATGCGGAAGAAAACAACGGCATGGATATCGACGAGCTGCGTGTCTCGACCATCTGCGTCGATGAGGGCATGACGCTCAAGCGTATCAAGCCGCGTGCCAAGGGCCGCGCAGATCGTATCTTGAAGCGCACCTGCCACATCACCGTCAAGGTAGCCGAGAAGTAGGAGTCGACCAGATGGGTCAGAAAGTACATCCAACAGGCATACGGCTGGGTATTGTCAAAGACCATACCTCAGTCTGGTACGCCGAGCGCGGCGCCTATGCCGATAAGCTCAACAGCGACCTCGCAGTGCGCAGCTTTCTCGTGGAGCGCCTCAAGAACGCTTCCGTGAGCCGCATCACTATCGAGCGTCCTGCCAATAACGCGCGCATCACCATTCACACTGCCCGTCCAGGCATTGTGATTGGCAAGAAGGGCGAAGACGTTGATCGCCTGCGCCGTGACGTCACCGCGATGATGGGCGTGCCTGTGCACGTCAACATCGAGGAAGTTCGCAAGCCTGAGCTTGACGCCATGCTTGTGGCCCAGAACATCGCCGGTCAGCTCGAGCGCCGCGTCATGTTCCGTCGCGCCATGAAGCGTTCGGTGCAGAACGCCATGCGGCTGGGTGCAGGTGGTATCAAGGTGATGTTGTCAGGTCGCCTGGGTGGCGCCGAGATCGCGCGTACCGAATGGTACCGTGAGGGCCGCGTGCCGCTGCATACCCTGCGTGCGGACATTGACTACGCCGCCTTTGAGGCCAAGACCACCTACGGCATCATCGGTGTCAAGGTTTGGGTCTTCAAGGGTGAAATCCTCGGGGGCATCGAGGAGGTCCGCGCCAAGGCTAAGCAGCCTCAGGCAGCGCCCTCCAAGAAGAAAGGTTCCAGGTAAGGGGAGAGCGAGTCGATGTTACAACCCAAGCGTATGAAATTTCGCAAGATGCAGAAAGGCCGCAACCGTGGCCTGGCGCATCGCGGAAGCAAGATCAGCTTCGGGGAATATGGCCTCAAGGCTACCGGTCGCGGCCGCATTACTGCGCGCCAGATCGAGGCCGGCCGTCGTGCGATCAGCCGTCACGTCAAGCGTGGCGGGAAAATCTGGATCCGCGTGTTCCCGGACAAGCCGATTTCCAAGAAGCCACTCGAAGTCCGTATGGGTAAGGGTAAGGGCTCCGTCGAGTACTGGGTCGCACAGATCCAGCCGGGTCGGGTCCTGTATGAAATCGAAGGTGTTTCCGAAGAGTTGGCTCGTGAAGCCTTCACTTTGGCGGCCCAGAAGATGCCCTTGTCCACCACCTTTGTGAAACGGACGGTGATGTGATGAAAGCCCAGGAAATCCGTGAAAAATCAGTCGATGAGCTGAAAAATCAGCTTTTCGAACTCCTCCGCGAGCAGTTCAACCTGCGCATGCAGAAGGCCACCGGTCAGCTCAGCCAGACTCATCTGCTCAAGCAGGTTCGTCGGGACATTGCCCGGGTGAAGACTGTGCTCAACGAGAAGGCAGGTGACTGAGATGGTCGAAGAAAAGAAAGCCCGTACGCTTACCGGCAAAGTGGTGAGCGACAAGATGGACAAATCCATCGTCGTAATGATCGAGCGGCGCGTGCGCCATCCGATCTACGGCAAGTACGTCAAGCGCTCCACCAAGCTGCACGCCCATGACGAGGCGAATCAGGCCAAGGCCGGCGATACGGTCTCCTTGCAGGAGTGCCGCCCGCTGTCCAAGACAAAGTCCTGGATGTTGGTCGAGGTGGTTGAGCAGGCCAAGGGCTGATTGGCACACGCCTGTCAAACCAGTGCAGTCAGATTAGGTTTGGAGAAAACCGATGATTCAGACTCAGACAATGCTGGATGTCGCCGACAACAGCGGAGCGCGCCGGGTGCAATGCATCAAGGTGCTGGGCGGTTCGCACCGTCGCTACGCACATGTTGGTGATGTCATTAAGGTCACGGTTAAGGAAGCCATTCCGCGTGGCAAGGTCAAGAAGGGCCAAGTCCTCAAAGCGGTGGTGGTTCGCACCCGTAGCGGCGTCCGTCGTCCCGACGGTTCGCTGATCCGCTTCGATGGAAATGCGGCGGTTCTGTTGAACAACACCAACGAACAGCCGATCGGTACCCGTATTTTTGGGCCGGTGACTCGTGAGCTTCGCAATGAAAAGTTCATGAAGATCATTTCCTTGGCGCCTGAAGTGCTGTAAGGAGCAAGGCGGATATGCAAAAAATCAAACGTGACGACGAAGTCGTCGTCATCGCCGGCAAGGATAAGGGCAAACGTGGCACGGTAAAGCGAGTCCTCAAGGACGATCGCTACGTCGTGTCCGGTGTGAACATGATGAAGCGTCACACCAAGCCCAATCCCATGGCGGGCAATCAGGGCGGTATCGTCGAGCGCGAGGCTCCGATTCACGTGTCCAACGTAGCCATCTTCAATTCGGAGACCGGTAAGGCGGATCGCGTCGGCTTCCAGGTGAAGGAAGACGGTACCAAGGTACGTATCTACAAGTCGACGCAGACGCAGATCGACGCCTAACGCGAGTCGGGTAGCAAAATGGCGAACTTGAAAGAACGTTATCAGAACGAGGTGGTGGCTCAGCTCAAAGAGCAGTTCAGCTACGCCAACGTGATGCAGGTGCCGCGGGTCACCAAGGTGACTTTGAATATGGGTATCGGCGAAGCGACCAGCGATAAAAAGCTGATCGACAATGCCATCGGTGACCTCGAGAAGCTTTCCGGTCAGAAGCCGATGGTAACCAAGGCACGCAAGTCCATCGCGGGCTTCAAGGTGCGTGAAGGCTGGCCGATCGGTATCAAGGTAACCCTGCGCTCCGAGCGCATGTGGGATTTCCTCGATCGCCTGGTGAATATCGCGATCCCCCGCGTTCGTGACTTCCGTGGTCTCAACCCGAAGTCCTTCGACGGTCGTGGCAACTACTCCATGGGGGTGCGTGAGCAGATCATTTTTCCGGAGATCGAGTATGATAAGATCGATCGGATTCGTGGCCTGGATGTCACCATCACCACCACCGCCAAAACCGATGATGAAGGTCGTGCGCTGTTGAGCGCGCTGAACTTCCCGTTCAAGAAATAAGGGTGGGATCATGGCAAAGAAAAGCATGGTAGAGCGTGAGCTCAAGCGCACAAAAATGGTGGCGAAGTTTGCTGCCAGGCGTGCCGAGCTCAAGGCGATCATCCAGGACGTAAACACTTCTGATGAAGAGCGCTTCGAGGCGACGCTGAAGCTCCAGCAGCTGCCGCGCGACTCCAGCCCGGTGCGTCAGCGTAACCGCTGCCGCATCACCGGCCGTCCGCACGGCTACTACAACAAGTTCGGCCTCGGCCGCAACAAGCTTCGCGAAGCCGCCATGCGTGGTGACGTTCCTGGACTGAAGAAGTCCAGCTGGTGAGCCACGCGAGAATCAGGAGCGCAACATAAATGAGCATGCAAGACACTCTGGCGGATATGTTCACCCGTATCCGCAATGCGCAGATGGCCACCAAGGAGACGGTCACCATGCCGTCCTCCAAGCTGAAGATCGAGGTGGCCCGCGTATTGAAGGAAGAGGGTTACATTAACGACTTCGCGGTGTCCGAGGCTGCCAAGCCCGAGCTGACGGTGATCCTCAAGTATTTCGAGGGCAAGCCGGTCATCGAGCACATCCAGCGAGTTTCCAAGCCGTCTTTGCGCCAGTACAAGGGCAAGGATGGGCTGCCGAAGGTCGCCGATGGTCTGGGTATCGCTATCGTCACCACCTCCAACGGGGTGATGACCGATCGCGCGGCTCGCAAGGCCGGTGTCGGTGGCGAAGTCCTCTGCACCGTATTCTAGGAGTTTGGAATGTCCCGCGTAGCCAAATATCCGGTAAAAGTACCTGCTGGCGTCGAGATCAAGCTCGACGGTAACCAGCTGACCGTCAAAGGCGGTCAAGGTACGTTGTCCCTGTCCATCCACCCCGATGTGGTGATTGGTCAGGAAGAGGGTCAGTTGACTTTCGCGCCGAGCGAGGCCGCCAAGAGCTGGGCCATGTCCGGCACCACCCGTGCCCTGGTTCAAAATCTGGTCACTGGCGTGAGCGAAGGCTTCACCAAGTCCCTCGAAATCATCGGCGTCGGTTATCGTGCCCAGGCTAAGGGCCAGACGCTCAATCTGTCACTGGGCTTCTCGCACCCGGTCGAATATACGCTGCCTGAGGGTGTCTTTGCGGAAACGCCGAAGAACACTCAAATCGTGCTCAAGAGCGCGGACAAGCAGATGCTCGGCCAGGTTGCCGCGGAAATCCGCGCCTTCCGTCCCCCTGAGCCCTATAAGGGCAAGGGTGTTAGGTACGCCGACGAGCAGGTGCGTCGCAAAGAAGCCAAGAAGAAGTAAGGCAGGGTTATGAACGCGAAGAAAGAATCTCGTCTCCGTCGTGCCCGCCGTGCTCGCGCCAAGATCCGCGAGCTGGGCGTGTATCGCCTGTGTGTTAACCGTACTCCTCGCCACATCTATGCGCAGATCATCTCGCCGGATGGTGGTAAGGTCCTCGCCAGCGCTTCCACGCTGGACAAGGACCTCCGTGAGGGTGCGACCGGCAATGCCGACGCCGCCGCTAAGGTGGGCGCCCTGATTGCCGAGCGCGCCAAGGAAGCAGGCATCTCCCAGGTGGCCTTTGATCGTGCCGGTTTCAAGTACCATGGGCGCGTTAAGGCCCTGGCCGACGCCGCTCGTGAAGGCGGCCTGGAATTCTAAAGGGTTTTACGATGGCGAAGAACGAACAGCAAAGCGGCGATCTCCAGGAAAAACTGGTACAGGTCAACCGTGTTGCCAAGGTAGTCAAGGGTGGCCGTATTTTCGGTTTCACCGCCTTGACCGTCGTTGGTGATGGCAAGGGCCGAGTCGGCTTCGGTCGTGGCAAGGCGCGAGAAGTGCCGGTCGCGATCCAGAAGGCGATGGACCAGGCTCGCCGCAATATGGTCAAGGTTAACCTCGCGGGCGGCACCCTGCAGTACCCGGTCAAGGCCCGTCATGGCGCCTCCAAGGTGTACATGCAGCCTGCTTCCGAGGGTACCGGCATCATTGCCGGCGGCGCCATGCGCTCCGTGCTCGAATTGGCAGGTGTCCATGACGTCCTGGCCAAGTGCTACGGTTCCACCAATCCGGTGAACGTGGTGCGGGCTACCGTCAGGGGCCTGACTGCCATGCAAGCGCCGGAAGACATTGCCGCGAAACGCGGTCTGTCTGTCGAAGCGATCACGGGGTAAATACCATGACAGCAACACTCAAGGTTACCCAGACCCGCAGTACCATCGGCATTTTGCCAACGCACAAGGCCACCATGAAAGGTCTTGGGCTGCGCCGCATCGGTCATACGGTTGAACTGGAAGACACCCCTGCCGTACGCGGCATGATCCACAAGGTGACCTACCTTGTGCGCGTTGAGGGAGAGTAATCCATGAAACTCAATAGCCTGAGCCCGTCCCCGGGTTCAAAGCACGCTGCAAAGCGTGTCGGTCGTGGCATTGGTTCCGGTCTGGGCAAGACCGGTGGCCGTGGTCACAAGGGCCAGAAGTCGCGCAGTGGCGGTACCGTCAAGCCCGGCTTTGAAGGCGGCCAGATGCCCCTGCAGCGGCGTCTACCGAAGTTCGGCTTCACCTCCATGAAGTCGATGGTTTCCGAAGAAGTCCGCCTGGGTGAACTCGCCAAGGTGGCAGGTGATGAAGTCACCCTGGAGACCCTCAAGCAAGCCAACGTGCTGAAGGACGCCACGCTGCATGCGAAGGTGATCCTGTCCGGCGAACTGAACAAGGCGGTTACGGTCCGCGGCATCAAGGTCACCAAGGGTGCCCGGGCCGCTATCGAATCCGCCGGCGGCAAGGTAGAGGACTAAATGGCCAAGTCAGGAAAAATGCCGGCGACGGGCAGCGGTCTGGGTGAACTCTGGGCGCGCCTGCGCTTCGTGCTCCTCGCCATCGTGGTGTACCGGATCGGTGCCCACATCCCCGTGCCCGGTATGAATCCTGACCAGCTTGCTGCCTTGTTCAGGGAGCAGCAGGGCACCATCCTTGGCATGTTCAACATGTTCTCGGGTGGCGCCCTGGAGCGGATGAGCATCATGGCGCTGGGCATCATGCCCTACATCTCGGCATCGATCATCATGCAGCTGATGACCGCCGTATCGCCCCATCTTGAACAGCTCAAGAAGGAGGGCGAGGGCGGTCGTCGCAAGATTAGCCAGTACACCCGCTACCTCACCGTGGCCTTGGCGCTGGTTCAAGGTACGGGTATGTCGGTCGGTCTAGCCAATCAGGGAGTTGCCTACTCGGCAGACTTCAGTTTCTTCTTCACCGCGATCGTCACCTTCGTGACCGGTGCAGTGTTCCTGATGTGGCTGGGCGAACAGATTACCGAGAAGGGCATTGGCAACGGTATCTCGCTGCTGATCTTCTCGGGTATCGTCGCTGGACTGCCGAGCGCAGTGGGGCAAGCCTTTGAGCTGGCCCGCAACGAAGGCGCCTGGAATGTGCTTCCGCTACTGGCCCTCTCCGTGCTGGGCGTCGCTACTGTTGCTTTCGTGGTGTTTATCGAGCGTGGTCAGCGTCGTATCACCGTGAACTACCCTCGGCGCCAGGTTGGCAACAAGATGTATGCCGGCCAGAGTAGCTATCTGCCTCTGAAAGTGAATATGGCGGGCGTTATTCCGGCGATCTTCGCCTCCAGCATCCTGTTGTTCCCGGCCTCGCTGGGTCAATGGGTGGGAAGTGGCGAAGGTCTCGAGTGGCTCCAGCAAGCGTCCCAGGCACTGGGCCCTGGTCAGCCGCTGCATATCTTGCTTTTTGCTGCGGCGGTGATATTCTTCTGCTTCTTTTACACAGCGCTGGTCTTCAATCCTAAGGACGTCGCCGACAATTTGAAGAAGTCTGGTGCCTTCCTGCCGGGGATTCGTCCTGGCGAGCAGACCGCTCGCTATGTCGACAAGGTCATGACGCGTCTGACCCTGTTCGGCGCCATGTACATTACCGCTGTTTCCCTGATGCCTCAGTTCCTGATCGTGGCCTGGAACGTGCCGTTCTTCTTTGGCGGCACGGCGCTGCTGATTGTGGTGGTGGTCATCATGGATTTCATGGCTCAGGTGCAATCGCATCTCATGTCGCACCAGTACGAGTCGGTGATGAAGAAGTCCAACCTGAAAGGCTACGGTAGCGGCGGCATGATGCGCTGAGACGCGCCGCACGTGAATTGGTGTGCCGCGAGTTGAAATATCGGCTCGCGGCGCGAGCCAACTTTGGAGATGGAACGATGAAAGTTCGAGCTTCCGTTAAGAAAATGTGCCGCAACTGCAAGATCATTCGTCGCAATGGCGCTGTCCGCGTCATCTGCAGCGAACCGCGGCACAAGCAACGTCAGGGCTGATTCCCTACGCTGCGATGTACCGGCGCCGGCATGTCTCTTGCCCTGTCGCAGGGAAAGAGATATGCTGTTGCGCCTTTTAAAGATGACCCAACGAGCAAGCCGCTCAAATTTCGGAGTAAGCTGATGGCCCGTATTGCAGGCGTCAATATCCCGGACAACAAGCATGCGGCGATCTCGCTGACCTATATCTTCGGGATTGGCCGTACTCGTGCACAGGAAATCTGTGCTGCGTCCGGCATCACGTCGACCACCAAGATCCAGGCGCTGTCAAGCGAAGAGCTAGACACCCTGCGTTCCGAGGTCGGCAAATATACCGTAGAGGGCGACCTTCGCCGTGATGTCACGCTTAACATCAAGCGTCTCATGGATCTGGGTTGCTACCGTGGTCTGCGTCATCGTCGTGGTCTTCCGCTGCGTGGTCAGCGTACCAAGACCAATGCGCGTACCCGCAAGGGCCCGCGCAAGCCGATCCGCAAATAACACGCACGTTCTGGCGTAAAGACAGGAAGAATCATCAACATGGCTAACCCGCGTAGCAATCGCAAGAAGGTTAAAAAGCAGGTGGTGGATGCCGTTGCGCATATCCACGCCTCTTTTAACAACACGATCATTACGATCACAGACCGCCAGGGCAACGCGCTTTCTTGGGCGACAGCCGGTGGTTCGGGTTTTCGTGGTTCTCGCAAGAGCACCCCGTTCGCTGCTCAAGTAGCAAGCGAGCGTGCAGCGACTGCTGCAGCCGAGTATGGTGTGAAAAACGTCGACGTGCTGGTCAAGGGCCCAGGTCCTACGCCCATTCCCCATAATGGCTGCCGTCCGCCGAAGAAACGCCGCGTTTAAGGAGACAGATTCATGGCTCGTTATATTGGACCGAAGTGCAAACTGTCTCGTCGTGAAGGCACCGACCTCTTTCTGAAGAGCGGTGTGACTCCCTTCGAGAAGAAGTGCAAATCCGAGCAGATTCCGGGTGTGCACGGCCAGCGCCGTCAGCGTATTTCCGAATACGGCTTGCAGCTTCGCGAGAAGCAGAAAGTACGTCGCATGTATGGCGTACTCGAGAAGCAGTTCCGCAACTACTACAAGGAAGCGGCCCGTCTCAAGGGCGCTACCGGCGAAGTGTTGCTGCAGCTTCTCGAATCCCGACTGGACAACGTCGTCTACCGCATGGGCTACGGCTCGACCCGCTCCGAAGCTCGGCAGCTGGTCAGTCACAAGGCTATCGCCGTGAACGGCAAGACCGTCAACGTGGCCTCTTATCAGGTCAAGCCTGGTGACGTGGTTTCCGTTCGCGAGAAGTCGAAGAACCAGGCTCGCATCCAGAGTGCCCTGGCCTTGGCCGCCAACCGCGGCGATGTGGCCTGGATCGAGATCGACGCCAAGAAGATGGAAGGCACGTTCAAGGCGCTGCCCGAGCGCGGCGACCTGATGGCCGACATCAACGAGGCCCTGATCGTCGAGCTGTACTCCAAGTAAGCGCTGCTAGCGCCCGGCCCCCTGAGGGGGCCGGCTCAGAGTACCGAGTATCCGTTTGGCAGCCTGAAAGGTGTACATATGCAGCGTTCAGTGACCGAGTTTCTTCGTCCTCGCGACATCAAGGTCGAAGAGATCAGCGCACATCACGCCAAGATCGTGCTTGAGCCCTTCGAGCGTGGCTTTGGCCACACCCTAGGCAACGCACTGCGTCGCATCCTGCTCTCGTCCATGCCCGGCTGTGCCGTGGTGGAAGTCGAGATCAGCGGTGTCGATCACGAGTACAGCGCGATCGAAGGGGTCCAGGAAGATGTCATTGAAATCCTCCTGAATCTCAAGGACGTGGCGATCAAGATGCACAGCCGCGATGAGGCGGTGCTCTCGCTGAACAAGCAGGGCCCTGCCGTCGTTACCGCGGGTGACATCGCTCTCGACCACGACGTCGAGATCGTCAATCCCGAGCACGTCATTGCCCACGTCAACGAGGGCGCCGAGCTCAAGATGCAGATCAAGGTGGCGCTCGGCCGCGGCTATGAGCCGGCGGACGCGCGTCTCGGAGCTGACGATGAGTCTCGTGCCATCGGCCGCCTGCAGCTGGATGCGACCTTCAGCCCCGTGCGTCGGGTTTCCTATTCTGTCGAGGCCGCACGTGTTGAACAGCGCACCGATCTCGACAAGTTGATCATCAACTTGGAAACCGACGGCACCCTGGATCCCGAGGAAGCGATCCGTCGCAGCGCGACCATCCTGCAAGATCAGCTGGCCGCGTTTGTCGATCTGGAAGCCGACAAGGAACAGGAAGTGGAGGAGCAAGAGGATCATATCGATCCGATCCTGCTGCGCCCTGTAGACGATCTCGAGTTGACCGTTCGCAGCGCCAACTGCCTAAAAGCCGAGAATATCTATTATATCGGCGATCTGATCCAGCGCACCGAGGTGGAGCTGTTGAAGACGCCGAATCTCGGCAAGAAGTCCTTGAACGAGATCAAGGACGTCCTGGCAGCGCGCGGTCTTTCACTGGGCATGCGGCTGGAAAACTGGCCGCCGGCTAGCCTGAAGGACGACAAGGCCTCTGCGTGAGCGCCGACTCGAGTCCCAGTTTGGTAAGGAATCACACCCATGCGTCATCGTAAGAGTGGTCGTCATCTCAATCGGACCAGCTCGCACCGCCAGGCCATGTTCAAGAACATGAGCGTGTCGTTGATCGAGCACGAAGTCATCAAGACAACCCTGCCCAAGGCCAAGGAGCTGCGTCGCGTTATCCCATGGCTTATGTCGAACTCGTGGACCGTCCGGTCGTCGAGGCCGAGGAAGCCGCCGCCGAGGAGTGATCCTCGACTGCGCTTCAGGCTATGGCACGCGAAACCGGCCCCTCTCGAGGGGCCGGTTTTTTATTCTTTTTTATTTTTTTATTCTATGCCGGCTCGGCCTTGTGTTGCCGGGCACGCTCCAGCAGGGGCTTGAGGAAGCGGCCGGTGTGGGAGACGCTCTTCTTCGCGACCTGTTCGGGGGTGCCCTCGGCGATGATGCGCCCGCCGCCGGAGCCGCCCTCGGGACCCAGGTCGACCACCCAGTCTGCGGTCTTGATCACGTCCAGGTTGTGCTCGATCACCACGATGGTATTGCCGTGGTCGCGCAAGCGATGGAGCACGGTGAGCAGCTGACGAATATCTTCGAAGTGCAGCCCGGTGGTGGGCTCGTCGAGGATATACAGCGTCTTGCCGGTGTCGCGTTTGGCAAGTTCACGAGCCAGTTTGACCCGCTGCGCCTCACCGCCGGAGAGGGTAATGGCGCTCTGGCCCAGGCGAATGTAGGAGAGTCCCACATCGAGCAGGGTCTGCAGGCGCCGGGCGATGGCCGGTACCGGGCTGAAGAACGCCAGCGCTTCCTCTACCGTCATTCCCAGCACCTCATCGATGCTCTTTCCCTTGTACTGGATCTCAAGCGTCTCGCGGTTGTAGCGCTTGCCCCTGCAGACGTCGCAGGGGACGTAGATGTCCGGCAGGAAATGCATCTCCACCTTGATCATCCCTTCGCCCTGGCACGCCTCGCAGCGCCCGCCCTTGACGTTGAAACTGAAGCGACCCGGTTTGTAACCTCGTGCTCGGGCTTCCTGCGTGCCGGAAAAGAGCTCGCGGATCGGCGTGAAGATGCCGGTATAGGTGGCCGGGTTGGAGCGCGGGGTGCGGCCGATGGGGCTCTGGTCAATATCGATGACCTTGTCGAGCTGATCGAGCCCTTCGATGCGCTGGTAGGGCCCCGGCGTCAGGCTGGTGGCGTGGTTGAGTTCACGAGCGGCGATGGGCATCAGCGTCGCGTTGATCAGGGTCGACTTGCCGGAACCCGAAACCCCGGTGACGCAGATGAACAGCCCCAGTGGCAGCTCGAGGGTCACGTCCTGGAGGTTGTTGCCGGTCGCACCCACCAGGCGCAGGGTCTTTTCCGGATTGCCGGGTATCCGCCACGGCGGCACCTCGATGCGTCGGGTGCCGACCAGGTACTGGCCGGTCAGGGAGTCGGGGTTGGCCATCACGGCTTCGGGGGTGCCCTGGGCGACGATGCGCCCGCCGTGGACGCCCGCGCCGGGTCCGATATCCAGCACATGATCCGCGGCGCGAATGGCCTCTTCATCGTGCTCCACCACGATCACGGTATTACCCAGATCGCGCAGACGCTCTAGGGTCTTGAGCAGACGCTCATTGTCCCGCTGATGCAGGCCGATGGAGGGTTCGTCGAGGATATACATGACGCCGACCAGGCCGGCACCGATCTGGCTGGCGAGGCGGATGCGCTGGGCCTCGCCGCCGGAGAGGGTCTCGGCGCTGCGTTCCAGAGTCAGGTAGTCGAGCCCTACGTTGACCAGGAACTCCAGGCGGGCGTGGATCTCGTTGATGATCTTCACGGCGATCTCGCCGCGCCGGCCGGGCAGTTCCAGGGCCTTGAAGTAGCGCGACGCCTCGCCGATGGGCAGGCGTACCATCTCCGGCAGGTTGTGCTCGTCGATGAAGACGTGGCGCGATTCCTTGCGCAGCCGCGAACCTTGGCAGGTCGGGCAGGGCTGAACGGCGATGTAGCGGGCCAGCTCCTCGCGCACCATGTTAGATTCCGTCTCGCGGTAGCGGCGCTGCAGGTTGGGCAGTACCCCCTCAAAGGGGTGTTGACGGGTTACCTTGCGGCCACGATCGTTGACGTAATGGAAGGCGATCTCGTCGTGGCCGCTGCCGTGGAGGACCACCTCGCGCTCGTGGCGCGCCAGCTCCTGCCAGGGGGTTTCCAGGGTGAAGCGGTAATGCTCCGCCACCGATTGCAGCTGATTGAAGTAGAACACGCTGCGGCGGTCCCATCCCTTGATGACGCCCTCGGCCAGGGAAAGCTCCGGGTGGCTGATCAGCTTGTCCGGGTCGAACACCTGCTGCACGCCCAGCCCCTCACAGCTTGGGCAGGCGCCGGCGGGGTTGTTGAACGAGAACATGCGCGGCTCAAGCTCGGCGATGGAGTAGCCGCATACCGGGCAGGCGAAGCGTGCGGAGAAGGCGATATCCTCCTGTTCGCCGTCCATGAAATGAACCATGGCGATGCCGTCTGAGAGATTCAGGGCGGTCTCGAAGGATTCCGCAAGACGCTGCTGCAGCCCTTCGCGGACCTTGATGCGATCTACCACCACGCTGATGTCGTGCTTGCGGTTCTTGTCCAGGGGCGCAATGTCATCGAGTTCGAGCACCTGGCCGTTCACCATGGCGCGCACGAAACCCTGGGCGCGAAGCTCGGCCAGCAGCTGCAGGTGCTCGCCCTTACGCCCCTTGACCACCGGGGCTAGCAGCATCAACTTGCTGCCCTCGGGGAGCGACAGCACCTGGTCGACCATCTGCGAGACCGTCTGGGCCGCCAGGTCCTCGCCGTGCTCCGGGCACCGGGGAGTACCGGTGCGGGCGAACAGCAGACGCAGATAGTCGTAGATCTCGGTGATGGTGCCCACGGTAGAGCGTGGGTTATGAGAGGTGGACTTCTGTTCGATGGAGATCGCCGGTGACAGCCCCTCGATATGGTCGACGTCGGGCTTCTCCATCATCGACAGAAATTGTCGCGCATAGGTGGAGAGCGATTCCACGTAGCGGCGCTGTCCCTCTGCGTAGAGGGTATCGAAGGCCAGCGACGACTTGCCTGAGCCAGACAGCCCGGTGACCACGATCAGCCTGTCGCGGGGCAGCTCGACATCGATATCTTTCAGGTTGTGGGTGCGAGCACCCCTCACCAGAATCTTGTCCATTCCCACCTCGGGCGCACGGCAAAAGATCCATTATACGGGGCTGGCTGCCGTGGCGGCAAAGTGCGGTCCGGGCGCGGCTTTCCCTGGGTGGCAGCGAGCCGCTAGAATATGCCACTCACTCAAGGGTGCATCGCACCCGAGCATGGAACGTCATCATCCCTATGCGAAAGGTTTCCGGGCTGCTGTTGCCCAGCGAACGGCGCGCCATCACAGGGCTGGCCAGCCTCTATGCCACGCGCATGCTGGGCCTGTTCATGGTGCTGCCGGTGCTGGCCCTCTACGCCGACGATCTGACCGGTGCTACCCCGCTGCTAGTGGGGCTGGCACTGGGCGTCTACGGTCTTACCCAGGCGCTGTTGCAGATACCCTTCGGCGCGCTCTCCGACCGCATTGGTCGCAAGCCGGTGATTGCTTTCGGCCTCGTGTTGTTCATGATCGGCAGCGTGGTGGCGGCTAACGCCGAGTCCATCGGCGGGGTGATTGCGGGCCGCTCCCTGCAGGGTAGCGGCGCGGTGGCCGCCGCCATCATGGCGCTGCTCGCCGACCAGACCCGCGAGCAGGTGCGCACCGCCGCCATGGCCACTATCGGGCTCTCCATCGGCGTGGCTTTTGCCCTGGCCATGGTGCTGGGTCCCTGGCTGGCTGCCGGTTTCGGACTTTCTTCGGTGTTCTGGTTCACCGCGGCATTGGCTCTGCTTGGCATAGCCGTGCTGTGGAAGCTTGTTCCCCCCGCGCCGCGGCGCCTTCAGCACCGCGACGTCGGCATCGAGCGCAGCCAGCTGACGGCGACCCTGGGGCGCCATGAGCTGCTGCGTCTGGATCTCTCCATCTTCTCCCTGCACCTGATCCTGATGGCGATCTTCGTTGCCGTGCCCTTCCGGCTGCTGGAGGCAGGAATCGCGGTGGAGCGTCACGGACTCACCTACCTGGGCGTCATGCTGCTGGCCTTCGCCGGGATGGTGCCGCTGGTGATCCTGGCCGAAAAGCGCCGCCAGATGAAGGCGATGTGCCTGCTGGCCATCGGCGCCATCACCCTCAGCCTTGGCGGTTTGGCCGGCCTGGAGGGCAGTCTCTGGGGGCTACTGGGCTGGCTGCTGCTGTTTTTCATCGCCTTCAATCTTCTCGAGGCCACCCTGCCGTCGATGCTCAGCAAGCTGGCGCCGGCCGGGGCCAAGGGCACCGCGATGGGGGTCTACTCCACCAGTCAGTTTCTGGGGGCCTTCCTGGGCGGGGTGCTGGGCGGCTTTCTGGCCCAGCAGTGGGGGCTGGCCGCGGTATTCGTCGGCTGTGGCCTGCTGGGCGTGGTGTGGCTGGCGCTGATGGCGGGCATGACACCGCCGGTGCGGCCCTCGAGAGTCTGGCGGCCCGCTTCGCCGAGGTGGCCGGCGTCGAGGACGTGCTGGTGGTTGCTGAGGATCGGCTGGCCTACCTCAAGGTTGACCGCCGGCACCTCGATGAAGAAGCCTTGGCAAGAGTGATCGAAAATAGCAAGGAGCGGGCCTGATGGCCGGCTCGCAACATGTGTCTCGCAACGACTTGGCTCGCAAGCAGGCGCTAGATGCGCCATCCTTCAGGCCTGCCTGCAGCCACATTAATTTATGACAGCAAGGAGTCCAACATGGCCCGTGGCGTCAACAAGGTCATCCTGATCGGCAACCTGGGACAAGATCCCGAGGTTCGCTTTCTGCCCTCCGGGGCCCCGGTGGCCAACCTGCGGCTGGCCACCACCGATACCTGGATGGACAAGCAGTCCGGCCAGCGCCAGGAGCGCACCGAGTGGCACACCCTGGTGATGTTCAACAAGCTGGCGGAGATCGGCCAGCAGTACCTCAAGAAGGGCTCGCGGATCTACGTCGAGGGCCGACTTCAGACCCGCAAATGGCAGGGTCAGGACGGCCAAGACCGCTACAGCACCGAGATTGTCGTCAACGACATGCAGATGCTCGATTCCCGGAGCGGCGGCGGTGATGCCCAGGGCGGCGGCGCACCCCAAGCTTCGACGATTTTGATGACGAGATTCCGTTCTAGAGCGGAGCAAACTGCCCGGCGCAGGGAGGAGCACGAGTGAAGCTGCTGATACTGGATGCCGGCCACTGCCTGAGCCTGGCGCTGGCCCGGGAAGCCAATCTGCGCAGCGATACTGAACTGATCATTGATACCGGCTGCGTGGTGAACGCCGATCGGCTCGCCGAGGTGGCGCCGGATGCGCTGATCATTCCACCTCTGTCGCGCCCCATTCAGGCTGCGCCTGCCGAAGTGACTGCCCATGCCGCGGCGGTGGAGCAATGTATGGAAGCGTGTCGCGAGGCCGGCGTGCCCTTGATGTGGTGCGTCTCCGACCAGCTCTACGAGGACGGTTTCGCCGAACCCATCGATGAGCACGTTATCCCGCGGCCTCGGGACGAGAGCCTGCGCCGCCTGGTGGTTACCGGCGATCGCATCCGCGCAGAGTATCCGCGGCATCTGATCGTGCGCCTGGGTCCGCTGTTTGCCCTCGAAGGCGGCCACGCCTGGCTGGGGGAGCTGGTCGATACCCTGGTGGCCGGCCGAGAGGTGCGCGGCGAGGCCGATGTCACCTGCTGTCCCACCTCCGTCGATGCCGTAGCCATGTCGCTGATCGGTATGCTCCAGCAGCAGCACTGCGGTGCCGATGCCTGGGGCAGCTACCACCTGGCCGGCACTGAGCCAGTCAGTGTCTACACCTTCGTTTCCATGGTGCGCACGCAGCTCGCCACCCGTCTCGAGGGTCTCGGCAAGCAGGCTGCGCTGGGAGAGGTGAAGGCCATGCACCACCATCACGACCACCCCCTTCGGCGGGTGCTTAATTGCCGGCGTGTGCTCGAGGTATTCGGCGTCCACCAGAAACCCTGGCGGCTGGAGGTGGGGCGGATGCTCGACGCCTGGTGCGAGGACATCCATCGCTGCCATGAACCGCCGGAGGGGGCATCACTGCCATGAATGCCCTGCGCAGCCTGATCTTCTATATAGGCTACTTCCTTATCATGCTGGTGTGCGGCCTGCTGTTCGTGCCGCTTGCGCCCCTGTTGCCGTTGACCAGCCGCTACCGTCTGCTCAACGTCTACAATCATTTGATCACCGCCTGGTTTCGGTGGGCGTGCGGGGTGCGCTATGAGATCCGCGGACGCGAGCGCCTGCCTGCTGGCCCCTGTGTGATCGTATCCAACCATCAGAGCGAGTGGGAAACCATCTACCTGCAGGTCCTCAAGCCGCCAATATGCACCGTGCTGAAACAGGAGCTGCTGCATATTCCTCTCTTCGGCTGGGGGCTGCGACTGCTGCACCCCATCGCCCTGGATCGCAGCAGGCCCGCCCGGGCCATGAAGCAGGTGCTCACCCAGGGCAAGCAGCGTCTGGAAGAGGGGCTCTCGGTGCTGATCTTTCCTGAGGGCACACGGGTCGCGCCGGGGGAACGCAAGCGCTACAACAAGAGCGGCCCGGTGATCGCCTGTCGCGCCGGCGTACCGGTGGTGCCGATAGCCCACAACGCCGGCGAGCGCTGGCCGGGGCGCCATTGGGTCAAGAACCCGGGGCGGCTGTCGCTGGTGGTGGGCGAGGCCATCGAGACCACCGGACGCACCCCGGAAGAGGTGCTGGTGGAGGTGGAGACCTGGATAGAGGCAACGCTCATCGAGATCTCCGATGTGCCGCGGCCGTCCTCGCCGACACCGACGGTTAACGTCGAGAAGAAAGCGGTCTGAGACGAGAAGGCATCAACGCCAGATCTACCAACGCAAGGAGGCGCCCCATGGGGCGCCTCCTTGCGTTGGACCGAGGCTTGATCGGCCCGTGGGACTCATTCATTCATGTCGCGTCAGTTGGTAAACTTCTCCAGCACCAGACAAGCATTGGTACCGCCGAAGCCGAAGCTGTTGGAGAGCACGCGGTTAATCTTCACGTTGTCGCGACACTGGGTGACGATATCAAAGCCGTCGGCCTGTTCGTCCAGGGTATCGACGTTGGCCGAGGCGGCGATGAAGTCGTTCTCCATCATCAGCAGCGAGTAGATCGCCTCCTGCACGCCGGTGGCACCCAGCGAGTGACCGGTGAGCGACTTGGTAGAGCTCATGGCCGGCGTAGTGTCGCCGAACACCTCACGGATCGCCTTGAGCTCGGCCACGTCGCCCACCGGCGTGGAGGTGCCGTGGGTATTGATGTAGTCGATCTCGCCTTCCACCGTGGCCATGGCTTGACGCATGCAGCGCACCGCACCCTCGCCGGAGGGGGCGACCATGTCGTGGCCGTCAGAGGTGGCACCGTAGCCAACGACTTCCGCATAGATCTTCGCGCCTCGTGCGCGGGCATGCTCCAGCTCCTCGAGAACGACCATGCCGCCGCCACCGGCGATAACGAAGCCGTCGCGGGCCTGGTCATAGGGCCGTGACGCCTTGTCGGGGGTGTCGTTGTACTGGGTGGAGAGCGCGCCCATGGCGTCAAACAGGCAGGAGAGGGTCCAATGCTCCTCTTCGCCACCGCCGGCGAAGACCACGTCCTGCTTGCCCATCTGGATCTGCTCCATGGCGCTGCCGATGCAGTGAGCCGAGGTGGCGCATGCCGAGGAGATAGAGTAGTTGACCCCCTTGATCTTGAACGGCGTGGCCAGGCAGGCGGAGACGGTACTGCGGCGTAATCATCTTTGAAGCGAATACCCGAGCGCCCTTCCCTGAGTGCCTCGAGAACAGCCTGACGGTCGTTGCCCAGGCAGGACACGATGCCCAGGCCGGTGACTACCACTCGTCGCATGGAAGCCTCCTGATTCAGAAGTTCGCGGTGGAAGTAAACAGGCCCACGCGTAGATCGGTGGCCTGGTAGATATCACGGCCATCGACCGACACGGTGCCGTCGGCCATGCCAAGAATCAGGCGCCGAGTGATGATGCGCTTGATATCGATCTTGTAGGTGACCTTACCGGCCTCGGGCAGTATCTGGCCAGTGAACTTGACTTCGCCACAGCCCAAGGCGCGGCCGCGTCCAGGATGGCCGAGCCAGCCCAGGTAGAAACCGACCAGCTGCCACATGGCGTCCAGACCTAGACATCCAGGCATCACCGGATCGCCAGGAAAGTGGCACTCGAAAAACCACAGCTTGGGGTCGATGTCCAGTTCGGCGATCAGCTCGCCCTTGCCGAAGTCACCGCCATCCTCATAGATGCGAGTGACGCGGTCGAGCATCAGCATGTTGGGAGCCGGTAGCTGGGCGTTGCCAGGGCCGAAGAGCTCGCCGCGGGAGCAGGCCAGCAGGTCTTCGCGATCAAAGGAGTGTTGCTTGGTCACTGGGTCATTCCGAAGGTCGAAGTTATGGTGCGCGGCAGGCGACAGGCCTCCGCCAGGCGACAGTGGTCAAGTCTACTGTCCACGCAGAGGGAATGCACGCCGGGTGCACTTCGAACCTTTACCGAGTTGCCGGCACAGCCACAGACAGAGCAGGCCCCACACCAGCGCTTGAACGGGGAGCAGCCAGGACGCGAGAGTCACATCGGCCAGTTTGGCACCGGCAAAATAGGAGGCCGGACCGCTGATGGCGCCCCCCAGCACGGCCAGCCAAGGGCGCTGCCACAGCCAGGCCAGAGAGTGGTGGAGCAGGGTGGCAAACAGCGGCCACAGCAGCCAGATCCACAGCGGCAGTACGCCGAACATCAGCGGTTGGTCGCCGAAGTCAAAGCCGCCGATCAGGGTCAGGCCACCGTCCACGACAAGTCCCATCGCGGCAAAGCCAGCCAGCCAGCGCCACTCTCCCGGCTTCGCCTGCCAGACGAGGTGAAGGGTCAAGATGACGAACGCGACCGGCGCCGCGATCCAGGAGCCACCCAGCACGCAGGCCAGCCAGCCCAGTTCGAAGGCCACCAGGTTGAGCAGCGCCCGGCGAGTGCTCGGCTGGCGTAGGACAGATGATAGTGCCATCGGTCAGTGACTGCCGGTCTGGGGGGCGGGGCGAGCACCGGGCTTGGCCAGCAGCAGGTGGCAGGTGCCGATGCTGCGCTCCAGGAAACCGCCCTCGCAGTAGCAGAGGTAGTAGCGCCACATGCGGATGAAACGCTCGTCATAGCCCAGCTTGCGTACCCGTTCGAGGTTGGCCTCGAAGCGATGGCGCCATTCACGCAGAGTGCGCGCATAGTGAGTGCCGATCTCGTCCAGGGCCAGCACGTTGAGGGACGTGCGCCGAGCTAGACCATCGAGGATGGCGCGGTGGGAGGGTAGGAAGCCGCCCGGAAAGATGTAGCGCTTGATGAAGTCCATCTCGCGCTTGGCGGCCTCGAAGCGCTGGTCGCGGATAGTGATGGCCTGCAGCAGGGCCATGCCGTCATCGGTCAGCAGTCGATCCAGGGTGGCCAGGTAGGTATCCAGATATTGGTGACCCACCGCTTCGATCATTTCCACGGAGATCAGCCGATCGAAGCGCCCGGAGAGCTCACGATAGTCCTGCTTGAGCAGGGTGATGCGGTCGCCCAGACCCTCCTCCTCGATGCGCCGCGCGGTATGGGCGTACTGCTCATCGGAGATGGTGGTGGTGGTGACCCGGCAGCCGCGAGTGCGGGCCGCGTGAATGGCCAGCCCGCCCCAGCCGGTACCGATCTCCAATAGATGATGCTGGGGGCGCACGTCGAGGCGGTCGAGCATCAGGTCCAGCTTGAAGGTGGACGCCTCTTCCAGGCTTGCCTCTGGATAGGGGAACACCGCACTGGAGTACATCAGGTGGTGCTGGTCCAGGAAGGTGGCGAACAGATCATTGCCGATGTCGTAGTGGGCGGCAATATTACGCCGCGAGCCCTTGAGGCTGTTGCGCTGCAGGCGGTAGACGGCGGCCATCAGCCAGCGACCCAGCCGCGCCGTGCCGTTTTCCATTTCACCGTTGACGCGCTCCAGATTGGCGGCAAGGAGCCGTACCAGGGCAACCAGATCATCGACGTCCCAGTCACCGTCCATATAGGCTTCGGCGGCCCCGACGGTCCCGCCTAGCGCCAGGCGCTTCCAGGTGCGGCTGTCGCGTACCACCAGGGTAACGTCCAGGGGGCCACCCTGACCGAGTTGGTGGCGTTGGTGTCCCTCGATCAGGGTCACCTGGCCGCCCTCCATTCGATCCAACTGCTTCAACAGCCGAGGCCGCAGCCAGCGGGTCAGACGATCGGCATCCTCAACGACGGAGTCTGTAGTGCTTGCGGAGCGCAGAGTATTCACGACTAACTCTCCTTACGGGAACTCGGGTCAGAACCGGGGTGGTCATGGATCGGCACGCGCTTGAACCACAGGCGCAGGGCCTCGAAGTGGATGCCGGCCAGGGTCTTGAGACTCATCCAGGGCTGGCGTGCCAGGGTGCTCAGCAGTACGCCGCGGGTCGCCGGACGGGCCTCCAGGGTCAGGGTGGCGTCGAAGTGTTTTGCGTCCCCCTGCCAGTTCTCCATGTGCATCAACAGCTGCTCTTCCGGCGTGTTGAAGCGCCAGCGGTAGGTCATGTCCATGGGATTGAAGGGCGAGACGTGCATCGTCTTGGCAAAGGTGGCCTCGTGGCTATGTCGGGTTGGCTCTATCGCGCAGGCATAACGAGCGCGCTCTCCCCAGGGCACATTGGTCACCTCAGCGAGCACAGCGCGCAGCCGGTTCTCGGTGTCGTAGGCGTAATAGAGCGAGACCGGATTGACGCCGAGCCCCAGGGTGCGCAGCTGAGTCAGCAGGCAGATGCGCCCGTCCGGTGCCCAGCCGAGCTGGCGCTCGATCTCCTCGTGTACCGCCTGTTTGAGCGGCCGGTCTTGGGGAGTGAGATAGTCTTTGCGCCGAAAACGTGCCAGGGCCGGGCGGCGGGCACTGAAGCCCGGTACGCCGTCGAACAGCTCGGGCAGCTCATCCAGATCCAGCCAGGCCATCCACACTTGATAGGTGAAGGCGTGGTGACGCGGCAGAAAGCGACGGTGACGCAGGGTGCCGCGGTAGATGCGGGAGCGAGGCGTGGTGCTCATGCCGCGGCGACCTCAAGGGCGTTGGGCGCCCAGCCGGGCTCGCCTGGGCGCGGTGACGCCTCGTCGCAGCCCAGGCCTCGAGCCACCCGCAGCGCACTCCACACCCCGTCCTCGTGGAAACCGCTGCGCCAGTAGGCGCCGCAATAGTGGGTGCGGAAGGCGGGACCGGAGATCTCTGCGTGGCGTGCCTTGGCGGCTTCCCCTGCCAAGGTGAACTGGGGGTGAGCATAGGTGAAACGACCCAACACCTTGTCCGGGTCAATGGCATCGCTGTCGTTGAGGGTGACGCAGAAGGTGTGGGGCGTCTCCAGGCGCTGAAGGATATTCATGTCGTAGGTGACGGAGATACGCTCTTTTTCGCCGCGTCCATCGAGTCGGTAGTTCCAGCTCGCCCAAGCTCGGCGGCGGCGTGGGAGCAGCCGGGTATCGGTGTGCAACACCACTTCGTTATCTTGGTAGGGCAGCGCGCCGAGGATGTCACGCTCGGCGGGACTCGGATCGTCCAGCAAGGCCAGGGCCTGATCGGCATGGCAGGCCAGTACCACTTCGTCAAAGCGTTCCGTTCCGGCGTCGGTGCGCACTTCCACGCCATCAACCAGGCGGCGAATACCGCGTACCGGGGTCGACAGTCGAATGCGCTCCGCGTATGGCGCGGTCATCGCCGGGATGTAGCTTCGCGAGCCGCCTACCAGGGTGTACCACTGGGGACGGTCACTCACCGAGAGCAGGCCGTGGTGGCGAAAGAAACGCACAAAGAACTGCAGCGGGAAGTCGCGCAAATCCTGGAGGCTGGCCGACCAGATGGCAGCGCCCATGGGCAGCAGGTAGTGGCGCTGAAAGGCTACGCCGTAGCTGCCGACGTCAAGCCACTCGCCAAGCGTCATGTCCGGGGCGAGGGTGCCGCTGTCGAGGGCCAGGATCGCTTCGCGGTTAAAGCGCAGGATATCGCGCAGCAGCCGGTAGAAACTGGGACGCAGCAAATTGCGTCGCTGAGCAAACAGGCTCGACAGGGTGTGGCCGTTGTACTCGAAGTCGCGGGCAGTCTCGTGTACCGAGAAGCTCATCTCGGTGGGCTGGGTGAGCACTCCCAGCCTGGCCAGCAAATGACGAAAGTGGGGGTAGGTCCAATCGTTGAAGACAATGAAACCGGTGTCGATGGCGTAGTGGCGCCCTTCGAGTTCTACATCAACGGTAGCGGTGTGGCCACCCAGGCGGTCGGCGGCCTCGAACAAGGTCACCTGGTGGTGGCTGGATAGGTACCAGGCGGCGGCCATGCCGCCGATGCCACTGCCGATCACGGCGATGCGGCGTTCCGGCTCCGCAGGATGGCGATGAAAGGCGGTCATGGCGCGTTCTCCGAAGTGGTTGCTGGTCTTACCAGGCGCAGGCCAAGGCGTTGTCGCACCGCCGGGGGCAGGATGCCCATCAGTTTCAACAGCAGCGTGAAGCGGCGCGGGAAATGGATATCCAGGCGGCGGCGTGAAAGGCCCGCCAGGATCGCCTCTGCGGCCTGCTCGACCCCGACGCGCATGGGCATCGGAAAATCGTTGCGATCGGTGAGAGGAGTCTTCACGAAACCGGGGTGAATCACGCTGACGTCGATCCCTTCGGCGTGAAGGTCGAGGCGCAGGGCTTCGAGAAAATGGCTGAGAGCCGCCTTGGAAGCGCCATAGGCCTCGGCCCGGGGCATCGGCAGATAGGCCGCGGCGCTGGACGTCGCCGCCAGAAGAGGGCGACCGCCCTCGGCTCGGGCCCGGCGAAGCAGCGGCAAGGCCGCATCGATGCAGTAGACGGCGCCGAAGAAGTTGGGGGCAAACACGCGTTCCACGAGCCCGACATCGAACTGTTGAGCGTCGAGATACTCACAGGTGCCGGCGTTAAGCAGCGCCAGATCGAGACCGCCAAAAGCCTCCGCAATTCGATCACCGGCACGGGCCACGGCCTCCCGGTCGCTCACGTCCAGGGGCAGCAATAGCGCGTTGTCGCGTCCGGCGGCGAGGTGCTGCAGATCGGATTCACCTCGTGCGCTGAGCGCTACTCGGTGACCGTCTTCGAGCAGACGCTCGGCGAGTGCCTTACCGATGCCGGATGTAGCGCCGGTGAGCCAGATGCGTTGCTTGCCGTTAAGTGGCATGAGGCCTCCAGGGGCCGGCCCTCTGGCCGGGATGGTCGGCTGCCGCAAGCCATCGGTCAGCCGTCAATGTGTTTCTTTACCCGACGTATGATGCCGCCCAGTAGCGGCAACCGCTCGTAGAGCAGGGCGCCAGCGTCAAAGTAATCTCGGTGGCGCATGACTCGACCATCCGCGGCGAAGGTCAGGTGCGAGCAGCCATCTACCTGGATCTCTCGGCCTCCATCGAGTCGCGGATGCGTCAGAGACATGGTCCAGGCAGCGAAGGCCTGATCGTCCAACATTTGTCGCTCATTAAAGCTGAATCGGCATGCTGTCACGTTTTCGTACAGGGTCAAAAAATAACGCTCCAGGGCCTCGGAGCCCTCTATCCGGTGGAGCGGATCAATGAACACCACATCCGGAGTATAGAACCTGAAGAGATCTTTTGTACAGCTCTTGTCTAGCTTATTAAAGAAGGCGCAGAAAGCCTCCAGCCGGTCATCTGCGGTCGCTGCCATGGGTGGCTCCTGAAACGGGCGATGCCGAAACATCAGTCGGCCTTGAGCGCTTTGAAAGCCTCCAGGGCTCTGGCCCGGGCCGCCTTGTGGTCGACAATGGGTGGCGGATAGTCGACGCCACCGAGCAGGTCCCGGGGCGGTGCGTGTCGCGCCTTGGCGGGCAGGTCGGCCAGCGTCGGCAGCCACTCGGCCAGGAAGGTCCCTTCGGGGTCGAAGCGGCTCGACTGGGTGGTGGGATTGAAGATACGGAAGTAGGGCGCAGCGTCAGTGCCGGTGGAGGCCGCCCACTGCCAGCCGCCGTTGTTGGCGCAAAATTCTCCGTCCACCAGATGGCGCATGAAAAAGGCCTCGCCCCGACGCCAGTCGATCAGCAGGTGCTTGCTGAGGAACATGGCGGTGATCATGCGCAGGCGGTTGTGCATCCAGCCGGTGGCGAGCAGCTGGCGCATGGCGGCATCGACGATGGGGTAGCCGGTGCGACCTTCGCACCAGGCGGAGAAACCTTCGTCATCATCCCGCCAGGCCAGCCCCTCGGTGTGGGCCTGGAAGGGGCGGTGACGGCACACTTGGGGGAAGCCTACCGCCACGTGGCGGTAGAACTCACGCCACACCAGCTCGTTCACCCAGGCAACAAGACCGGCATCGCCTTCGGCCAGGCTGCCGTCGTTCTCGGCTACCACCGCCTGCAGGCACTGGCGATGCGAGATCATGCCAAGCGCCAGATAAGGTGAGAGCTCACTGGTACCGCGAATCGCCGGAAAGTCGCGCTGGCGCCCATAGTGGCGTCCACGAAAGCGCAGGAAGCGCTCCAGGCGGTCGGCGGCCGGCCCCTCTCCGGCGGGCCACTGGCGGCCATCGATAGGGGTGTCCGCGAGAGGGGGTAATTCGGGCAGCGGGTCATTGGCGATGCCGGTGGAAGCCTGGGGAGCGGGGGTGTCGCTCAGCGCCAGGCGCTCCGCCGTCAGCTGGCGATGCCAGCTTTTCGAGAACGGGGTGAAGACACCGTAGTAGTCGCCCTTGCCGGTGAGCAGCTCCCCCGGGGCAAAGGCCACGGCGTCATGATGCCCGCGGGCTTCGAGCCCGGTCTCCTGCCAGGCGGTGACCACGGC